>NZ_JBJHAJ010000008.1:0-157941 GCF_054051015.1 Blastococcus sp. SYSU DS0616
CGTCCGTCATGCGGGTCGCATGACGGACGCCGACCCTCAGCTGTCGTCGGTGAGCTGGGTCTGCGACGCCGGCACCACCTTCCACGCCACCGCGCCGGCGACGACGAGCAGCACGGCTGCGATCACTGACGTGATCTGCATCGAGTGGCTGAAGGCGTCCTGGGCCGCGGTGAGCAGTCGGTTGTCGCCGCCATTCATGAGAGCGGAGGTGCCGAACGCCAGGGATTCGCTGACTGCGTCCCGTGCGGACGCGGTGAGGCCGGAGAGGTCCGGCAGGAAAGCGCGATACACGATGGTGTGCAGCGTGCCCAGCAGGGCGATGCCCAGGGCGATGCCCAACTCGTAGGACATTTCCGAGATGGCCGACGCCGCACCGGAGCGCTGCGGTGGGACGGCCCCGAGGACGGCGTCGGTCGCGGTGGTGAAGGTGACCCCGAAGCCCAGCCCGACGATGACCAGGCCGAGTGCCAGGCCTGCGTAGCTCGTTCCGCCCTCGGCCACGGCCAGCACAACCAGGCCGGAAGCGGCCACGAACAGGGACGCGCCCAGCGTGCGGCCCAAGCCCAGACGGCTCACCAGTGGCGCGATGATCACGATCACCACCACCGCTGCGATGGTGAGCGGGAGCTCGCGGATGCCGGCCTGGAGGGGGGGAGTAGCCCTTGACCAGCTGGAGGTACTGGGAGAAGAAGAACAGCAGGCCGCTGAACGCGAAGACGGCGAGGAGGCTCGCCACGACAGTGCCGGTGAATGCCGGACGGGCGAAGAGGCTGACGTCGACCAGTGGCGAGGGGTGTCGCCGCTGACGGCGGACGAACAGCGTGAGGACGACCGCTCCCAGGATCGCCGAGGCGATGCCGAGGACATCAATGCCGTCCTGAGCGGTGTGCTTGACCGCCCACACCAGTGACACGATCCCCACGAGCGACATCACGGCGCCGCCCAGATCGAAGGTTCCTGGGCGGGGGTTGCGGGACTCGGGGACGAAGAGCGCGACCACGACCAGCACGGCGGCCATCACCGGCAGGTTGATGAGGAAGACCGAGCCCCACCAGAAGTGCTCCAGCAGGACGCCGCCGACCAGCGGGCCCAGCGCGGCTCCGCCGGTGCCACCGGCCGCCCAGATGGCGATGGCACGGGTACGGAGACGGGGCTCGGGAAACAGGTTGCGGACCAGGGAAAGGGTCGAGGGCATCAGGGTGGCGCCGGCGACCCCGAGCAGGACGCGGGCGACGATCAGCCAGCCGGCGCCCGGGGCGAAGGCAGCGAGGAGTGAGGCCAGGCCGAAGCCGGTGGCCCCGATGAGCAGCAGCTTCTTGCGGCCGATGCGGTCGGCCAGTGTGCCCATGGTGATCAGCAGGCCGGCCAGCGCGAAGGAGTAGGCGTCGCCGATCCACAGCAGCTGCGTCGACGTCACGTTGAGATCGGCCGTGAGTGCGGGTGCGGCCAGGGCCAGAACGGTTCCGTCGACGGCCAGCAGGGTGACGGCCAGGGTCAGCCCGGCCAAGGCGGCCCAGCGCCGGGCCCCTCCGCCTGCGGTCGGATCGGCCGCCTGCCCGCTAGGGATGGAGGCGGGGGTCGAGGAAGGGGAGCTGCTCACGCTCCGACTGTACATACCAAACGGTACGCACAGCCAACCATGTGGACGGAGTCACACGCGAGTCAGGTCGCGGCGGACTGTCGTGGGTTAGCCGGCGATGCGGAGCGCCTCGACCAGGCCTCGGTACATCTCATCGGCGCCCAAGAGTTCTTGGTGCGTGCCGGTCGCGCGGATCCGACCGTCCTCCATGAGGTGGATCTGGTCGGCGTCGAGCACCGTGGAGAGCCGGTGCGCGATGGTGACGACAGCTCCGTGCCGGGCCACCTGACGGATGACCTCCTGGATCGCTGCCTCGGTCAACCCGTCCAGCTGAGCGGTGGCCTCGTCGAGGAGCAGGATCGCCGGTGGGCGGACGATGGCACGGGCCAGTGCGAGGCGCTGACGTTCCCCGCCGGACAGCGTGGTGTCGCTCACCGGGTGGTCGAGCCCGCGGTCCAGTCGCGCGACGGTGTCGCTGAGCTGGACCGCCGACAGCGCCGCCCAGGCTTCGTCGTCGGCGGCGTCGGGGTGGCGGAACAGCACGTTGTCCCGCACGGTCCCGGTCAGCAGCGGGGACTCCTGCTCCACGTAGGCGATCCGGGAACGGACGGCGCCGATGCTCAGCTGGTCGAACGGGACTCCCTCCATGGTCAAGGAGCCGCGGTCCGGTGCGATGAAGCGCAGCATCAGTGACATGACGGTGCTCTTGCCGGCGCCGGACGGTCCGACGAGAGCGATGTGCCCGGTCCGGGGCACGGTGAGGGAAAGGTCGTGGACGGCGGTGCGCGACCGGCCGGGGTAGGTCACGCTCGCGCCGTCGAGTGTCAGGATCGGCCCGTTGTCAGCGGTGGTGCCCGTTCGCGCCGGCACGTCGTCGCCCGCCGTCACGTCCTCGATCCGGATGTCCTCCACCTCGCGGATCCGCGCAGCGGCGGCCATTCCGGCCTGCAGCTGCGTGACGTTCATGGTGAGTTCGCTGATCGGGTCGACGGTCTGGAAGGCGTACAGGAGCAGGGCTACGAGGGTGGAGACGGCCAGCGCGCCGGTGCTCACCCGCCAGGCGCCGAGGGTGAGGATGCCGATGATCACCAACTGGATGCCGCTTCCGGCAATCGTCCAGGCGATGGCCGAAATGCGGACGCCTCGGATGCTGTGCTCCGCCGATGCGCGGGCCTCGGTGATGACCCGCTCGCTCTCCCGCGTCTCTGCACCGCTGGACTTGACGGTCCGCAACGCTCGGAGCCCGGTTTCCAGCACGCCGCCCAGGCGACCCACCGACGCCTGCGCGCTCCGCTCCGCCTCGGTGATGCGTGGCATGAGTAGCGCGACGACGATCCCGATGACCAGGACCCCGACGGCGACGGCCGACAGCAGCACGAGGTCCAGGACGCCCATGAGGACCACCGCACCGATCAGGGTGACGGCGCTGTTGGCGATGCCGACGAGGCTCCCCGAGGCAGCCTCGCGCAACAGGACCGTGTCACTGGTCACCCTGGTGACGAGCTCGCCGGCGGACCGTTCGCGCAAGGTTGGGACGACGGCGCTGAAGAAGCGGCGCACCAGCGACGTCCGGGCATCCAGCACGATCTGCTCGGCGACGCGTCCGAGGAGCATCCACTGGGACAGGCCGAGGAGTGAGCCGACGAGCAGAAGCCCGAGAAGGAGGGCGATGGGTGGGAGCAGGTCCTGCGGCGCGCCGAGGTTGTCCAGCACTTGCTTGGTGACCAGTGGCGTGGCGAGGGCGGCAGCCGAAGCGCCGAAACCCAGTACGAGGGCGCCGAGCAGCGTCCGTCGGTGAGGCCTGACGAACGTCCACAGGACGCGGGCATTCTCCCAGCGGTACGGCTGGTCGGTGGTGGGCGCAGACATCGAGCGGCTCTCAGTCGTGGTGCGGTCAGAGGGGCGGGCGGCGGGGCTCACAACCGGGAGGCCGCATGGCGGACGGGCCGGCCGAGGGCGGAGCGGGTGACATTCCGAACGATACTTAGAGCCTACCGATCGTACTGCTATCCTCTTCGTGGATCATTCGCGCTCGGGCAGAGGTGGGGGAGATGCGGGGCCGCGTCAGCGGGTCGGTCGGTCGGCGTAGCCGCCGGTTGCCGCTGCCGTGGTGTCGTTCGTGAGCGTGCGCACCGTCGGCCGACGCCATCCGGGCCGCATGATCGCCTTCGGATTCGCCGTGGCCGTCGCTGCCGGCACCGGGCTGCTCTCCTTGCCTGTCGCCACCGCCGGGCCGGGGCGGGCTGATGTCCTCGCCGCCCTCTTCCAGGCCACCTCGGCGGTGAGCCTCACCGGTCTGGTCACCGTGGACACCGGCACCTACTGGTCAGGCTTCGGTCAGGCAGTGCTCCTCCTCCTGATCCAGGCCGGTGGGCTCGGCATCATGACGGTGGCCAGCCTGCTCGTGCTGCTCCTGTCCCAGCGCCTGGGACTGCGGGCCCGATTGGTCGCCCAGGCCGAGACGAAATCGCTCTCCGCGTCCGAGGTCCGACGCGTCATCCGCAACGTGGTTCTCTTCAGCCTCGCCTCCGAGGTACTGGTGGCCGTCGTGCTGGCGGTCCGCTTCGCGACCGAGTACGCCGAACCACTCCCGTCCGCTGCCTACTCCGGCGTGTTCCACGCCATCTCGTCGTTCAACAACGCCGGATTCGCTCTCAACGCCGACAGCATCGTGCAGTACGTGGCCGACCCGTGGATCAGCCTGACCATGGCCGTCGCGGTCATCGTCGGCGGGCTGGGCTTCCCGGTGGTGTTCGAGCTGGCCCGCTCGTGGCGTCGGCCGGGCACGTGGTCGGTGCTGACCCGCGTCACCGTGGTCGTGACGGTCGCCCTGCTCGTGATCGGGACGCTCGGCTACCTGGCCGCCGAGGCGCGCAACCCCGCCACGCTGGGTCCGCTGTGCCCGGGCGCCACGGTGATGGCCGCATTCGTCGCCGCGGTGGTGCCGCGCAGTGCGGGGTTCAACAACGTCGACATCGCCGCGCTGCAGCCGGAGACGCTGCTCCTCACGGACACGCTGATGTTCATCGGCGGCGGGTCTGCCGGCACGGCGGGCGGGATCAAGGTGACCACGTTCGGGCTCCTGGCGTACGTGCTCTGGGCCGAACTGCGTGGTGACGCTGATGTCGAGGTCGGTCGACGCCGGGTCCCGGGCACCAACCAACGACAGGCTCTGGCCGTGGCTCTGCTCGGCATGGGGCTGGTGATCCTGGCTGCCCTGACGCTGGAGGCGCTCACGCACGTCGCCCTCGACCGGGCGCTGTTCGAGGCGGTGTCTGCGGTCGCCACCGTCGGCCTGTCGACCGGCATCACCGCCGACCTGCCACCTGCCGCGCAACTCGTGGTGGTGCTGCTCATGTTCATCGGCCGGATCGGCCCGCTCACCCTGGCCTCGGCCCTCGCCCTCCGCGAGCGCGGCCGCCGCTTCCAGCTGCCCGAGGAGAGGATCATCGTTGGCTAGTCGCAAGGACCCGGTCGCCGTCATCGGGCTGGGCCGCTTCGGCACCGCCATAGCGCTGGAGCTGACCCGCAGCGGCACCGAGGTGCTGGCCGTCGACAGCCGCCCGCACGTCGTGCAGCGACTGTCCGGGCAGCTGAGCCACGCCGTCGTCGCCGACGCCACCGATCTGGAGACCCTCAACGAGCTGGGCCTCGGCGAGTTCCGCCGCGTCGTGGTCGCCATCGGCACCGGCGTGGAGGCCAGCATCCTCGCCACCTCGCTGTTGGCGGAACTCGGCGTCCCGCACATCTGGGCCAAGGCGCTCAGCGCCCAGCACGGCAAGATCCTCGAGCGCATCGGTGCCCGCCACGTCGTCTTCCCGGAGCACGAGATGGGGGAACGGGTGGCCCACGTGGTCTCCGGTCGCCTGCTGGACTGGGTCTGGCTGGACGAGGAGTGGGCGCTCGCCACCACCAAACCGCCGCGCGAGCTGGTGGGAGTGCCGCTGGGGCAGTCCGGGTTGCGCAAGAAGCACCGCGTCACCGTTGTCTCGGTCAAGCCCGAGCTCGGCGGTGGTTACACCCACGCGGCCACCGACACCGTGCTCACCTACGGCTGCGAAATCGTCGTCGCCGGCCGTCCGACCGACGTCGAGCGGTTCGTGGACCTGCAGTGAGGTCGGCCCCGGCACGGGCACCGTCACGGCCGGTCCGCGGGGCCCGCCGGCGGCAGCGAGAAGGTCGACGCCGGCCCTGGCCGTGGCGGCTGCGGGCATCGATTCCTTCGATCGGGATCTGACCACCGGAACCCTGATCGTGGACGCGCGGCTGATCGACGTGTTCGGCTACGACGCGGCCACGCTCGACCGCAGCATCGAGGCGCCGGTACGGACGAAGGCCCTGGTCAGTCGCCTGACCAGGGCCTCCACCGCTGGGGTGAGTGACGGGGCTCGAACCCGCGACACCCAGGATCACAACCTGGTGCTCTACCAGCTGAGCTACACCCACCGTGCGTCCGTCCGGGCGCGACGGCCCGGGGGAACGCGCCAACGATACCGGAGCCCCCGCGGCGGCCCGCCGGGGGAGTCGCCGTCGTCAGGCGGCGCCGGCGTCTCCCGCCGACAGCAGCTCGGCGAACGAGTCGATGACCTCGTCGGCGGCCTGCTTGGCCTGCTCGCCGCTGGGCCCGGGTGCGGCCACGAACAGCGTCCGCCGGTAGTACGCCAGCTCCCGCACCGACTCGATGATGTCGGCCAGTGCCCGGTGGGCCAGCCCCTTGGGCGGCTGCGCGAAGTAGACGCGGGGGAACCAGCGGCGGGCCAGCTCCTTCACCGAGGAGACGTCGACCATCCGGTAGTGCAGGTGGTCGTCGAGCTCGGGCATGTCCCGGGCGAGGAAACCACGGTCGGTCCCGATCGAGTTGCCGCACAGCGGGGCGGTGCGCCGGTCGGGGACGAACCGCTTCACGTAGGTCAGGATCTGCTGCTCGGCCTCGGCGAGGGAGAGCGTGGCGGCGCGGACGGCGTCGGTCAGCCCCGACTTCGCATGCATCTCGGCCACGAAGTCGGTCATGCCGTCGAGGTCGGCGTCGTCGGCGGCGATGATGAGGTCCAGGCCCGGGTCGAGGACGTTCAGCTCGGAGTCGGTGATCAGCACCGCGACCTCGATCAGCTTGTCCTTGGTGAGGTCCAGCCCGGTCATCTCGCAGTCGATCCAGACCAGGTGCCCGCCGTTCTCCGCCACGTCGTCCGACAGTACGCACCGCGCGCCCCGGCCGCCCCGATCACCCCTCGTGTCCACGCGCATCCCAGCCGCCGCGGACGCGCGATCGGAAGGCTCGGAAACGGCGCTGATCACCGTTAGGGTCGCCCGAACGCCCGCCGTCAGAAAGATCCCCGTGTCCTCTGCACCCGCTCCCGTCGCCACGCCCGTGCCACAGGCGCCGGGCACGTTCCGCGCCGGCCTGGCCCACCCGATCGCCCTGCTCCGGTGGTTGTGGACGGCGTACGTGACCCCCGGTCGGCCCGGGCGGCCCACCACCCAGACCGAGCTGCGCTGGGTCTACACCGCGTGGCTGGCGGCCTTCCTGCTGAAGATGCTGGGGTCGTCCTGGGACGTCTCCTGGCACTTCATGTGGCTGCGTGACGACCTGGCTCCGCCGCACCTGCTCAACACGGTGGGCACCGTCGTCGTCGTCGTGCTGGTGCTGTTCCACAGCTACAGCGGGTACGGCGTGGACCGGCGTGCGCTGCGGCTGATGCAGGTGGGCACCGCCACGTTCCTCGTCGCTGTCCCGGTCGACATCGTCAACCACCGGATCAACGGGCTGGACATCACCAGCTGGAGCCCCAGCCACGCGCTCCTGTACCTGGGGACGGCGATCATGCTGGCCGGCGCGCTGCGCGGGTGGTGGCTGTACGCGGCGCCGGGGCGCACCCGCGACCTCGTCTCGCTGGGCCTGTGGCTGTTCTTCGTCGAGAACGTGGTCTTCCCCAACCAGCACCAGGAGTACGGGGTGCTGTCGCTGGAGGCCTACGACGCCGGCCGGACGACGGCCGAGCCGCAGCTGCTGGACTTCGCCGCCTCGCAGGGTCAGTCGCCGGCCATGTTCATGCTCCCGGTGCCGTCGTGGGTGCACCCGGCGTGGCTGATCTGCGCCGGCCTGCTGGCGCTCGTGGTGGCCCGCCGGGTCGTCGCGCTGCGCTGGACGGCGACGGTGATCGCCGTCGTCTACCTCGGCTACCGCGGCGTCATGTGGCTCGGGCTGGTGGCGACGGGCTTCCCGCCGTCGGTGCTCCCGGTGGTGCTCGTCGTGGGCGCGCTGCTCGTCGACGTCGCCGCCGATCGCCGGGTCCCCGGCTGGGTGGCGGGTCCGGCGGTCGCCGCGGCGGTCTACGCCGTCGCCTTCCCGCTGGAGTCGCTGGGCCTGCTCCCGCCCTGGAACTGGTGGTCGGCGCTGCCGGTGGCCGTCGCGTTCGGCGCGTTGTGGGCGGCGGTCGACGTGCTGGCCGCCAGCACCTGGCTGGCGCGGTGGCGCGTCCCGGACGAGCCGGCGGCCGCCGAACCCGTCCCCGCCTGAACCCGCCGGGCGACGCCGAGCGCGACGGGAGAGGTCGCGGCGATGACGTAGCGTCGGTGGCGGCTGCCCCGCGGGGTCGCCGTCGGTGCCCCGCGCCGGGACCCAGCCGACGGATCTCCTGACCGCAGAACCCGACCGCCCGGAGGACGACGTGCTGGTCCTGACCCCGGCGCCGCTGGAGACGGCGGGCGAGCGCGCGTTCTTCGGGGAGCTCGAGCGGTGGGGCACCGGTGGTTCCGTGCGGGCGGCCGTGGTGGCCTCCCTGCCGCTGGTGGACGAGCCGCTGGGCCGCCGGCAGTCCGACGCGGTGCTGCTGGTGCCCGAGGGTCTCGCCGTCATCCGCGTGGTCGAGGTCCCCCGGCAGTCCGGTGTGGTGACGGCGAAGCCCGAAGGCCCGTGGACGATCGCCGCCCCGGGGGACGGGCCCGAGCAGGTGCTGCACCAGGCCGGGGGCGGCTCGACGCCGCTCGACGGGCTCATGCGAGCGGGCATGGACACCGCGGTGAAGCTGCGGCGCGCCGGCCTGCAGCCCGGGCGGATCGCGCGTCTCACCGTCCTGGTCGGCGAGATCACCGGGCTGGTCCCGGCCGACGGCGACCTGGGCGAGGGCGACCTGGTGGCCACGCTGGACCCCCGCTCCCTCCTGCTCGCGTTCGCCCGCGCCGCACGGCACGCCGGGGTCGACAACCCCCGGCTGTGGACCACCGCCGACGTGCGGGCGGCCCTCGCGGCGCTGGAGCTGCCCGGCCGGGGGCCCACGGTCGAGGAGCTCAACGGCGAGGCCTTCCCGTACTCGCCGTACGTCCTCCGCCGCCCCGAGCTGCTGACCCCGGCCGCGATGGCCGCCTCCCCGGCGATCACCCCGCCGGGCACGCCCGACAGGGAGCCGCGCGACGGCGCCGCCGGCGCGGCGTACGACGGCGATCCGCTGAGCGCCACCGCCGTGGCCCGCGCGGTCGCCGCCTCGGTGGCCTCCGCGCACGCCGCCGCAGTGGCGGCGGCGGCGCCCACGGGCTCCGCGCCGGGCGTCGCCGTGCAGCGGGACACCGTCGAGGTGGGGGGCGCGCCGGCACCGCCGCGTGCCGCCGGGCTCGTCGGCGCCGCGGACGGCGACGCGGGACGCACCGAGCGCGAGGACGACGTCGCGGGACGCACCGTGCCCGAGGACGACGACGCGGCCACCCCGCCCGGGCCCCGCACGGCGGTGCTCCCGGCCGCGCCCCGGGCCGCGGAGCCGCCAGTGCCCCGGGCCGCGGAGCCGCCCGGGCGCCCGCCGCTGTCCCCGGCGTGGGGTGCCACCGCATCCGGTCGGGGCGAGGCGCGGGCGCCGGGCGACCGCCGGCGGGCCGCTGCGCTGATCGCGGCGGTGGTGGCCCTGGTGGCCGTCTGCGCGATCGCCGCCCTGCTGCTCGGCGGCGACGGCTCCGGGGGCGAGGGCGCCGCGGGCGACGACGGGTCGCCGTCCGACGCCGTCGCGGCGGGTCCCACGATCGGCGAGGTGCGGGAGGTGAACGGCACCGCCTACACGGTGGAGGCCGTGCAGGTGGACGACACCTGCGCCGGGCACGCCTACGGGGAGGTGGCCGGCTTCTTCGCCGCGACCGACTGCACCGGGCTCTCCCGGGCGCTCTACTCGGCCGAGGTCGGCGGCGCCCCGGTGGTGGTCTCGGTGTCGCGGGTCGCCATGTCCGACCCCGCCGCGGCCCGGGAGCTGCGTGCTCTCACCGACCGCGACGGCAGCGGCAACGTCAACGACCTGCTGCGCGAGGGGGTCACCTACGACGGCGGCCCGGTAGGGCTGCGGTCGGCGGAGTACGCCAGCGCGGTGTCGGGGTCGACCGTCACCGTGGTCGAGAGCGCGTGGGCCGGTGCGCCGGGGCCGGGTGGTGCGGCGGCGGTGGACAAGGTGGCCTCGGACGGGCTCGCGCTGCCGGTGCCACCTCTCCCGGAGGGCTGAGGTCCTTCCCGGCGCCCGCACCTCAGGTGGTGGCCGCCGCCCAGGCCATCGCGTTGAGGAGTTCGGCCATCGCGGGGCGGGTCAGCCGGCCGGCGCTGTGCGGGGTGGAGTTGATCAGCCCGAAGACGGCGTGCGCGCGGGCCCGGCAGGCGGCCGCCTCGGCGCCCGGGTGCACCCGCGCCAGCACGGCCACCCACACCTCGACGTACCGGCGCTGCAGCCGGCGCACCTGCGCGGCCTCGGCCTCGGGCAGGGAGCCGAGGTCCCGGTCGTGCACGACGATCAGCGCCGGGTTGTCCAGCGCGAAGTCGACCTGGAAGTCGATGAGCGCACGCAGCTGGGCGGCGGGGTCGCTGCCCGCGGCCGCCACCCGGTCGCGGCCGCCGTCGGCGAGGCGCGCGCTGATGCGCAGCAGCATCTCGGCGAGCATCGCGTCCTTGCTGGCGAAGTGCCGGTAGATCGCCGGCCCGGTCACCCCGACGGCCGCGCCGACGTCGTCCACCCCCACCGCGCGGGACCCGCGTTCGGCGAACAGCCGGGCGGCCGCCTGCAGGATCTGCTCCCGCCGGGACGGGCGGGCGGCATCGGCATGCATGGCGGCGTCCTGCGCGCGGGCGTCCGCGCCCAGATCCGTGCCGGCCGACGTCATGCGACGGATGCTAGCCCCGCCGGTGAACATCGGTTAACCCCACGACGAGTGGGGTGGACCTCACCGTGAACCGTGGTTAACCTCTGCCCCGTGGACGCACCGGTGCTCTCCCACGCCCTGTCGGCCGACCCGGCGGGCGCTGCCCGCAACGCCGCGGCGCACGCGGAGCTCGTCGCCGATCTGGCCGGCCAGCTGCGCGCGGTGGGTCTCGGCGGCGGCGAGCGGGCCCGCGAGCGGCACACCGCTCGCGGAAAGCTGCTGCCCCGCGAGCGGGTCGACGCGCTGCTCGACCCGGGGAGCCCCTTCCTCGAGCTGTCGCCGCTGGCCGCGCACGGCCTCTACGGCGGCGAGGCGCCGGCGGCGGGGATCATCACGGGTATCGGCCGCGTCTCCGGCCGCGAGTGCGTCGTCGTCGCCAACGACGCCACCGTCAAGGGCGGCACCTACTACCCGATGACGGTGAAGAAGCACCTGCGCGCCCAGGAGGTGGCGCTGCACAACCGGCTGCCGTGCATCTACCTGGTCGACTCCGGCGGCGCCTTCCTCCCGATGCAGGACGAGGTCTTCCCCGACCGCGAGCACTTCGGCCGGATCTTCTACAACCAGGCGAACCTCTCCAAGGCCGGCATCGCCCAGATCGCGGCGGTGATGGGCTCCTGCACCGCCGGGGGCGCGTACGTGCCCGCGATGAGCGACGAGGCGGTGATCGTCCGCGAGCAGGGCACGATCTTCCTGGGCGGCCCGCCGCTGGTGAAGGCCGCGACCGGCGAGGTGGTCACCGCCGAGGAGCTCGGCGGGGGAGACCTGCACAGCCGGGTCAGCGGGGTCACCGACCACCTGGCCGACGACGACGCGCACGCCCTGCAGATCGTCCGGCAGATCGTGTCCACCCTCGGGCCGCGGGAGCCCCGGCCGTGGGACCTGGAGCCGGTCGAGGAGCCGCAGCACCCGCCGGAGTCGATCTACGAGGTGGTGCCGCCGGATCCGCGCACCCCCTACGACGTCCGCGAGGTCATCGCCCGGCTGGTCGACGGCAGCCGGTTCGCCGAGTTCAAGCCGCTCTACGGGCAGACGCTGGTCACCGGCTTCGCCCGGCTGCACGGGCACCCCGTCGGGATCGTCGCCAACAACGGCGTGCTCTTCGCCGAGTCGGCACTCAAGGGCGCGCACTTCATCGAGCTGTGCGACCGCCGGAAGATCCCGCTGCTGTTCCTGCAGAACATCACCGGCTTCATGGTCGGCCGCGACTACGAGGCCGGCGGCATCGCCAAGCACGGCGCGAAGATGGTCACCGCCGTCGCCTGCGCCCGGGTGCCGAAGCTGACCGTGGTCATCGGCGGCTCGTTCGGAGCCGGCAACTACTCGATGTGCGGCCGGGCGTACTCGCCCCGCTTCCTGTTCACCTGGCCCAACGCCCGCATCTCGGTGATGGGCGGGGAGCAGGCGGCGTCGGTGCTGGCGACGGTCCGCCGGGACGGCATCGAGGCCCGCGGGGAGGAGTGGCCGGCCGAGGAGGAGGAGGCGTTCAAGGCGCCGATCCGCGACCAGTACGAGTCCCAGGGCCACCCCTACTACGCCACGGCGCGGCTCTGGGACGACGGCGTCATCGACCCCGCCCAGACCCGCACCGTGCTCGGCCTCGCCCTGTCCGCCTGCGCCAACGCGCCGCTCGAGGACGTCGGCTACGGCGTCTTCCGGATGTGACCGGCGTGAACCCCGGCACCGAGTTCCCCTGGTTCGGCGGCGCTCGTCCGCTGAGTGCACACGCACTCACTGTCAGAGCGTCGGCGAGGGAGCAGTGAGGCGAGGCATGTTCGACACCGTCCTGGTCGCGAACCGCGGCGAGATCGCCGTCCGGGTCATCCGCACCCTGCGGGAGATGGGCATCCGGTCGGTCGCCGTCTACAGCGACGCCGATGCCGGGGCGCTGCACACCCGCGTGGCCGACGTCGCCGTGCACATCGGGCCGGCTCCTGCGGCGCAGAGCTACCTGTCGGTCGCGCGGGTGCTGCAGGCCGCGGCCGCCACCGGCGCCCAGGCGATCCACCCCGGTTACGGCTTCCTGTCGGAGAACGTGGAGTTCGCCCGCGCGTGCGAGAAGGCGGGGATCGTCTTCATCGGCCCGCCGGTAGCCGCGATCGAGGCCATGGGCGACAAGATCCGCGCCAAGCAGACGGTCATGGCCGCCGGGGTCCCGGTCGTGCCGGGCCGCACGGAGCCCGGGATGACCGACGCCGAGGTCGCCGACGCCGCCGTCGCCGTCGGCTTCCCGGTGCTGCTCAAGCCGAGCGCGGGCGGTGGCGGCAAGGGCATGCGGGTCGTCCGCTCCGCCGACGAGCTGTCCGACGCGATCGCCGGGGCGCGCCGCGAGGCGAGGAGCTCCTTCGGCGACGACACCCTGCTCGTGGAGCGCTACGTCGGCAACTCGCGGCACATCGAGGTGCAGGTGCTGGGGGACGCCCACGGGAACGTCATCCACCTCGGCGAGCGCGAGTGCTCGCTCCAGCGCCGGCACCAGAAGGTGATCGAGGAGGCGCCGTCGCCGCTGCTGGACACCGGCATGCGCGCCACCATGGGCCGGGCGGCGGTCGAGGCGGCGAAGGCCGTCGGGTACACCGGCGCCGGCACGGTCGAGTTCATCGTCGACGCCGACCGGCCGCGCGATTTCTTCTTCCTCGAGATGAACACCCGGCTGCAGGTCGAGCACCCCGTCACCGAGTGCGTCACCGGCCTGGACCTCGTCGAGCTGCAGCTGCGGGTGGCGGCGGGCGAGCGGTTGCCCGTGGACCAGGACGACGTCTCCCTCGACGGGCACGCGATCGAGGGGCGGCTCTACGCCGAGGACCCGGCGCGCGGCTTCCTCCCGCAGGCCGGCACGGTGCTGGGGCTGGTGGAGCCCGACGGCGCCGGCATCCGGGTGGACAGCTCGCTGGCCGTGGGCACGGTCGTCGGCACCGACTACGACCCGATGCTGGCCAAGGTCGTCGCCTGGGGCCCGGACCGGGAGACCGCCCGGGCCCGGCTCGTCGGCGCGCTCGGCCGCACCGCCGTCCTCGGGGTGACGACCAACGCCGCCTTCCTGCGGGCGCTGCTCACCGATGACGACGTCGTCGCCGGGACGCTCGACACCGGGCTGATCGAGCGGCGGGGTGACGCGCTGACCACCCCCGACCCGGTGCCGTTCATCGCCTACGCGGCGGCAGCCCTGGCGCTGCTCGTCGAGAGCGAGCCGACCGGCCCCGTCGTCGACCGGTGGGACGTACCCGACGGCTGGCGGCTGGGCGAGCCCGCGTGGACCGTGCGCCGTCTGCAGGCCGCCGGCGGTGAGCCGGTCGAGGTGCGGCTGCGCGGCCGTTCGTCGGCCGCCGAGATCCAGGTGGCGGGGGGTGTGGTGCCGGCCCGGGCGATCCGGGACGGGGATCGGCTGACCGTGACCGTGGGCGACCAGACCGCCGGCTACGCCGTCGTGCACTCCGGCGGGACGGTGTGGCTGGCCGCCGACGGGCACGTGACGGCACTGCGGGAGCACGAGCGGCTGTCGTCGTCGGCCGGGTCGGCCGGGGGCGACGGCGTCGTCACCTCGCCCATGCCGGGCACGGTGACGGTGGTGCGGGCCGCGGTCGGCGACGAGGTGGAGGCGGGCACCCCGCTGCTCGTCGTCGAGGCGATGAAGATGGAGCACGTGCTCACCGCCCCCATCGCGGGGACGGTGGCCGAGCTCGGAGTGACGGCGGGCCAGACGGTCGCGCTGGACGAGCGGCTGGCGCTGGTGACCCCGGCGGCCGGGCCCGAGCAGCAGGAGAACTGATGTTGGACTACCGGCTCAGCGACGAGACCGAAGCCCTGCGGACGACCGTGCGGGAGTTCGCCCGCGAGGTCATCGCCCCGCAGATCGGGGAGTTCTACGAGCGGGACGAGTTCCCGACCGACATCGTGCGGCAGATGGGGGAGCTCGGGCTGTTCGGCCTGCCGTTCCCCGAGGAGTACGGCGGCGCGGGCGGCACCTACTTCGACCTCTGCGTGGCGCTGGAGGAGCTGGCCCGGGTGGACAGCTCCATGGCGATCACCGTGGAGGCGGGCGTCTCGCTGGGCGCCATGCCGATCTACCGGTTCGGCACCGAGGAGCAGAAGCGCGAGTGGCTGCCCCGGCTCTGCACCGGGGAGGCGCTGGGTGCGTTCGGCCTCACCGAGCCCGGCGGCGGCTCGGACGCCGGGGCCACCCGCACGACGGCTCGCCTGGAGGACGGGCACTGGGTGATCAACGGCTCGAAGGCCTTCATCACCAACTCCGGCACCGACCTGACGTCGCTGGTGACGGTGACCGCGGTGACCGGCACGAAGCCCGACGGCAAGAAGGAGATCTCGGCGATCATCGTGCCCTCGGGGACCCCGGGCTTCACCGTCGGCCAGCGGTACTCGAAGGTCGGCTGGAACGCCTCCGACACCCGGGAGCTCTCCTTCGACGACTGCCGGGTGCCCGAGGAGAACCTCGTCGGGCAGCGCGGCCGCGGCTACGCCCAGTTCCTCTCCATCCTCGACGAGGGCCGGATCGCGATCTCCGCGCTCTCGGTCGGGCTGGCCCAGGGGTGCGTGGACGAGTCGGTGAAGTACGCGGGGGAGCGGGAGGCGTTCGGGCAGCCGATCGGCCGCAACCAGGCGGTCCAGTTCATGATCGCCGACATGGAGGTGCGGGCCTCCACCGCGCGGCTGGCCTACTACCGGGCGGCGGAGAAGATGCTGCGCGGCGAGCCGTTCAAGCGCGAGGCCTCGATCGCGAAGCTGTACAGCTCCGAGGTGGCGATGGACAACGCCCGCTACGCGACCCAGGTGCACGGCGGGTACGGCTTCATGAACGAGTTCCCGGTCGGCCGCTTCTACCGCGACGCCAAGATCCTGGAGATCGGCGAGGGCACCAGCGAGGTGCAGCGGATGCTGATCGCCCGAGACCTCGGCGTCGGCTGATCCGACGCCGGACGCGCGGGTGTGCGCTTCCCGGGGTGATCGAGGTGCCCGTAGCCCCGACGAGCGCACACCCGCGGGAGTCGACCCGCCGGACTCAGCGGCGGGCGAGCTCGGCGGCCAGCGGGTCGAGCCCGAGCTGGCCGAGCGCCAGCACGTCGCGGTGCCACTGCGCCAGGTCGAAGGCGTCCCCGGCTCGCCGCCGGGCCTCCTCCCGGCAGGTGAGGAACACCCGCTCGCCCACCTTGTAGACCGGCGCCTGCCCGGGCCACCCGAGGTAGCGGTGCAGCTCGTCGACCCGCATCGCGTCCTCCATGCTGACGTGCCGGCGGAGGAACGCCAGCGCGACGTCGTAGTCCCACCGCGAGCCGGCGGCCGCCCCGGCGGGGATCGGCAGGTCGAGGTGCAGCCCGATGTCCAGCACGACCCGCGCCGCCCGCAGCTCCTGGGCGTCGAGCATCCCGAGCCGGTCGCCCGGGTCCTCGAGGAACCCGAGCTCGCCCATCAGCCGCTCGGCGTAGAGGGCCCACCCCTCGGCGTTCCCCGAGCAGGAGCAGAGCAGTCGCTGCCAGCGGTTGAGCCGCTGGGCGTCGTGGACCGTCTGCCCGATCTGCAGGTGGTGGCCGGGCACGCCCTCGTGGTAGACCGTCGTGGCCTCCCGCCAGGTCGTCATCTCCTCGACGCCCTCGGGCAGGGACCACCACATCCGGCCCGGCCGGCTGAAGTCCTCGCTGGGCGCGGTGTAGTACACGCCCTCGCCGGCGGTGGGGGTGAGCCGGCCCTCGATGCGGCGCACCGGCTCGGGGATGTCGAAGTGGACCCCGTCCAGCGCGGCCACCGCGCGGTCGGCGGTCTCCTGCAGCCAGGCCTGGAGCGCCTCCCGACCGCGGAGGATCCGCGCCGGGTCGGCGTCGAGCACCGCCATCGCGCCGGCCACCCCCTGCCCGGGGGCGATCTCCTCGGCGAGGCGCTCCTTCTCGGCGACGATGCGGGCCAGCTCCGCCCAGCCCCAGTCGTAGGTCTCGTCGAGGTCCAGCCGCGCGCCGGTGTGGTAGCGGGACTCGACCAGGTACCGGTCACGGCCCACGCCGTCGGCGTCCGGCGCCAGCGGCAGCAGCACCCGCTCGAGGTGCCCGGCGAACCCGAGCAGGGCGCCCGACGCCCGCTCGGCGCCGTCGGCCAGGTCGCGGCCCAGCGCGCTGCGGGGGTCGGCCGGGGCCTCGCGCGCCAGCCGGGTGAAGAAGCCGGGCCGCTCCGGCGTCCCGGCCCACTGCCGCGCCCGCTCCGCCGCCAGCCGGACCTGGCGAGCGGCCGAGACCCGGCCCCGGTCGGCGGCGTCGTCCAGCCCCCGCGCGTACCCCAGCAGGGCCTTGGGCATCGCGGCGAGCCGCACCGCGACCGCGGACCAGTCCTCGTCGGTCGCGGTGGGCATCAGGTCGAAGACCTCGCGGAAGCCCTGCAGAGGGCTGTCCACCGTGTTCAGGTCGGCCTGCGCGTAGCCGGCGTCGTAGCGGTCCAGTTCGGCGCCGAGCCGCTCCAGCATGGCGCTGCGGGCGATCTCGTCGCGCCGGTCGACCGGTTCCAGCGCGTCGGCCTGCGCGCGCGTGCGCCGCAGCAGCTCGGCGTGGGCGGCGTGCCCGTCGGTGCTCAGGTCCGGCCACCGGTCGTCGTGGCCGGGCACCCCGATGTAGGTGGCGACCACCGGCTGCGCCGCGGCGTAGCTCTCGACGAAGCCGTCGGCGAGCTGGTCCAGCGGGGACGGCGGGCGCGCGGGGGAGTCGGTCACCGGGGTCACGCTATCCGGGCGCCCGCCCGCCGCCCGCCACCCGCTCACGCCGTGACGTCGATCAGCACCTTGCCGACGGCGCCGTCCTGCACCGCCTGGTGGGCGCCTGCGGTCTCGGCCAGCGGGAAGAGGTGCAGCGGCAGCCCGGCGTCGTCCCCGACCCGGATGGCGCCGTCGGCGACGGCGGTGGAGACATCCTCGATGCCGAGCACCTTGGCCCGCTCGGGTTCGGTGTAGACGAGCACGAACTGCCAGCGGGCGTTCGGTCCCATCTGCGCGCGCACCGGCACGGTCACCTCCGCGCCTCCGTCGTCGGCGTACATGGCGACCGCGCCGTGCATCCCGATCACCTGGGCGTCGACCGGCGCGTTCACCGCGGCCGACACCTCCACGATCGCGTCGACGCCCTTCGGCGCGATCTTCCGCACCTCGGCGACGACGTCCTGGTCCCTGTAGTTCACGACGTGGTCGGCGCCGGCGGCCGCGGCCAGCTGCGCCTTGCGGGGGCTGCTGACCGTGGCGATCACGGTGGCGTCGGACCAGCGGGCCAGCTGGATCGCCGCGTTGCCGACGGCGCCCGCGCCGCCCTGCACCAGCACGGTGTGCCCGGTGAGCGAGCCGGGGCCCAGCCGGTCGGGCAGCGACTCGGCGACGGTCAGGCAGCGGTGGGCGGTGAGGAAGGGGATGCCCAGGGCCGCACCCAGCTCGAAGGACGGGTCCGCGCCGAGCAGGACGACGTGCCGGGCCGGGACGACGGTGAACTCGGCGGCGGTGCCCCACGGCCGCTGCCACGCCGCCTCCCAGATCCACACCCGCTGGCCGAGCATGGCCGGGTCCACGCCCTGGCCGACGGCGTCGACGGTGCCCGAGCCGTCCTGGTTCGGCACCTGGCCGTCCGGGCCGGGCTGCGCCGCGCTGCGGGACTTCCAGTCGGTGGGGTTGACGCCGGAGAACGCGACGCGGACGCGCACCTCGCCCGGGCCGGGGTCGGGCACCGGCCGGTCGATCAACTGGAGGACGTCGGGGCCACCGGGTTCGCTGTAGGAGATCGCTCGCACGCCGCGGCTCCTACCCGACGAGGGGCGGCTCACTCGGCACGGCGCCGGGAGGTGGTGCGCGGGCTCAGCCGGGCGGCGCGTCGTCGTCGGTGGGCCACTCGGGGATCGGCAGGCCCGAGACGGCCAGCAGCCGCTCGACGGTCTGCTCGACCACCTCGTCTGTCGGGGGCACGCCGCCGGGGGAGGCCATCAGCCGACGCACCTCGGCCGGCTCGACCTCGGTGCCGACGGCGTCGCGCACCCACCGGGCGAAGCCCTCGGCCTCGGCGTCGACGTCCACGGGGGCGGAGGCATCCGGCTCGTCGAAGTACACGCGCGGCTCGTAGCCGAGGAAGAAGCGGCCACCGGTCGCGTCGGCCGCCCGGTAGTCGACGGTCGCGATGTCGCTGTCGTGCACGTCGACCATCAGGAACGGCACCGCGGTCGGCCGTCCCGTGCGCCAGCGCCCCTCGCTGTACACCAGCGTGCCGAAGTAGCCCATGGCCCGAGGCTAGCCGTCGGCGCCGGGTCCGCCGGGGGCGGCGACAGGTGCATCGACCACGTGACGGGGTAGGTGGTGGGCCGGAGCAGGTCCCACGACGGAGGAGCAACCGACGATGAGCACCAAGGTCGAGCAGTCGATCCAGGTCGACGTCCCAGTACGCACGGCGTACGACCAGTGGACGCAGTTCGAGGACTTCCCGCACTTCATGAGTGGCGTCAAGGAGGTCCAGCAGCGCGGTGACCGGCGGCTGCACTGGGTGGCCGAGATCGCCGGGGTGCGGCGGGAGTGGGATGCGGCGATCCTCGAGCAGGTCCCCGACCAGAAGATCGCCTGGGCGGCGACGGACGGCGCGACCAACGCCGGCGCCGTCCGGTTCGAACCCGCCGGTCCCGGCTCCACGATCGTCCACCTGAGCCTGGAGTACGAGCCGGAGGGGCTGGTGGAGCAGGCCGGCGACAAGCTCGGCATCGTGGGCCACCAGGTGAAGTCGGACCTGCAGCGGTTCAAGTCCCTCATCGAGGACGAGGGCTACGCGAGCGGTGCGTGGCGCGGGTCGATCGAGCACGGCGTCCGCGCCGGCACCCCCGGCGTCGAGGACGCGGCCCTGTCGCGCGGCGACAGCGGCAAGGCCGGGCTCTCGGCGAAGGGCGTCGCCGCCGGCGCAGCCGCGGTGGCCGGGGTCGCCGCTGCCGGTGCGGCCGTGGCCGGTTCGAGGACCTCGACGAGCGATTCGGAGACCGAGCAGTCGCGTCAGGTGCCTGCCTCGCCGCCGGTGACCGTCGTCGAGGAGGTACCGGCGGCCGACGCGCGGCTCGAGGGATCCGAGGTCGGGGACACCACCCAGGGCGCCACGGCCGCCGGACGCCGGGACGACGACCCGACCACCGGTGGTGCCAGGCGCTGACCCCAGGCGATGCGGGGAGGGGTGAGGCCACCGGCTACCGGCTGCCGGTGGCCCGCTCCTTCGCCCGGTCGATCGCCGCGAGCAGCACGACGGTCAGCACCAGGACGGCGAGCGAGGCGATCCACCACCACGGCGCCGGCAGGCGGAGGGTGAAGGCGAGGAACAGCTCGCCGTCGAAGAGCAGGCGGCTGACGAACGGCGCGAGGCCGTTGTAGATGCCGGCGAGCAGCACCAGAGCGCTCAGGGCGTCGTAGCCCTCGGTGCCCGTCTCCTCCCGAGGCTCCTCCGGCTGCGCGGCCGCCGGCGGGGGCTCCTCGCCCCGGTGCAGCAGGGCCAGCAGACCCACCCCGAGGACGATGATCCCCACGCAGGCCAGCCACCACCACGGCGACGGCAGGGCGAGCGCGACGGCGAAGCGCTGGTCGGCCTCGAACAGCGGCCGCACGATCAGCGGCACCACGCCCTGGTAGAGCGTCAGGAACCCGACGAGCCAGGACAGGACGGGGCGCCAGCGGGCGCGGGGGCGGTCGGTGCTGCTCACGCCGGACAGCCAACCGCCGCAGGGACCGCCGGCACATCGGCCATAGGTCGATCGGGCCACCGACCGAAGACCAGTCGAGGTGCTCGGTGCTGCGGGCGCCGGCGCCCCCCCGGGTCCGCCGGTCCTCAGCCGCGGCCGGTGCGCAGCTGCCTGGCGACGTCCGGTCGGCCGTTGGCCGCGGCGAGCGCCGCTGCCTGATCCCAGTCGTACTCGACGGCGTGGAACTCGGTCGACCACTGCCCGCCCGAGTCGTCGGCGATGGCGTACCGGGCGTGCGGGGTCCCGGACTCCATGACATGCGGGTAGGGGTGGTCGTCGGCGTAGGCGGGCCAGCCGACGCTGCCCGGGTTCACGACGACGGCACCGGTCGGCAGCCGCACCACCCGCTGCAGGTGGGTGTGACCGCACAGCAGCAGCGGGGTCGCGGCGGAGCCGCCGAGCCGGTCGAGGACCTCGGCCTCCGTGGCCGGGCGCGCCCCTTCCGCGGTCACGGTGTCCAGCAGGTGGACCAGGTCGTCGGTGGGGGAGCCGTGGAAGGCCAGGACACCCGGCGCCGGAGCGAGGGTGAGCAGCAGACCGGCCATCCACCGCCGGTGGGCGTCGGTGATGGTGTCGTGCGCCAGCCGGTCGGAGGCGCCCATGCGGGCACGGGGGAACGTCAGCAGCTGGCGCTCGTGGTTCCCGCGGACGGTGGGCAGGCCGAGCTCCACCAGCCGGTCGGCGGTCTCGCGTGGCTGCACGGCGCCCGACAGCAGGTCGCCGAGGTTGACCACGACGTCCACCGATCGCTGCGCGAGGTCGGCGCGCACCGCCTCCAGCGCAAGGAGGTTGCCGTGGATATCCGAGACCGCGGCGAGGCGCACGGGCGAGACCCTAGCGATCTTGTTCAGCGGAGATCGTTTCCCGGTGTCCTCGCTGGTTAGGGAGGTGGACGGTTGCCTGGTGCACCCATCGCCCACGGCCGGCCCCCAGCAGCCGGGGCCGGCCTCCCCGACCGGGAGGAAGAACGCTGACCATCGACTGGGAACAGCTGCCCACCTACAACACGATCATGTCCGTGGCGGCGGGAGCAGGGCTGCTGCTGGTGGTGCTGCTCGGCCGCCAGCTGCTCAAGGACCCGCGCGAGGCCCCCACCGAGGGGTACGCGCTCGCCTTCGCGGTGCTGGGGCTGATCCTCACGCTCACCGGCGCCCACATGACGCTGACCTGGCCGCTGGCGCCCGACTTCCCCTTCGACAACATCATCTTCGGGGAGCCGGCCCTCGCGTTCGGGGTCCTCATGCTGGTCGCTGCGGTGCACCTGTGGCGCCGGGGGACGGCGCTCCGCGAGGCGCCGGACGCGCTCGCGGCCTTCAGCCGGGCCTACCTGCCCGTGTCGGTCTTCGTGGTCGGCATCGGCCTGGCCTCCTTCGGCATCGCCGCCGCCGGGGTCCGCTACACGCTGTTCGCCGCGCCGCCGGAGGAGCCCATCTCCGGTCAGTTCGCCGACCACCCGATGGTCGAGGCGGTCTTCATCTCCGGGCTCTACGTCCTCGTGGGGGTGGGTGCGGTGCTCTTCCCGCTCGCGCTCCGCGCCCGCCGCGTCGGGGCGGTGGCGACCGTCGTCAGCGCCGCGTGGGGCCTCGCTGGCCTGGCCTTCCTGCTCTTCGGCGCGCTCAACTACTTCACCCACATCGGGCTGATCGTCAACACGATGTAGCCCCGGAGCAGGCGGGTGGCGGGGAACCCCGCCGCCCGCCGCTCAGCTCGGGCTGATCGACAGGGTGAGCCGGGCGCGGCCTTCCTCGGAGCGGGCGGTGGCGATCCGCTCGGCCGAGGGCGTGCCGTACTCGGTCGTGCGCTGGCGGGCGGGCCGGCCGATCGCGGCGGCCATCGCCTCCAGCTCGGCGATGGTCTTCAGCGAGCCGTTCTCGCTGCCGGCCATCCGGCTGATCGTCTCCTCCATCAGCGTGCCGCCGAGGTCGTTCGCCCCGCCCTGCAGCACCGCCTGCGTGCCGGTGTCGCCGAGCTTCACCCACGAGGTCTGGATGTTGCCGACCCGGCCGTGCAGCAGCAGCCGGGCGACGGCGTGCACCGCCCGGTTCTCGCGCACCGTCGGCCCCGGGCGGGCCACACCCGCCAGGTAGATGGGGGAGTTGTGGTGCACGAACGGCAGCAGCACGAACTCGGTGAAGCCGCCGGTCCGGTCCTGCAGCGCGGCGAGCGTGCGCAGGTGCCCGACCCAGTGGGCGGGGGTGTCGACGTGGCCGTACATCATCGTCGACGTCGTCGGGATGCCGACCTCGTGCGCGGTGCCGATGATCTCCAGCCAGGTCGCCGTCGGCAGCTTGCCCTTGGTCAGCACCCAGCGGACGTCGTCGTCGAGGATCTCCGCCGCCGTGCCGGGGATCGAGTCCAGGCCGGCGGCCTTCAGCCCGGTGAGGAAGTCGCGGAACGACAGCCCGGTGCGCGCCGCCCCGTTGACGATCTCCATGGGTGAGAACGCGTGCAGGTGGATGCCCGGCTGCCGCCGCTTCACCTCGCGCGCCAGGTCGAAGTAGGCGGTGCCCGGCAGGTCGGGGTGGATGCCGCCCTGCATGCAGATCTCGGTCGCCCCGGCCGCCCACGCCTCGTCCACGCGGTCGCCGACCTGCTCCATCGACAGCGTGTAGGCGTCGGCGTCGGTGCGCCGCTGGGCGAAGGCGCAGAAGCGGCAGCCGGTGTAGCAGACGTTGGTGAAGTTGATGTTCCGGTTCACGACGTAGGTGACGTCGTCGCCGTTGACGTCGGCGCGGACGGCGTCGGCGAGCGCGCAGAGGTTCTCGAGGTCGCTGCCGTCGGCGCCCAGCAGCGCAAGGTACTCGGCGTCGGTGAGTCCAGCCGGGTCCTGCTCGGCGTGCAGCAGCGCGGCGAGCACCTCCCGGTCGCCCGCGGCCAGCGCGGTGGAGCGGCCGTCCCGGGCGGCCGTCGTGCGGTCGCGCAGCTCCGACCAGTCGCCGTAGACGGCGTCGAAGTCGCTGCGCCGGTCCGTCGTCCGCCCGACGGTGTCCACCTCGACGTGCAGGTCCACCCGGCCGGAGGAGGTCCACGACTCGTCGGGCTCCTGCCACGGCAGGCCCGCCGGCAGGCGCCCCTCGACGGCCAGCCCGTCCGGCCCGGCCAGCGCGGCGACGTGCGGGCGCACCCGCGGGTCCAGCCACGGCTCGGGCTGCAGCACGTAGCCCGGCTGGGCGGCCAGCCGCTCGCGCAGCTCGAACCCCGCCTCGGCGGTGAGCGCCGCCAGCTTGTCGATGTTCGGCCACGGCCGCTCGGGGTTCACGTGGTCCGGGGTCAGCGGGGAGACGCCGCCCCAGTCGTCGACGCCGGCGCGCAGCAGCAGCCCGAGCTCGGTGGAGTCGCTGAGGTTCGGCGGTGCCTGCACGCGGGCCTTCGGGCCGAGCAGCAGCCGGGTGACGGCGACCGCGGCGACGTACTCCTGCAGCTCCAGGTCGTCGTGCGCGGCCATCGCGGTGCGCGGCTTGGCGCGGAAGTTCTGGACGATCACCTCCTGCACGTGCCCGTGCCGCGCCGCCGCGGCCCGGATCGCGCCGATGGCATCGACCCGCTCGGCGTAGTCCTCGCCGATGCCCAGCAGCACGCCGGTGGTGAAGGGGACGGCGGAGCGCCCGGCGTCCTCCAGCACCCGCAGCCGGACGGCGGGCTCCTTGTCGGGGCTGCCGTAGTGCGGGCCGCCCTTCTCGGACCAGAGCCGGGTCGCCGTCGTCTCCAGCATCATGCCCATCGACGCCGACACGGGCTTGAGCCGCTGGATCTCCTCCCACGACAGCACGCCGGGGTTGAGGTGGGGGAGCAGCCCGGTCTCCTCGAGCACCCGGATCGCCATGGCGCGCAGGTAGCCCAGCGTCGAGTCGAAGCCGTGCGCCTCCAGCCACTCGCGCGCGACCGGCCAGCGGTCCTCCGGGCGGTCGCCGAGGGTGAACAGCGCCTCCTTGCAGCCCAGGGCAGCACCCGCGCGGGCGATGTCGAGCACCTCGTCGGGGGAGAGGTAGGGCGCTTTGCCCTCCTTGCGCAGCTGCCCCGGCGTCGTCACGAACGTGCAGTAGTGGCAGCGGTCGCGGCACAGGTGGGTGAGCGGGATGAACACCTTGCGGCTGTACGTGACGACGCCGGGCCGCCCGGCGCTGGTCAGCCCCGCGTCGCGCACCCGGCCGGCAGCGGTGAGCAGCCGGTCCAGCGGCTCGCCCTCGCCCAGGCCGCGGGCGTGCAGGAGGGTCTCCGCCTCGGTCGCGTCCAGGGTCACGCCCCGTTCGGCGCGGACCAGGGCGCGGCGGACGGCGGACTCGGTGGGTGCAGGCACAGCGCTCATAGCGCGTCCGACGCTAGCCCCGCCGGCCACGAGGTGTCGGGCCGCCCCGGCCGGGGGGCCTTCCGCGCGAGCTAGTGCCCTGCCCACAGGCGTGGGCAAGGCACTGGCTTGCGCGGGTGATCCGGTGGTCCCGTCGTGGGACTGCTCAGACGTCGCGGCGCTGGAAGGACATCGCGGTCAGCCCGAGGATCACCGCGGTCCACACCGCGGCCCACGCCAGGTAGACCGGCGTGAGGGGCGCATCGGCCAGGAACGGGAAACCGCCCTCGGGGCCCAGCTGGACGAGCGCCGACGGGTCCTGGAAGGCGTTCATGGCGCCGCGCCACAGGCCGTCGGTGGGCAGCAGCACCCGCGAGACGCTGCCGACCCGCTCCACACCCTCGTTGCCCAGCGCGCCGCCGATGCCGCCGACGACGCCCGCGACCCAGGTGGCGCCGAAGAGCCCGACGGCGATGATGCCGGAGGCCATCGGCGAGACGACGCTGGAGAGCAGCAGCGCCAGCGTCAGCAGCACGATCGTCTCGGCCGCCAGCAGCGCGAGCCCTGCCGCGGGTGACGGCGGCCAGTAGCCGACCACCCCGCGCACGATGAGCAGCTGCGCCAGGCCGGCCAGCACCACGTACCCGCAGCCGAAGGTGAGCAGGCCGAGCCACTTCCCGAGCAGGATCGACGAGCGGCGGACCGGCCGGGCGAGCATCGCCAGCGCCTGGCCCGACTCGACCTCGCCGGCGAGCGTGGGCCCGGCGAGGAACGCGGTGCCGATCGCCGCGATCAGGCTGAAGCCGAACATGATCAGGTTGATCAGCATGGAGGCGACCAGTCGGGCCTCGCCGCTGGTGAGCGTGCCGAGCTCGGTGTCCAGGCCGATGAGCCTGGAGAAGCCCCAGCCGCTGAGCGCGAGCAGCGCCACGGTCAGGATCAGCAGCGCCCAGACGACCTTGCGCCGGAACGCCTCGCGCAGGGTGAGCCCGGCGATCGTCAGCACGGTCACGGGGCCGGCTCCTGGTGCATGGGTTCGTCGTGCCGGAGGACGGCGAGCAGCCGCTCCTCGAGGCTGATCCGCACCGGTTCGACCGCGTGCACCCGGACCCCGAGCCCGACGAGGTCGCGCACCAGGTCGGGCACGGTGACGCCGTCGTCCTCGGACACCAGGGCGACGGTGAACCAGTCACCGCTGCGGGTCAGCGAGCCGGCCGCCCGGAGCCGCTGCTCGACCCGCTCGTCGACGTCGGCCAGCCGCAGCCGGACCTCGCGCTGGCCGAGCAGCTCGGCGAGCGTGCCCGACGCCGCCACCTGGCCCTTGTCGAGGATCACCACCCGGTCGCACACCCGCTCGACCTCGCCGATCAGGTGCGAGTTGAGCAGGACCGCGACGCCGCGGGACTTCAGCGCCAGCACGAGGTCGCGGACGTCCACCCGGCCCAGCGGGTCCAGCGCGCTGGTCGGCTCGTCGAGGACGACCAGCTGCGGCCGGGCGACCAGGGCGACCGCCAGCCCCAGCCGCTGCTGCATGCCCTTGGAGAAGCTCCCCACGCGGTCGCCGCTCCGCTCGGCCAGCCCGACCGCCGCCAGGCACGCGCGGCGCTCCTCGGCGGGGACGTCGAGGCGGGCCAGCTTCACGTGCAGGTCGAGCACCTCCGCCGCGGTCAGCCACGGCTGGTAGCGGAACAGCTCGGGGAGGTACCCGACGGCGCTGCGGCTGCGCGGGTCCGACGCGGGCCGGCCGAGCAGCAGCACCTCACCGGCGTCCGGTCGCACGAGGCCGAGCAGCATCTTGATGACGCTGGTCTTCCCGGCGCCGTTGGGCCCGAGCAGGCCGACGACCTCGCCGCGGCCGACGGTGAAGGAGACGTCGTCGACGGCGGTCCGGCGTCCGTACCGCTTGCGCAGCCCGGAGCACCAGACCGCCGGCGACGGCGGCAGGTCGTCGAGCCCGCCCGCCGCGGGAGCGTTCGAGGTCACCCCGCGGACGGTAGCGGCGTCAGCGGAGGTCACGGGCGACGTCGAGGAGCTCGTCGGCGCTGAGCGTTCCGGCGACGCCGGTCATCACGCCGTCCTCCACCCAGACGACGCCGGCGAAGAGCCCGTTGCGGGAGGTGAGCACCGTCGCCTCCGCCCCGTCGACGTCGGCCGTCGAGCTGGTCACCATCTCCGCGGGAACCGGCAGCGGCAGCGTCGCGGCGTCGGTGGAGAGGTCGCGCAGCTGGTCGGCCAGGCCGTCGGGGAGGCCGGGCAGCGACAGCAGGTAGTCGCGGACCGTCTCGAACGGCACCCCCGAGGAGAGCACCGTCGGCGCGTTCGCCCGGGCGACGACGAGGCTGGGCACGCCGGTCGGCTGCGACCACACCGCCGCGACCCCGGGGCCGGCCTCCAGCCGCAGCTGGGCGCCGTCGAGCCCGGGCGGCGGGGGAGGCAGGACCTCGCCCTCGGCGGCCGCGGCCTGCGCGGCCTTGGCGGCGGAGAAGGTGAACGTCGCGCGGGCCACGTCGGCCGCCAGGTAGGCAGGCTCGCCGGTCACGCCCGCGGGCAGCTCGGCGACCTCCGGGACGGTGAGGCCGGTGCGCTCCCGCGCCGCCTCGGCGTCGGTCACCGGCTCCGGCTCGGGCTCCTCGGCGAACTCGAGGTCGCCGTAGGCGGAGAGGTCCGGGATCTGCACCAGGTCGGCGGCGGTGACCTCGACCGGGTCGACGCGCTCGGTCTGGAAGATCGGCAGCCAGTCGTTCGCGGCCGCGACCCCGGCGCCGGTCAGCAGGACCACCGCGCCGAGCGCCGCCACGGCGGGACGGCGGACGGCCGTGCCCCAGCGGTTGCGGCCGGCGGTGCGCGCCGGGCGGAAGGCGGTCACGGTCGACGGGGCCGAGGCGGCCGAGAACCGGGCCCACGCGGCGTCGGTGTCGACGGCGCCGGAGGCGGGGTCGGACCCGCCGAGCGCCGCACCGACCAGCTGCGCGTCCGCGCGGGCGTCGTCGAGGGCGCGCAGGCAGACCGGGCAGCCGGCGACGTGCGCGCGGTCGGCGTCGGAGACCCCGGCCGGCTCGTCGATCAGCCGGCGGAGGACGCCCTCATTCGGATGACGCATGGCGGTTCAGCTCCTTGCGAAGTGCGGCTTCGGCGCGGCGGACGGTGGTGCCGACGCTGCCGGGGGACAGATCGAGTGCGGTGGCGACCTCGGCGTAGCTCAGGCCGCTGTGGCGCAGCACGAGCGCGGTCGCCTGCGTGCGGGGGAGCCGGGCGAGGGCCGCCCGGACGCGGCTGCGGTCCTCGAGGGTGAGGACCGCGTCGGCCACGTCGGGGGTGGTGGGGTCGGCGGCCGAGGCCACCGTCTCCTCCCGGGCGGCGCGGCGGCGACCCGAGCGGATCAGGTTCAGCGCGGTGTGCGCGGCGGCGACCGACAGCCAGCCGGCGGCCTCGGCCGCGGGCACGGACGAGCGGCCGAAGGACAGGAACACCTCCTGCGCCACGTCCTCCGCCTGGTCGCGGGAACCGAGCACCCTCGCGGCGACCCCGACGACCCGCTGGTAGTCGCGGCGGAAGACCTCCTCGAGGTCGGGCCGCACCGCACCGCGGGTCGCTGCTGCCGGCACGCTGCCCGCCCCTCCGACCCGGCCGAGCGCGCCGGGAAAAGTCAGGACGGCTGCCGGTGCCGGCCGTCCGTGCCGTACGAGGTCCATGTACGGATAGCACCGCCGGGCCCGCGGATGTGACAACCGGCCCCGGAGACCTCCGACCAGTCGCTCAACCGCGCCCGGCGGCGGCCCCCGTCTCGTCGACGAACCGCCCGCGCAGTCGCAGCAGCGGGCGGGCGTCAGGGTTGAGCACCGGCACGTCGTCCACGGTCAGCAGCGCCAGCACGTGGTCGCCGGCCTCGACCAGCCGTTCCAGGCGGCAGTCCAGGGCGGCCGGCGCCTCGCTCAGGATGATGGCGCCGCTGCCGGCGGCCCGGGTCCAGGGCACGGTCTCCAGCAGGTGCCGCGCGCTGGGCCGCCCCGCCGAGGCGAACCGGGAGGCCACGATGGCGTGCGGCGCGGCCAGCACGGTCAGCGCGCAGCGGCCGACCGCCTCCAGCACCTCGGCGGGGTAGCCGCCCGCGGTCAGGCCGACGGCGACCAGCGGGGGGGCGGCCGAGACGCTCATGACCGAGCTGACCGTCGTCCCGACGTCGTCGATGTCGTCCTGCACGGTCAGCAGGCACACCCCGGCGGCGTACTGGGCCAGGGCGGCGGTGAACTCGCGGGCGTCGACCGGCATGGCGGCCAGTCGACCACATGACCAGGATGAGCCGGTGAGCGATGCAGCGGAGCGGACCTACGACGTCGTCGTCCTGGGGGCCGGGTCCACCGGGGAGAACGTCGCCGACATCGTCGTCCGGGGCGGCCTGTCGGCCGTCCTGGTGGAACCGGAGCTGGTGGGCGGCGAGTGCTCGTACTGGGCGTGCATGCCGAGCAAGGCGCTGCTGCGCGGCACCGAGGTGCTGGTCGAGGCGCGCGCCGTCGACGGCGCCCGCCAGGCGGTCACCGGTGACCAGGACGTGGCGGCCACCCTCGCCCGCCGCGACTCCTTCACCTCGCACTGGGACGACTCGGGCCAGGTCGAGTGGGTGCAGGGCGCCGGCATCGACCTGCTGCGGGGCGCCGGCCGGCTCGACGGCGAGCGGACTGTCGTCGTCACCGCCGAGGACGGGACCGCGATCCGACTGACGGCCCGCCACGCGGTCGCCGTGTGCACCGGGTCGGCGGCGGCGACCCCGCCGATCGAGGGGCTGGCCGACGTCGACCCGTGGGGCCCGCGCGAGGCCACCAGCGCCAAGGAGGCGCCGGGCCGGCTGCTCGTGCTCGGTGGCGGCTACGTCGGCTGCGAGATGGCCACGGCCTGGCAGGCGCTGGGCTCGCAGGTCACCGTCCTGCAGCGCGGCGACCGCCTGCTGCCGCGGCTGGAGCCGCAGGCGGGGGTCGCCGTCGCCGGCGCGCTGCGGGAAGCCGGCGTGGACGTGCGGCTGGGCACGGAGGTCACCGCCGCCCGCCGCGACGGCACCGAGGTCGTGCTGACGACGGCGGACGGCGAGGTCCGCGGGGACGAGGTGCTGGTCGCGATCGGCCGGGCCGCGCGCACCACCGACCTCGGGGTGGAGACCGTCGGGCTGGAGCCGGGGGAGTACCTGCCCGTCGACGCCACGCTGCAGGTCGAGGGGGTGCCCTGGCTCTACGGCGTCGGCGACGTCAACGGCCGGCAGCTGCTCACCCACATGGGCAAGTACCAGGCCCGCCAGGCAGGGGCGGCGATCGTCGCACGGGCCCGCGGCGAGCAGGTGGACACCGCACCGTGGTCGCCGTTCGTGGCCACCGCAGACGACGTCGCGACGCCGTCGGTGGTGTTCACCTCGCCGCAGGTCGCCAGCGTCGGGCGCACCGCGGCCGAGGCGCGGGACGCCGGCCTGCCGCACCGCGTCGTCGAGTACCCGATCGGCAGCGTCGCGGGCGCCTCGGTGTTCGCCGACGGCTACACCGGGACGGCGATCGCGGTCGTCGAGACCGAGCGCGAGGTGCTGCTGGGCGTGACCTTCGTCGGCCCGGCGGTCGCCGAGCTGCTGCACGCGGCGACGATCGCCGTCGTCGGCGAGGTGCCGATCGCCCGGCTCTGGCACGCCGTTCCGGCCTACCCGACGATCAGCGAGATCTGGCTGCGGCTGCTGGAGACCTACCGCGGCTGAGCGGCCCGTCACCCCAGCCCCGTGGCCACCGCCCCGTGCGCGTACGGCTGGGCTCGCGACCGCGGTGCAGGGGCGGGAGGTCGCGGCGGCCGCACCCCCGCGACGGCGGCGCCGGCGCCCGTGCTGGAGTTGCGTCGTGCAGTTCGACCGTTCGTCGCGTTCCCCGTGGCACCGCTACATCGCTCTCGGCGACTCGTTCACCGAGGGGTTGAGCGATCCCGACCCCGAGCGCCCGGGAGAGTTCCGCGGCTGGGCCGACCGGCTGGCCGAGCACCTCGTGGCCGCGGCGCCGCACGCCGACGTCGAGTACGCGAACCTGGCGATCCGTGGCCGGCTGCTGCACCAGGTCGTCGACGAGCAGGTGCCGGTGGCGCTCGAGGCCGAGCCGGACCTGGTCAGCCTGGTCGCCGGCGGGAACGACCTGATGCGCCCCGGCGCCGACCCGGACCAGCTCGCCGCCACGCTGGAGGCGGCCGTCGTCCGCCTCCGCGCCGCGGGCGCCGACGTGCTGCTGGCCACCGCGGTCGACACCCGCAACACCCCGATCCTGCGGCGGGTCCGCGGCAAGATCGCCGTCTTCAACGCCAACATCTGGTCGATCGCCACCCGCCAGGGCGCCGTCGTCCTGGACCAGTGGGGGGCGCAGTGGCTCCAGGACTTCCGGCTCTGGGACACCGACCGCATCCACCTGACGGACGAGGGGCACCGCCGGATGGCGCTGGCCGCCGCTGCGGCGCTGGGCCTTCCCGGGGCCGACGGCGAGGACTGGCGCACCCCGCTCCCGCCGCAGCCGCCGCGCGAGCTGCGGGCGGCCCTGGCCGAGGAGGCGGCCTGGGTGCGCGGCTTCGTGGCCCCCTGGATCGGCCGGCGGCTGCGCGGCCGGTCCTCCGGTGACGGCCGGGCGCCCAAGCGTCCCGTGCCCCTGGCGCTCCCGCGTCCCTGACGCCCCGTACCGGCACGGACGACGAAACCTCTTGACAGGCAAGTGCGCACTTGCCTGATACTGAGCCGTGGACACGGACCCGGAGCTGTTCAAGGCGCTCGGTGACGCGACCCGACGCACGATCCTCGACGAGCTGCACGACCGGGACGGTCAGACGCTGTTCGAGATCTGCGGCCGGCTGGCCATGAAGCACGGGCTGGCCTCCTCGCGCCAGGCCATCTCCCAGCACCTCGCGGTGCTGGAGCAGGCCGGTCTGGTGCGCACCCGGCGGCAGGGCCGGTACAAGTTCCACCACCTCGACACGGGCCCGCTGCGCTCGATCGTCGAGCGGTGGCCGATCCAGCGAGAGGAACCGACACCGTGATGCGCATCCACCTCACCAGCGTGTGGGTCGACGACCAGGAGAAGGCGCTCGCCTTCTACACCGAGAAGCTGGGGTTCGTGACGAAGACCGACGTGCCCGCCGGCGAGGCGCGCTGGCTCACCGTGGTCTCGCCAGCCGACCCGGACGGCGTCGAGCTGCTGCTGGAGCCCGACGGCCACCCCGCGGCACGCCCGCTCAAGGAGGCGCTGGTCGCCGACGGCATCCCGTTCACCCAGTTCGCCGTCGACGACGTGCACGCCGAGGTCGAGCGGCTGAAGGGCCTGGGTGTGGAGTTCACCCAGGACGCCACCGACCTCGGGCCGGTGGTCACCGCCGTCCTCGACGACACCTGCGGCAACCTGATCCAGCTCGCCGCCATGAAGCAGTGAGGACCTAGTCCTCGTCGGGGTCGGCGAGCTCGTCGAAGAGCGTGCGGGCCGACAACCGGCCGGTGTCGGTGACGTCGTGCCCCTGCGGGGTGGAGGGCGGCCGTTGCCGGGGGAGCGGGAGCGGCGCCGGCGGCTCGGGCAGCAGCTCGCCGGCGACGTCCTCGGCGGGGGCCTCGGTGACCTCGCCGATGAGCACCTCCGCCGGGCTGGGCAGCGGGGCGGGGCGGCCGAAGGCGTAGCCCTGGGCCATGGCGCAGCCGTGGTCGAGCAGCCAGGCTGCCTGGTCGAGGTCCTCGATGCCCTCGGCGATGACCTGCAGGCCCATGCCGCGGCCGAGCTGCAGCAGCCCGTGCACGAGCGCCGCCGTCGAGGGCTCGGTGACGACGTCGGCCACGAACGACCGGTCGATCTTCACCGTGTGGATGGGCAGCCGGTGCAGGGCGGTGATCGCCGAGTACCCGGTGCCGAAGTCGTCCAGGGCGAGCGTCACGCCCTGGTCGGTGACGACGGCGACGGAGTGCAGCGTGGCCTCCGCGGCGAAGAGCGCCGTCGACTCGGTGATCTCCAGCTCCAGCCGCTGCGGTGACAGCCCCGACTCCTCGAGGGCCGCGGCGACGAGTTCGCTGAAACCGTCCTCGGCGAGGTGGCGGGCGGAGATGTTGACGTGCACCCGCAGGTCGTCGGCCCAGGTGGCGGCGTCCAGGCAGGCGCGGCGCAGCACCCACGCGCCGAGCTTCGAGGTCAGCCGGTTGTTCTCCGCGACGTCCAGGAAGACGCCGGGCGGCAGCAGGCCGCGGGTGGGGTGCTGCCAGCGGATCAGCGCCTCGTAGCCGAGCAGCGTCTCGTCGGCCAGGTGCACGATCGGCTGGTAGAACAGCCGCAGCTCGTCGTTGTCGAGGGCGTGCCGCAGCTCGGTCTCCAGCTGCAGCGCGTCGACGTCGCTGCGGCTGAGCGCCCCCTCGTGTACCTCGATGCGGGCACGCTGGCCGTCGGCCTTGGCCTTCGTCAGCGCGCTCTGCGCCTGGCGCAGCAGGTCGTCGGGGGTCATGTCGGCGCCGAGGGTGAGGCCCACGCTGGCCGAGAGGGTGATCTCCCGGCCGCTCACCACGAACGGCTCGTCGAGCACGCTCAGCAGGCGGTCGGCCAGGGCGCGCAGCCCGTCGAGGTCCTCGACGTCCTCGGCGACCACCAGGAACTCGTCGGCGCCCAGGCGCACGGCGGTGTCCTCGACGCGGGTACTCCACCGCAGCCGGTCGGCGAACTGGCTGAGCAGCAGGTCGCCGGCCTCGTGGCCGAGGGCGTCGTTGACCGCCTGGAACCGGTCGATGTTGAGGTGCACCAGGCCGACCTGCAGGCCCCGGCGCCGGGAGAGCGCCACGGCGTGCCGCAGCCGGTCGGTGAGGGCGCGGCGGTTGGGCAGGCCGGTGAGCGGGTCCATGAACGCGCGGCGGACGGCGTCCTCCTCCGCGCGGCGGCGGTCGGTGACGTCGACCAGCGAGAGGACGACGAACTGCGCCGTGCCGTTGTTCTGCCGCACCACCTCGTGGGACTGGACCACCCACAGCTCCGTGCCGTCGGAGCGGCGCAGCCGGCGCTCGCCGTCGAGCAGCAGGTTCGGGTCGAGCGCGGGCTCACCCGGGCCGGGCTCCAGGCCGAGGTCGCCCACCGGCGGGTCGTCGGGGTGGGCCAGCAGGTCGATGTGCCGGCCGGCCAGGTTCTCGGCTGTGCGGCCGGTGAGGGCGCACATCCGCGGGTTGGCGACCAGCACGTGCCCGTCGAGGTCGACGAGGGCCTTGGCGATCGGAGCGCCGAGGAACAGGGCCTGGAACAGCTGGCCCCGGTCGGCGAGCAGCGTGTCGATCGCCCGCAAGCGCTGCCCGGCGCCACCGCCGGGCGTGCCCGGGGAACGGGGCATCTCGGGTGCGGGGAGGCTCACCCGGACAGCGTCACGCATCGCAGGCGAGAAGTGACGGAACCGGTTCACGGAGAGTCGTGATCGTCCCGTCACACTCCGTCGCAGGAGACCTCACCCGTCCCACCCATCGCGTCCGCTGCGGTGATCTGCCACAGGGCACGGGAATCCGGGCCGGTCCCCGGGTGCTGCTGGAGCAGACATCGACGAAAGGACCAGTCGTGGACAAGCGGATCGGCTTCCTGTCCTTCGGGCACTGGCAGCCCATCCCGGGCTCGCAGGTGCGCACCGGGCGGGACGCCCTCGTGCAGAGCGTGGAGCTCGCGGTGGCCGCCGAGGAGCTGGGGCTCGACGGCGCCTACGTGCGGGTGCACCACTTCGCCCGCCAGCTCGCCTCCCCCTTCCCGCTGCTGGCCGCGATGGCGGCCCGCACCAGCCGGATCGAGCTCGGCACCGGCGTCATCGACATGCGCTACGAGAACCCGCTCTACATGGCCGAGGAGGCGGCGGCGACCGACCTGCTCGCCGACGGCCGGCTGCAGCTGGGCGTCAGCCGGGGATCACCGGAGACGGCGCTGCGCGGGTCCGAGGCGTTCGGGTACGTGCCCGACGAGGGCAGCACCGACGCCGAGCTGGCCCGGCAGAAGACCGCCCTCTTCCTCGCGGCGATCAACGGGCAGCCGGTGGTGGACGCCGACCCGCGGATGACCGGTGGCGCGACGGGGAAGCTCGCGATCCAGCCGCAGTCGCCGGGGCTGGCCGACCGCATCTGGTGGGGTTCGGGCACCCGCGCGACGGCGGAGTGGACGGCGCGGCAGGGGTTGAACCTGATGAGCTCCACCCTGCTGGTCGAGGACACCGGCGTCCCCTTCGACGAGCTGCAGGCCGAGCAGATCGCCCGCTACCGCGCCGCCTGGGCCGAGGCGGGGTGGCAGCGCGAGCCGCGGGTCTCGGTGAGCCGCAGCGTGCTGCCGATCACCAGCGACCTGGACCGGCAGTACTTCGGCGGCGGCCGCGAGGGTGAGGACCAGGTCGGCATCCTCGAGGGCGTGCGGGCCCGCTTCGGCAAGAGCTACACCGGCGAGCCCGACGTGCTCGCCGAGGAGCTGGCCAAGGACGCCGCCGTCCGCGAGGCCGACAGCCTTCTGCTCACCGTGCCGAACATGCTGGGCGTCGAGTACAACGCCCACCTGCTGCGGATCATCGTCGAGCACGTCGCGCCCGCGATCGGCTGGGTGCACCCGGACTCGCGGTAGCGCCGCGGGCCCGCCCCGACGGCCTCCGTGTCGACTCCGTCGTCTTCCGGTCCGGCGACACCACCACGTGTCGACAACGGCTGACGTCGGGCGGCGTCACCCGCCCGGTGGAATCCGCTGGAGGCGGGCGCGTCGGTGCCGGTTCCACATCAGACTCTGCGGGTGCCCACCACCGATGCCGAGCGCTGGGCTGAAGCCCGGCGGATTCTCGACGGGCTGCCGTCCGAGGCGCTCGAGGCGCGCGTCCGCCGGGGACGCCGGCTCGTCGTCCTGCTGGTGGCGGGCCTGCTCGTGCTGTGCGTGGCCATCGCCTTCGCGGTGGCTGCGTGGGCGGGCGACGAGCCGTCCGCGACGGAGGACGAACCGCTCGGGCAGGAGATCGCAGCGGTCGTCGCCGCCACGTCCGCGTGGGTGCTCGTGGCGGTCGGCGCGATCGGGCAGTGGCGTGCCACCCGTCGGCTCGGCGGCCTGCGCAGCCCCCTGACGGTGCTGGACCGTCGACAGCAGAAGCTGCTCCTGCAGGAGTTGCGCGGCAGCGTGCCGGTCGATCCGACGCACGTGCCCCTGGTACGCCACCTGGCCGAGCGGCTGACCGCTCAGCGGTGGCTGCTGATCCTCCAGCTCGGCCTGCTGCTCATGTTCGTCGGGCAGTTCGTCGGCTCGCCGTCGCCCTGGCGCCTGGGCCTGGTCGTGGTGATGGCCCTCGGCATGGCCGTGCTCCTCCCGCTGGTGCTCCGCAACGAGCGGCGGGCCCGCCGATTCCTCGTTGAGCACCCCGCCCGCGAGCCGCTCTAGGGGTGCTGCCCGCGCTCTGGGGGTGCTGCAGGACTCCCGAGGCGCGAGGAACACCCCCAGAGCGGCGGCCGGGGCAGCGGGTCAGCGCAGGTCGAAGCCGAGGTCGAGTACCGGGGCGCTGTGCGTGAGTGCGCCGACGGCGAGGTAGTCGACGCCGGTCGCCGCGACCTCGGGAGCCCGCTCCAGCGACAGCCCGCCGCTGGCCTCCAGCCGAACGCCGGTGCCGCCCACCAGCTCCACCGCCGCGCGGGTGTCGGCGAGCGAGAAGTTGTCGAGCAGCACCAGCTGCACGCCGGCGTCGATCGCCTCGCGCACCTGGTCGAGGGTGTCGCACTCCACCTCGAGCGGGATCTGCGGGGAGTGCGCTCGCACCGCCTCCACCGCCGCTGCGATGCCGCCTGCTGCCGCCACGTGGTTGTCCTTGACCAGGGCGGCGTCGCCCAGGGCCATGCGGTGGTTGACCCCGCCGCCGCAGCGGACGGCGTACTTCTCGAGCACGCGCAACCCGGGCAGCGTCTTGCGGGTGTCGCGGATGGCGGCGCCTGTGCCCTCGACGGCGTCGACCCAGCGCCGGGTCAACGTGGCGATGCCGGAGAGGTGACCTACCAGGTTGAGCGCGGTGCGCTCCGCCGTCAGCAGGGACCGCGTCGGCCCCGTCGCGGTGAGCACGGGGGCGTTCGTGCGGGCCGCCATCCCGTCGGCGGCCTGCACCGTCACGGCGACGTCGTCCCCGCCGACGATGGCGAACACCGCCGCGGCGACCGGGACACCGGCCAGCACGCCGGGCGAACGCGGCACCACGTCACCGGAGGCGCGGGCGTGGTCGGGCACCGTGGCGGCCGTCGTGACGTCGGGGCCGAGCGCCAGGTCCTCGTCCAGCGCCCGGCGGATCACCCGCTCGACGCCCGCCGGGTCCAGGCCGCCGTCGCGGAGGACATCGGCCAGCTCCGGTCGCAGCGGGTGCCACTCGGTGCCGGTCATGCCACTCCCTGGGCCTGGTCGGCCGCGGTCAGCGGCACGGTGCGGGTGTGCAGGTGGCCGGAGGCGTCGACGCGGTGCGCCAGCCGCAGCTGCCACTCGGGCCGGGTGCCGGGGGCGTCGGCGCGCCGGTGGCAGCCGCGGCTCTCCGGGCGGCCGAGCGCCGCGGTGGCGAGCAGGGTGGCGACCGTGTGCACGGCGGTCGCCTCGACGGCGGCCAGGTCGAGCGGCCGGCCGGCGGGCAGGCGGGGCGCGGCGGCCAGCGTGCCGGTGAGCTCGGTCAGGCCGTCGGCGGTGCGGACCACCCCGGCGTGCCGGCTGGTGGCCGCACCGATGGCCGCACGCGACGCGGGGTCCACCGCACCGGTCGCCAGGGCGCGGGGGGAGGCGGGGGTGGCGGGTGTGCCCGCGGGGAGCGTGGCGTCCAGCAGGTCGGCGCAGCGGCGGGCGGCGACCAGCCCCTCGGTGATCGAGTTCGACGCCAGCCGGTTCGCACCGTGCACACCGGTGCAGGCGACCTCGCCCACGGCGAAGAGCCCCGGGACGCTGGTGCGGCCGTCGAGGTCGGCGAGCACGCCGCCGCAGGTGTAGTGGGCGCCCGGGGCCACCGGCACCGGCTCGGTGGCCGGGTCGAACCCGGCCGCGCGGCAGGCGCGGAGGATGCCGGGGAACCGGCGCTCCAGGAAGCCGGCCCCCAGGTCCGTCGCGTCGAGGAAGACGCAGTCCTCGCCAGTGGCGGCCAGGTGGGCGGCGATGGTGGCCGAGACGACGTCGCGGGGCGCGAGGTCGGCCAGCGGGTGCGCGCCGGCCATGATCCGTCGTCCCTCGGCGTCGACGAGTACCGCGCCCTCGCCGCGCACCGCCTCGGAGATCAGCACCTGCTGCCCGGCGGCGCCCGGCCCCTGCCAGAGCACGGTCGGGTGGAACTGCACCATCTCGACGTCGGCGACCTCGGCGCCGGCGCGCAGCGCGAGCGCCAGCCCGTCGCCGGTCGTGCCCGCGGGGCTGGTGGCGGCGGCGTAGGCCTGCCCGTAGCCGCCGGTCGCGAGGACGACGGCGTGCGAGCGCAGGTCCCCGGCGTCGGCGAGGGTGCCGTCGGCGGCGACCCGGGCGACCCGCAGTCCGACCACCGTGCCGTCGGCGGCGCGCAGCGCCTCGAGCGCGACCGTGTGCTCGAGCACCTCCACGCCCGCCGCGCCCAGCGCCTCGACGAGCGTGCGGGTGACCTCGGCGCCGCTGGCGTCACCACCGGCGTGCACGATCCGGTCACGGCTGTGCCCGCCCTCCCGGGTCAGCGCCGGGGCGCCGTGCGCATCCACGTCGAGCCGCGCCCCGAGGTGCTGCAGCCGCCGCACCGCGGCCGGGGCCTCGGCGACGAGCGCGGCCACCGCCGCCTCGTCGCACAGCCCCGCCCCGGCGGTGAGCGTGTCCTGCACGTGCAGTGCGGCGTCGTCGTCGGCACCGAGCACCGCCGCCAGGCCGCCCTGCGCCCAGCGGGTGCTGCCGGCGCCGAGCGGGCCCTTGGTGACGACGGCGACCCGGCGTCCTGCCTCGGCCAGGGCGAGCGCGGTCATCAGCCCGGCGGCGCCGCTGCCGACCACCGCGACCTCCGTGGTGCGGGACCAGCCCGGTGCCGGCAGGGCGAGGGCCGGGACGACGGCGGGGGCGACCGGCGCGGTGCGGCGGGGCCCCACCGTCACTCGCCGACCAGCGACGGGGTGCCGAGGGCGATCATCGCCTCGACGGCCGACCGCGCGCGGGCGGCGATCTCCGGGTCGACGGTGACCTCGTCGCGGCCCTCGCGCAGCGCGCGCAGCAGCTTCTCCGGCGTCGACATCTTCATGTAGGGGCACTCGGCGCGCGGGTTGACCGCCTCGAAGGCGGCGGCCGGGTTGGCCTGGCGCAGCTGGTGGAGCATGCCGATCTCGGTGGCGACCAGCACGCGCTTCGCCGTCGTCCGCTTCGCCTGGTCGAGCATCGCGCCGGTGGAGAGGACGTGCACCCGGTCCGACGGCAGGTCGCCCTGGCCGACCATCCAGAGCGCGCTCGTGGCGCAGCCGCACTCGGGGTGCACGAGCACCTCGGCGTCGGGCGCGTCCTCGATGCTCTGCCGCAGGTCGGTGGGGGAGATGCCGGCGTGCACGTGGCACTCGCCCATCCAGATGCGCATGTTCTGCCGGCCGGTGACCCGCTGGACGTGCGCGCCGAGGAACTGGTCGGGGAGGAAGAGCACCTCGCGGTCGGCGGGGATCGAGTCCACGACCTCGACGGCGTTGGAGGAGGTGCAGCAGATGTCGGTCTCCGCCTTCACCTCGGCGGTGGTGTTCACGTACGAGACGACGGCGGCGCCCGGGTGCTCGGCCTTCCACGCGCGGAGCTGGTCGGCGGTGATCGTGTCGGCCAGCGAGCAGCCGGCGGCGGCGTCGGGCACCAGCACGGTCTTCTCGGGGCTGAGGATCTTCGCCGTCTCGGCCATGAAGTGGACGCCGGCGAAGACGATCGTGCTCGCGGTGCTGGCCGCCGCGATGCGGGACAGGGCGAGGGAGTCGCCCACGTGGTCGGCGACGTCCTGGATCGGGGCGGCCTGGTAGTTGTGCGCGAGGACGACGGCGTCGCGCTCGGCGGCCAGCCGGCGGACCTCGTCGCGCCAGTCCTGCCACTGCTCCGGCGTCCACTGCGCGGTGGTGGGAGCGGGGAGCGTTGCGGTCACCGGGACCTCCGGAGGAGTGGGGGTTTCGGACTATCAGGCGAAAACCTCTGCCGAGAAACCTAGCATGGAATCCGTGACGTCCGTCTGGTCCTCGCCCGAGCGGCCGGCCTATCCGCACCAGGCGCTCGCGGTGGTGCTGCAGGTCCGGAGCGCGCGCCTGCACGTGATGCTCTGGCACCGGGCCAAGGAGCCGTTCGCCGGTTCCTGGGCGTTGCCAGGCGGGCCGCTGCTGCCGGAGGAGACGCTCGGCGCATCGGTCGGTCGGCAGCTCGCGTCGAAGGTGGAGGTCGCCCAGCTCGCGCACCTGGAACAGCTGGAGACCCGCAGCGACCCGCACCGCGACCCGCGCAGCCGCACCGTGGCGACCGCCTACCTCGGCCTGATCCCGGGCGACCTGGACCCGGTGCTGCCCGAGGACACCGCCTGGCACCCGGTCGACGCGCTGCCGGGGACGGCCTTCGACCACGGCTCGATCGTCGGATCGGCCCTGGAGCGGCTGCGGGCGAAGCTCTCGTACACCAACGTCGGTTTCGCGCTCGCCCCGCCGACGTTCACCGTCGCCGAGCTGCGCGAGATCTACGTCGCCGCGCTCGGCTACGAGGTGACCGCGACCAACCTGCAGCGGGTGCTGCTGCGCCGCGGCGTGCTGGAGCCGACCGGCGAGCTCGCGGCGCCCGGCCGGGCGGGGGGCCGCCCCGCGGCGCTCTACCGCTTCGTCACGTCGGGGCTGGAGGTCACCGATCCGTTCGCCGTCCTGAAGCCGCCCGCGCCCCGCTGACCGGCCGGCTCAGGCCGGGTCGGTCACGCCGACGTGGGCCAGCAGCTGTCCGGCCACCCCGGTGTCCCCGCCGATGGCGCGCTCGACCAGCCGGGTCAGCTCGGGGTCCCGGTCGGCGGGCACGTCCTTGACCACGGCGGCCCCGTCCTGCGGGCGGGTCCCGGTCACCCGGACGGTGCCGTGCTCGATGGTCACGGTCCCGTCGAACCCGGCCTCGTGGACCTCCAGCGTCGTCGTCCCGTTCGTCGCCATGCCCGCCCCCCTACCCGGCCGCCCGGCGCTCCAACAGCCCGCCGCACGGGGTGCCCGTTCCTCGGAGCCCCGCGGTCGGGTCACTCGCCGGTGGCGCCGTCCAGGGCCTCGCGGATCAGGTCGGCGTGGCCGTTGTGCCGGGCGTACTCCTCGATCAGGTGGAGGAGGATCCAGCGGAGCGAGAACGCGTCCTCGCGGCCCCACGGTCGGTCCTCGGTGTCCAGCGGCAGCCGGCGGGCCACCCCGCCGACCGCGTCGGCCGCCGCCCGCCAGGTCGCCCACGCCCGGGTCGCGTCGTCCGCGGTGACGATGCCGGGGTCGACCCGCCACTGCTCGTCGCGGTCGCGGACGACGTCGGGCCACAGGTCGTGGGGGAGGCCGCCGAAGCCGACGAGCCAGCCGGTCTCCACCGCCGCGAGGTGGCGCACCATGCCCAGCAGCGTGAGCTCGGAGGTCGGGACGGCCCGCGTGGCCAGCTGCTCGGGGGTCAGGCCGGCGCACTTCCACTCCAGCGTCTGCCGGTGGAACTCCAGGAAGCCGGTCAGCAGCGTCGCCTCCCCGCCCGTCAGCGGCGGTTCGGTGCGGTGGTCGGGAGGCGCCATGGTCACCATCTCCTGCGGGTCGGGCACCCGGTGGGGGTGCCGGCAGCGCGCATCCTGCAGCAGGGGAGTGACGAGAAGGCCGACCGGCGGCGCGCCCGGCAGGGATCGAACCTGCGACCAAGTGCTTAGAAGGCACCTGCTCTATCCGCTGAGCTACGGGCGCTCGGGACCGATCATCGCACCGCCCCGCTCGCGGGGGACCGCGCCCGGGTGCGGGGTCGTCCACAAGGGGCAGGCGTGTCCACAGTTCCGGGAAAGGCCTGCTCCGGTCCCCGGCGGGCGGTGAGGGTCGACGGCACACCGGCACCGCGCCGGTCGCGCCACCCGGCGCAGCACCCTCCGAGGAGCACCGTGAACGACACCATCGTCACCGTCGTCGGCAACGTCGCCGACGACCCGCGCCGCAAGACCACGCAGAACGGCGCGGTGACCAACTTCCGCATGGCCTCCACCGCCCGCCGCTACGACTCCGGCAGCGGGCAGTACGTCGACTCCGGCACGTTCTGGATCGACGTGGAGTGCTGGAACACGCTGAGCGGCAACGTGTCCGCCTCGGTGAGCAAGGGCGACCCGGTCATCGTCCGGGGCGCGATCACCACGCACAGCTGGGACTCCGACACGGGTCGCCGGAGCAAGCCGCAGATCAAGGCCTTCGAGGTCGGCCACGACCTCACCCGGGGCAGGGCCGTGTTCCGGCGCGACCGGTCGGAGCGAGCCCTGGAGGGCAGGGATGGCGTCGACACCGCGACCGGTGAGCTGCACCCGGAGGCCGACGAACCGGCCGAGGCGTACCCGACGACCGAGGAGTTGCGGGCGGGACGGGACTACGTGGGGGACGACGAGACGTTGTCCTCGGTGGACGACCTCGATCCCTCGGAGGAGCCCGCGCACATCTAGTTGCCCGGGCTGGGAGGATCGGAGGCGAGAACGTACGGGGTGGGGTCGCGACCCGCGGCCCCGCCCCCGCTCGCGAGACGACGGAAGGCTCGGCAAGCCAGTGGCTCAGTACATCTACACGATGGTCCGCGCGCGCAAGGCGCACGGCGACAAGGTGATCCTCGACAACGTCACCCTGTCCTTCCTGCCCGGCGCGAAGATCGGCGTGGTCGGTCCCAACGGGGCCGGCAAGTCGACCGTGCTCCAGATCATGGCCGGCCTGCAGCAGCCCTCCAACGGTGACGCGACGCTCGCCCCCGACGCCACCGTCGGCATCCTGCTGCAGGAGCCGCCGCTGAACGAGGAGCTCGACGTCCGCGGCAACGTCGAGGAGGCGGTCAAGCCGCTCCGCGACGCCCTGCGCCGCTTCGAGGAGGTCAGCGCGGCGATGGGCGAGCCCGACGCCGACTTCGACGCGCTGATGGCCGAGCAGGGCGAGCTCATGGAGGTCATCGAGAACTCCGACGGTTGGGAGCTCGACGCCCGCATCGAGCAGGCGATGGACGCGCTGCGCTGCCCGCCGGGCGACGCCGACGTCACCGTGCTCTCCGGTGGTGAGCGCCGCCGCGTCGCGCTGTGCAAGCTGCTGCTCGAGGCGCCCGACCTGCTGCTGCTGGACGAGCCGACCAACCACCTCGACGCCGAGAGCGTGGCCTGGCTGGAGCAGCACCTGGAGAAGTACGCCGGCACCGTCGTCGCGGTCACCCACGACCGGTACTTCCTGGACAACGTGGCCCAGTGGATCCTCGAGCTCGACCGGGGCCGGGCGTACCCCTACGAGGGCAACTACTCCACCTACCTGGAGACCAAGGCCGCGCGCCTGCAGGTCGAAGGAGCCAAGGACGCCAAGCGGCAGAAGCGCCTCAAGGAGGAGCTGGAGTGGGTCCGCTCCGGCGCCAAGGCCCGCCAGGCCAAGAGCAAGGCGCGTCTGGCCCGCTACGAGGAGATGGCCGCCGAGGCCGAGAAGTTCCGCAAGCTGGACTTCGAGGAGATCCAGATCCCGCCGGGCCCGCGGCTGGGCAGCGTCGTGGTCGAGACGAAGAACCTCACCAAGGGCTTCGGCGACCGCGTCCTCATCGACGACCTGACCTTCACCCTCCCGCGCAACGGCATCGTCGGTGTCGTCGGCCCGAACGGCGTCGGCAAGACCACGCTGTTCAAGATGCTGGTCGGCGAGGAGAAGCCGGACGACGGCGAGATCAAGGTCGGCGAGACGGTGCAGCTCTCCTACGTGGAGCAGAACCGCAGCGGCATCGACCCGAAGAAGACCCTGTGGGAGGTCGTCTCCGACGGCCTCGACCACATCAAGGTCGGCAACGTCGAGATGCCCTCGCGCGCCTACGTCGCCGCGTTCGGGTTCAAGGGCCCGGACCAGCAGAAGCCGGCCGGGGTGCTCTCCGGCGGTGAGCGCAACCGGCTGAACCTGGCGCTGACCCTCAAGCAGGGCGGCAACCTGCTGCTGCTCGACGAGCCCACCAACGACCTCGACACGGAGACGCTGACCAGCCTCGAGGGGGCGCTGCTGGAGTTCCCCGGCTGCGCCGTCGTCGTCAGCCACGACCGGTGGTTCCTCGACCGCGTGGCGACGCACATCCTCGCCTACGAGGGCGACTCGAAGTGGTTCTGGTTCGAGGGCAACTTCGCCGACTACGAGAAGAACAAGGTCGAGCGGCTCGGCCCGGACGCGGCCCGTCCGCACCGCGCCACCTACCGCAAGCTCACCCGCGACTGAGGCCCTCTTCGGAGGCTCGGCCCGAGCTTGCGGCGGCCGAGGGGAAGAGGGTCCTTCCGCCCGCTGCCCCCCACGCCTCGCACGTTCGGTGCGGGTCCCCGCAGCGGGGCCGTTCCATCGCCGCACCCTCGGCCGGTCCGGAGCATCTGCTCCGGGCCGGCCGTCGGCGTTCCGGGGCGGGAACCGGGGACGTCCGGCTCCGTGCCCCCTGGTCCACCGCGCTCCGGCCTCCTAGCCTCGCGTCGTCCTCGTCGTGCACCGGCACGACCGCGATCCGCGGGGTGCGCATGGACTTGTTGGACCTGGCCCGGGCCGAACGCGAGGACCTCCGCGCGCTCCTGGTGGGTCTCGCCCCCGAGCAGTGGGCTGCCCCGTCGTTGTGCGAGGGCTGGTCGGTCCGCGACGTGGTGGCGCACGTGCTGAGCTACGAGGAGCTCGGCGCACGGCAGCTGGCCGAGCGGTTCCTCCGCGGCCGCTTCACGGTGGACCGCACGAACGCCGTGGGGCTGCGCGAGTACGGCACCCGGACACCTGCTGAGCTGGTCCGGCTCCTGGACGACCACCTCACGCCCTCCGGGCTGACCGCCGGGATGGGCGGAGCCATCGCGCTGACCGACGGGATGATCCACCAGCAGGACATCCGGCGTCCCCTCGGTGTGCCCCGGTCCATCCCGGCCGAGCGGGTGGTGCCGGCGCTGCGGACCGCGCTGTTCGCCCCGACGCTGCTGGGGGTGCTCCGCGTGCGCGGCGTGCGGCTGGTGGCCACGGACGTCGACTGGACGTTCGGGCGCGGCCCCGAGGTCACGGGCACGGCTGAGGCGCTCCTCATGACCGTGGCCGGGCGCCGCGGTGTGGTCGGGGAACTGTCCGGACCCGGCCAGGAGCGGCTGGCCGGGCGCCTCCGCGGATGACCCCCGGCATCGGTTGCCGGCCACCGGCGTGTCAGCCGAACCGCTCGACGAAGCGGCGCTGCCACGGCGTCTCCACCGCGCGACGTCGGTAGCCGCGACGGACGAACGCCACGGCCCGGTCGGACGGGACGCCGTCCAGCACCGCGAGACAAGCCAGCGCCGTACCGGTGCGCCCGGTCCCGCCCCGGCAGGCGACCTCGACCCGACCATCGACGGTGCGTTCCAGCGCGGCCCGCAGTTCATCCCGCAGCGCCGCCGGGTCGGCCGGCAGCGAGAAGTCGCGCCAGCGCACCCAGCGGCTCTCCCACGGGACGCGGGGCCGGCGACCGCCCAGGTAGACCCCGAACGTCGGCTGCGGCCCCGGTGCCACCTGCCGGAGCGACCTCCCGCGGACGCGCCGCCCCGAGGGGAGCGTCAGCACGCCCGGCGCATCCGCCGCCCACGGCTCCACATCGACGACGCTAGATCCCCGGTGCCCCCCGATGCAGCCGCCCCGGCACGGCTCGCCCGTCGGCGTAGGGCAGGGTGGCGGCGTGAGGCACACGGTGCACGTCCCCATGCGCTGGTCGGACATGGACGCCTACCAGCACATCAACAACGTCGCCTTCCTCGGCTACTTCGAGATGGCGCGGGTCAACCTCTTCTTCGAGCAGCCGACGCACGACGAGAGCACCGGCATGCGCCGCGGGCTCGTCGTCGCATCGCACGAGATCGCCTACAAGCGGTCGGTCGTCTACGACGCCGAGCCCCTCGAGGTGCAGGTCTGGGTGTCCGGCATCCGCGCCGCAGCGTTCACCTGCCACTACGAGCTCTTCGACCACGGGGCGCTCGCCGTCACGGGCAGCACGCTGCTCGTGCCGTTCGACTTCGCCCTGAACCGGCCCCGCCGGATCACCGCGGAGGAGAAGGAGTTCCTCGCCCGCTGGACCGACGAGCCCGCCGGCACCTGAGCTCCCACGCACCCGGGAGCCCGGCGAGGAGCAGGTCGACGGACGCTCTGCTCTGCTCCCCGTGGCACTCAGAGGCAGAGCGCACGCGAAGACCCGTGGCGGTCGGCGGGTCAGCCGTCGACGACCCGCGGCACGGGGCGGTCGGTACCTGTCGGCGCACCGCGGCGGGCGGCCTCCTCCTCCGGGACCGGCCGCACGACGGCGCCCTCGGCGATCACCGCGCCCCCGAACACGGCCGCGTTGATGCCGCCGCGGTGCACCATCGCCTTCACCAGCTTGAGCCCGGTCAGCCGCTCCAGGTGCGTGCACGGCGGGCAGCGCTTCATCCCGAACAGCAGTGCGTCGCCCACCGCGAACCACCGGCCCACCAGCGAGGACAGGTCCACGCCGGTGGTCACCAGGTTCCGCCGGGTGTCCGCGGTCGAGAACGCGCCGCCCACCTCGGCGGCCACGGCGGCGACGTCGTCCCGGTCGATCAGCGTCAGCTGCTTCTCCAGGTCCGGGTACTGCGCCCACGTGCCGCCGCCCAGGGCGTAGCGGTCGCCGTCCAGCCCCATCCCCGGCACCAGCCGCGCCGACGGCCTCCGGCTCATGGGTCCCGCGGCCGCGGGCGTCGTCCAGATCTCCAGCAGCGAACCGGTGTGCACGGGGGCCTCCACGGGGTCAGGCGGAGGCAGCGGGGGAGCGGCGTCCCCGGGCCGGGGGGACGTCGTCCGCGCCGCGGGCGTCCAGCGCCTCGCTCACGGTGTGCGCCATCTGCAGCAGCTGCACCAGCAGCGGGGCCACCGTCGTCCGCACGCCCCGGATCCCGCGCGCCGACCCGCCGCGTGCCGCTTGCGCCTCCCGGATGCGCGCGGCGCGCTCGGCCAGCACCGGGATGAACCGCAGCGCCATCGACACGACCAGCCCGATCCGCGCGGGACGCACGCCGACCACCCGCAGCGGGGCGCACAGCCGCTCGATCACGGCCACCATCTCGGTCACCCGCGTCGTCGCCGTCACCACGCCGGCGGCCAGCACCAGGGTCAGCAACCGCAGGACGGTGACCGCGGCGGTGGTCGGGTCGCTGAACACGGTGTGGAAGACCAGCAGGCCGACCAGCCACCACAGCACCGTGCGCGCCTGCCGGGCCAGCGCCGCCGCCGGCACGCGCGCGAGTCCGATGCCGACGGCGAGCACGCCCAGCAGAGCGCCGGCGACCACGGGCACCGTCGGCACGACGAACAGGGCGACCGCGAGGGCCGCCAGCGTGAGCAGCTTCGCGCCCGCGGGCAGCCGGTGCACCGGGCTGCGGCGGGGCACGTACAGGGCGAGGGTCATCGGTGCTCCATCAGCGCCCGGTAGGCCGCGATCGCCACCCGCGGGGCGGCGTCCTCCACGATCCGGCCGCCGTCGACGACGAGCACCCGGTCGAAGCCGTCGAGCAGGTCCAGCTGGTGGGTGACCACGACCACCTGCTGCTCCAGCTCGTCGATCACGCGGGCGACGCGCCGGGCGTTGACCAGGTCCAGCAGCGTCGTCGGCTCGTCGAACACCACGCGGGCGGGCCGCATGACCAGCACCCCGGCGATCGCCAGCAGCTGCTTCTGCCCGCCGGAGAGCAGGTGCGCGGGGTGGTCGGCGTGCCCGGCCAGCCCGTACCGCGCCAGCACCTCGGCGACCCGCGCCGCCCGCTCGGCGGCCGGCACGCCCTGGTTCTCCAGCCCGTAGGCGGCGTCCTCGGCGACGGTGGGATGGACGATCTGCGCGTCGGGGTCCTGGAAGACGAAACCCACGCGGCGGCGGACCTCGCGCACGGAGCTGCGGGTGTCCAGGCCGTCGACCAGCACCTGCCCGGACGTCGGCACGACCAGCCCGTTGAGCAACCGGGCGAAGGTGCTCTTGCCCGAGCCGTTGGCGCCGACGACGCCGATGCGCGCCTCGGTCAGGTGCAGGTCGACGTCGCTCAGCACGGCGCGGTCGCCGTAGCGGTGCGAGACGCCCCGCAGCTCGATCCCGCGGGCCGGGTCGGCGACGGCGTCGGCCCGCGGCTCCGACCTGCGGAACCTCACCGGCCGGCGAGCGCCCGCTGCGGTCGGTCGATCACCGGGTAGCTGCGGCGCACCTGGACGGCGATCGCCGCGGCGATGAACGCCTTGGCCGCGTCGCCGGGCAGGAACGGCAGGGCGCCGGAGACGATCGCCGCGCCCAGCGAGAGGTTGCCGACGGCGGCGAGCACCGGCACGCCGATCAGGTAGATGACGACCATGCCGCCGAGGATGTTGAACAGCACGCCCCAGGCGACGTTGTAGCGGGCCCAGAACCGCTCGGTCAGCCAGCCGGTGGCGAACGCGGCGAACGGCCAGCTGATCAGGTAGCCGGCGGTCGGGCCGGCGAAGACGCCGAGGCCGCCGCTGCCGCTGGCCAGCAGCGGCAGGCCGATCGCGACCAGCACCAGGAACAGCAGCACGGCCAGGAAGCCGCGGCGGGCACCGAGCACGCTGCCGGCGAGCATCACGCCGAGCGTCTGCGCGGTGATCGGGACCGGGCCGATGTTCACGGCGGGCAGGGTGCCCAGCACGGCGATGATCGCCGCGAAGAGAGCGATGTAGGCCAGGTCCCGGGTCTTCATGTCAGCTCCTGCATCGGACCGGTAGGTGGGCGCCGCCGGCCCGGCGTCGCCTGCGGCAAGGTACCCGAGCGCCGCGGGGCGCCCGGGCACCGGCCGGTCGGCTCAGGGCTGCAGCCACACCGCGGCGTCGTCGGGCAGCTTGCCGTCGTCGACCGGCGCGCTGCTCAGCAGCACCCGGCCCTCGGGCAGCGGCACGGGGGCGCCGGACAGGTTGACCAGGCAGACCAGCCCGCCGGGACGCCGGAAGGCGACACAACGCTCGGGTGACTGCAACCACTGCAGATCCTCGCCGTGGAACAGCGGGGACGAGGCGCGCAGGGCGAGCGCGCTTCGGTACAGCGACAGCATCGAACCGTCGTCCGTGCGCTGGGCCTCGGCCGTCAGGGACGCCCAGCCGTCGGGCATGGGCAGCCAGGTGTCGGCCGCGGACGAGAAGCCGTAGGGCGGCTCGGTACCCGACCACGGCACCGGGATGCGGCAGGCGTCGCGCCCGCGCTCGGTGCCGCCCGAGCGGAACCACATGGGGTCCTGCAGCACCTCGTCGGGCAGGTCGACGTCGGGCATGCCGAGCTCGTCGCCGTTGTACAGGTAGGCCGCTCCCGGCAGGGCCAGCTGCAGCAGCGCGGCCGCGCGGGCTCGCCGGGTGCCGAGCTCCCCGCCGCCGTACCGCGTCACGTGCCGCGGGCGGTCGTGGTTGGACAGCACCCAGCACGCGGGCGCCGGTGTGCCCTCGACCGCGGCGAGGGAGTGGGTGATCGCGTCGCGCAGCCCGTCCGGCGTCCACTCGGCGGTGAGCAGCTTGAAGTTGAACGCCAGCTGCAGCTCGTCCTCGCGCAGGTACTGGGCCAGCCGGTCGTCGTCGGAGACCCACACCTCACCGACGGCCATGGTGCCCGGGTACTGGTCGAGCACCGCCCGGATGCGGCGGTGCACCACGTGCACGCCGTCCTGGTCGAACCGGTGGTCGCCGGGGCCGTGGTCGTCGAGCAGCCCGGTGTCGTCCATGGGGACCATGTCGGGCAGCCCGTCCGGCTTGGCCATGCCGTGGGCGACGTCGATCCGGAAGCCGTCGACCCCGCGGTCGAGCCAGAAGCGCATCGTCTCCTCGAGGTCGGCCACGACCTCGGGGTTCGCGAAGTTCAGGTCCGGCTGCTCGGGGGCGAAGATGTGCAGGTACCACTGCCCGTCGGGCACCCGGGTCCACGCCGGGCCACCGAACACCGACGGCCAGTTGTTCGGCGGCTCGCTGCCGTCGGGCCCGCGCCCGTCGCGGAACAGGTAGCGCGCCCGCTCCGGGGACCCGGGGCCGGCGGCCAGCGCCGCCTGGAACCACTCGCGCTCGTGGGAGCTGTGGTTGGGCACCAGGTCGATGGTGACCCGCAGGCCGAGGGCGTGGGCCTCGCCGAGCATCGCGTCGAACTCCGGCAGGTCCCCGAAGACGGGCTCGACGTCCCGGGGGTGGGCGACGTCGTAGCCGTGGTCGGCCATCGGCGAGGGGAAGAAGGGCGTGATCCACAGGGCGTCGACGCCCAGGTCGCGCAGGTACGGCAGGCGCGACCGCAGGCCGGCCAGGTCGCCGACGCCGTCGCCGTTCCCGTCGGCGAAGCTGCGGATGTAGACCTGGTAGAAGACCGCTTCGCGCCACCAGTCGGCGCCGGGGCGCAGGGTGCGTGCGGCCCCCTGCAGGGGCCCGCCGCGAGCGGGCGAGTGGTGGGGGGCAGGGGGTCCTTCAGCCGGGCTCACCGGGCTCCTCGATGTCGGTACGTGCAGTGTCGGTGCGCGCTCGCGTCCCCGGACGGGGACCGGCGGGAGCCGGGGATCAGCCCTCGGCGTCGGCGGGGAAGCGGTTCTGCATGCTGCGGGCGGCCATCTCCAGGTAACCCCACAGCGTCGCGTCCTGCTCGGGCGGGAGCCCGAGGGAGTCGACGGCGTCGCGCATGTGGGTGAGCCAGGCGTCCCGCTCCACCGGGCCGATGGCGAAGGGCGCGTGCCGCATCCGCAGCCGCGGGTGCCCGCGCTGCTCGGAGTAGGTCGTCGGCCCGCCCCAGTACTGCTCGAGAAAGCCACGCAGCCGCGTCTCGGCGCCCTCCCAGTCGTCCTGGGGGTACAGCGGCTGCAGCACGGGGTCGGTGCGGACGGCGGCGTAGAAGCGCTGCACCAGCCGGCGGAAGGTCTCCTCGCCCCCGACCTCGTCGTAGAAGGTCCGCCCCGACGGCAGGGACCGCCTCGACTCGCTCATGCTCCGGTAGCCCCCTCGGCCTCGACCACGACGTCCGCCCGGTTCCGCGTCCGCCGATAGGCCCTCAGCGCCGGGGCGACCGCGATCATTCCGAGGGCGCCCGAGAGGGCCACGACGACAGCCGGGCTGAGCCCCTCGGCGGCCAGGCCGGCGGCGAGCGCGCCGATGCCCTGCACCCCGGCCAGCCCGCTGGCCGCGACCCCGAACGCGCGCCCGCGGTAGGCGCTGGGCACCGCCTGCACGAAGGCGACGTTGAGCGGGATGGACCAGGCGGCGCCGAGCCCCGAGAGGAAGAGCATCCCGACCAGGATCCAGAACGGCACCGCCCCCGGGCCGGCCACCGCCGCGACCACGCCGCCGACCAGCACCGGGGCGAGGGAGACCAGTACCAGCGGGGCGACGAGCCGCTCCCGTCGCGCCGGCGGGACCAGGCGCGCGATGACCAGCCCGCCGATGGTGACCCCCAGCGGGTTGGCCGCGAGCAGGATGCCGACCGCCGTCGCGCCCTGGCCGAGCGAGTCCACCAGTGGCGCGGCGATCCCCTCGGAGGCGTAGACGAAGCCCGTGGTGACCCAGAGGACGGCGACGATCGCCAGCAGGCGGGGGCTGCGCCGGATGAACCGCAGGCCGTCCGAGGCGTCGCGCCACAGCGATCCGGGCGCGCCGGCGCCGTCGGTCGCCGGCGCCGGCCGGGGCTTCAGCCGGGCCCACAACCAGACGGCGGAGACGACGAACGTGGCCGCGTCGATCAGCAGCGCGGCGGAGGGGTTGAGCACCGCCACGAGCGCGCCGCCGGCGAGGAAGCCGGCCACCTGGGCCAGCTGCAGCGTGATCCCGGTGAGCGAGGTGGCGACGGCGTACCGGTCGCCGTCGAGCACGTCGGCCATGAGCGCCGACCGCGCCGACTCGAACGGGGGCGCGCACAGGCCGACCACGAACAGGAGGCCGAGCAGGAGCGGCAGAGGCATGCCCGGGATCGCCATCAGGGCCACCAGCCCGGCTCGGGCGAGGTCCGTGGCGATGAGCACCCGGTGGCGCGGCAGCCGGTCGGCGAACGCCGACAGCAGCGGCCCGCCGAGCAGCCAGGGCAGGTGGCTGATGGCGAAGGTGAGGGCGGCCAGCAGCGGGGAGTCGGTGCGCGCGTAGACCAGCACGGTCAGCGCCACCCGGGCCAGCTCGTCGCCGGCCGCGGACAGCAGGTAGGTGCCGAACAACGGCCGGAACTCGCGGACGGCGAAGACCTCGCGGAACGTGGCCTGCCGGACGGTGGCGTCGTCGCCGGGGTCGTCCGGTGCCTCGGCGCTCAGCTGAGCCCCGTTCCCGCAGCCCACGAGCCGCCGCGGTCGGCGGCGGCCGGTCCGGCGTCAGCGCCGAGCACGGTCGGTGATCCGGTCATTACCGGAATCATTTCAGGCGCAACGCGTGCCGTCAGCATCGTCGAATGGGCGTGTCCATCCCGTTACCGATCGCCTGGTGATCCGGGAAGTCCCGTGTGCGCCGCCAGGAACGCCAGCTGGTCGGCCGCGAGCCCCACGGTCCGGCTGACCGCACGCGCGCCGTGGCCGACGGAGGTCTCCCGCCGCAGCACGATCGGGGCGTCCGCCGAGGTGGCGTGCTGCAGCGCGGCGGCCAGCTTCCGGCCGTGCAGCGGGTCGACGCGGGTGTCGGACTCGAACGTCGTCACGAGCACCGCCGGGTACGCCGTGCCCGGGCGCACCGCGTGGTACGGGGAGTAGCTCAGCAACCACCCCAGCTGCACCGGGTCGTCGGCGGTGCCGTACTCGTCGTTCCAGGTGCGGCCGAGGCCGAAGCGCTCGTACCGCACCATGTCCAGCAGGGGGGCGCTGCAGACGACGGCGGCGGCGAGCTCGGGCCGCTGGGTCAGCGTGGCGCCCACGAGCAGGCCGCCGTTCGACCCGCCCATGACCGCCAGCTGCGGGTGCGTCGTCCACCCCTCGGCCACCAGGTGCTCCGCGGCGGCGGCGAAGTCGTCGAACACGTTCTGCTTGCGCTCCCGCATCCCGGCGCGGTGCCACTCCTCGCCGTGCTCCGACCCGCCGCGCAGGTTGGCCACCACCCAGACGCCGCCCGCGGCGACCCAGGCGAGGGCCTGTGCCGTGTAGGCCGGGGTGAGCGAGACGTTGAACCCGCCGTAGCCGTAGAGGACCGTGGGGCGGGGGCGGTCGGGTGCACCGGTGCCCGAGAGCACGAACAGGTGCACGGGCGTGCCGTCCTTCGACCGCGCGTGCGTCTCGACGACGGTCAGCGGTGGCACGTCGCCGGCGACATCCGCCTGCTCCCAGGCCTCGAGCCCACCGGGGGCGGTGGCGTCCCAGCGCAGCACCGACGGCGGCGTCGCGTAGTCGGTGTAGCCGACCCACGCGGTGGTGCCGCCCTCGGGCGGTGCACTCAGCCCCGAGATGCTGCCGGGGCCCGGCGGCGCCACCTCGGTGATCCGGCCGCCGCCGTCCCCCGCCCAGAGCGAGAGCCGGTCGGTGGCGTCCACGGCGTGCACCGCCAGCACCTGCAGGTCGCCGTCGGGCGCATCGACGAGCGCGACGTCGGAGAGCACCGCGCCCTCCTGCTGCGGGACGACGTCGGTCCACGCCGCCGGCGCCCAGGTGGCCGGGTCCTCGGGGTCGGCGACCGCGAGCCGCCAGCGCGGGGCGTCGCGGTCGGAGAGCAGGTACAGCCGGCCGTCGCGCGCGACCCACGCGGCGGTCTGGGCGTCGACGCCGCGCTGCAGCTCGCGTAGGTCGCCGGACCCGCCCAGGTCGGCCAGCCAGACGTCGTCGCGCGGGGCGGTGCCCGCCGACGCCGAGACGACCAGCCAGCGCCCGTCCGCGCTGGTGCGGACCCCGTAGTAGTTGGTGGGGTCCAGGGTGGGTGGGTCGAAGGTGTCGCCGTGCACGAGCAGGTCGCCGGACGGGTCGGCGCCGACGCGGTGGCGCCACACCCGGCGGTGGTGCTGCTCCTCGCCCGCCGGCACCTGGTCCGGCGGGAGCCGGCGGACGTAGAACAGCTCCTCGCCACCGGGCAGCCAGCCGACGGGGGAGTAGCGGCACCGGTCGATCGGGCCGTCCAGCAGCTCACCGGTGTTCACGTCGAGCACGTACAGCCGCGACTCCTCGTCGCCACCGGTGGAGAGCTGGTAGGCCAGCCGGTCGCCCTCCCAGGAGGGCGACCACGCGTCGAGCGTCGTCGTCCCCTCCGGGTCGAGCTCCATCGGGTCGACGAGCACCCGCACGGTGCCGTCGGCCTCCCGCACCCGGAGCACGCCGTGCTCCTGGCCCGGGTCGCGGCGGGTCGAGAAGGCCCGCCCGCCGCGCCACACCGGCACGCCGACGGCGCCCGCCCGCACCAGCTCCCCGAGCCGCGCGGCGAACCGATCACGGGCCGGGAGCGCACCGAGCACCTCGGCGGCCAGCCCGTCCTGCGCCGCCGACCACTCCCGCGTGCGCGGGTCGGCGGGGTCCTCGAGCCAGCGGTAGGGGTCGGCGATGCGGTGGCCGTGCAGCTCCTCGACCAGGTCCAGGCGCGGGGCCTCCGGGTAACGCATGGCCGGAACGCTAGTGGCGGGCACCGACATCCGCCGGGGCCGCGGGGATTTCCAGTGCGCCGAGCGGCGGTCCTCGGGTCAGAATGGGGCTGCCCGCGGGTCGCGCAGCACCCGACGGTCCGGGGCGTCCGGAGGTGATCCGTGCCGCGTTCCGCGCCCGGGTCGACGTCGGCGGGTCACCCAGGCCCGCGTCGCGACCCCGTCCCGCCGCTCGTCCCCCTGCCCGCGCCCGCCACCACGGGGGCCACTCTGCTGCTGAACGCGACCTACGAGCCGTTGTGCGTCGTCTCCAGCCGGCGGGCGATCGTGCTGGTGCTCACCGGGAAGGCCGAGCCGGTCGACGTCACCGCCGACGTCGTCCACGCCGAGCGCCTGAGCCTGCCCGTGCCCGTGGTCGTGCGGCTCACCCGCTACGTCCGGGTGCCCTATCCCGCGTCGGTCCCGCTGTCGCGCCGGGCCGTGTTCACCCGCGACGGGCAGACCTGCGTGTACTGCGGCGGCTCGGCCACCAGCATCGACCACGTGGTGCCGCGCAGCCGCGGCGGCACTCACACGTGGGACAACGTGGTGGCCGCCTGCCGCCGGTGCAACCACACCAAGGCCGATCGCTCGCTGGCCGAGCTCGGCTGGAAGCTGCCGCGCCCGCCCAGCACGCCGAGCGGCGCGGCCTGGCGGCTGCTCGGGCACCGCACCGTCGACCCCCGGTGGCGGGAGTGGCTCGGCGTCCCGGAGAGCGTCAGCGCGTGAACGACGCTCGCCGGCTGTGGGCGCTCGCCGAGCCGCTGCACGCGCTCACGTACTTCGCCCCGGAGTCGCAGGCCGCGGCGGCCGAGGTCGGCCTGCGCGGGTTCTGGAACGGCTACTTCGCCTTCCGCGCGGCGCCCCTGGGCCCGGTCGGCGCCGAGGTGGTGACGGCGACGTTCGTCAACTTCGAGCCGTCCTTCGTCGCCCGCCGGGTCCCCGGCGTGTGGACGACGGTCACCCCGGCCGCCGCGCTGGCGGCGCGGCTGAGCGGGGTCGACGCCGCCGTCCGCCGCGTGCTGGGGCAGGAGTGGGTCGGTTCGTCCGCGGCGATCGAGGCGATGGAGCTGGCCGCCACCGCGGCCGCCGCCGTCGACCCGCCCGGGCGTCCGCTCGCCGCGGCGAACGCCGGGCTGACCGTGCCCCCGGAGCCGCATCTGGTGCTCTGGCAGGCGCTCACCACGCTGCGGGAGCACCGCGGGGACGGCCACACCGCCGTCCTGCTGGCCCACGAGGTCGACGGCCTGGGCAGCCACGTGCTGGCCGCCGCGGCCGGTCGCGCCGACCGGGCGTGGCTGCAGAAGGCGCGCGGCTGGGACGACCCGGCGTGGGAGGGAGCGGCGGCAGCGCTGGCCGACCGCGGGTGGCTGGCCGGCGACCGGCTCACCGCTGCCGGGCAGGACGCGGTCGCCGGGATCGAGGCCGGCACCGACCGCCTGGCCGCCGGTCCCTGGCGGGCGCTCGGGGAGTCCGGGTGCCGGCGACTGGCCGAGCTGCTCGACCCGCTGCGCCGTGCCGTCGTGGACGCCGGGGACTGGCCGGCGGGCAACCCGATCGGCGTCCCCGAACCGGGGGACTAGCGTCCGGGAGCGTGACCCAGCTGCACGACCTCACCGCACTGGAGCAGGCCGCCGCCGTCCGCGCGAAGGAGGTCAGCCCGACCGAGCTCGTGCAGCACGCGCTCGCCCGCATCGACGCGCACGACAGCGGGCTCGGCGCGTTCATCACCGTGACCCCCGAGCGGGCGCTGGCCGGTGCGGCGGCCGCCGAGGCCCGGCTGCGCGAGGGTGGGGAGCTGCCGCCCCTGCTCGGCGTGCCCACCGCGATCAAGGACCTGAACAACACCGCGGGTGTCCGGACGACGTTCGGCTCCGCGGCGCTGGCCGACTTCGTGCCCGCCGTCGACGACGCGGTGGTCACCCGGCTGGCCGCCGCGGGCGCCATCAGCGTGGGCAAGACGAACACGCCCGAGTTCGGCTTCCCCTGCTACACCGACAACGACCTGGTCGGGCCGGCCCGGTGCCCCTGGGACACCTCCCGGCTCGCCGGCGGCTCCAGCGGGGGAGCGGCGGTCGCCGTCGCCGCCGGCTTCCTGCCCTTCGCGCAGGGCAGCGACGGCGGTGGTTCCATCCGCATCCCCGCCAGCATCAACGGCCTGGTCGGCATCAAGCCGACCCGCGGCCGGATCAGCAACGCCCCCTACGGCAGCGAGGTGACCGGGCTGGGCACCAGCGGTCCGCTGGCCCGCACCGTGCGCGATGCGGCCGCGATGCTCGACGCGATGGCCGGGCCCGAGATCGGTGATCCGTTCTGGGCCCCGCCGCTGCCGGCCGGTGAGACCTTCCTCGGCTGGGCCGACCGGGAGCCGGGCCGGCTGCGCATCGGGCGATACACCGAGTCGGCCATGCCCGGGGCAGAGCTGGAACCGGAGGTGGCCGGGGCCTTCGACGACGCCGCGCGGCTGCTGGCGGACCTGGGCCACGACGTCGAGGACGTGCCCACCGGCCTGCTCGACGCCGCGGTGCTGCCGTCCTTCGAGCGGGTCTGGGCGCTGAGCGCGACCACCCTGCCGGTCCCACCCGGGCGCGAGGAGCTGCTGAAGCCGCTGACCCGCTGGATGCAGGACCGGGGCCTCGCGCTGTCGGCTCGGGACGCGATGGAGGCGATGTTCGCCCTCCGCGCCTTCTCCCGGCAGTTCCTGCGCGCGACCGCCGGCTACGACGTGCTGCTCGCCCCGGTGCTCACGATGACCCCCCGACCCATCGGCTGGTTCGGCGAGGACGGCGAGGGCGGGCCGGACTTCGAGCGGCAGAAGCGCTACGCCGCGTTCACCGCGCTGTTCAACGTCACCGGGCAGCCCGCGGTCAGCGTCCCGCTGCACTGGACGGCCGACGACCTGCCGATCGGCACCATGCTCGTCGGCCGCCCCGCTGACGAGGCCACCCTCGTCGCGCTCTCCGCCCAGCTGGAGGCAGCCCGCCCGTGGCACCACCGGCGCCCCGCCGTCTGGGCCGACAGCCGATGAGGACGACCCCCTCCCGGTAAGTTGTCGGGTGTGACCGTCGCCGAGACCCTCCTCGTCTACGCCGCCATCCCGCTCGCCGTCGTGCTGGTGCTGGCGTTGCTGACCCTGAAGCCCGGCAGCGGCCGGCGTACCCGGTACAAGCCGGGCCAGCCCTGGAACCACGCGCCCGTCTGGTACGAGCCGCACCCCGCGCACGTCGGTGGCCACGGCCCCGCGCCGGCGCACGGCCCGGCCGCCGTCCCGGGCGGCGGCACCGCCGCCCTGGGCTCGTCGATGTACCCGGAGCAGCCGGGCGAGCGCGCCCTCGACGCGAAGGCCGGGGCGGGCCCCGAGGTGGGCGTCGGCACCGGTGGCGCGCACGCCGCCGGCACGAACCCCGCCCACAGCCCGAAGCCGGCCGGCCCGCTGGGCGGCGCCCGCGGGACCTGGTGACGGACCCCCGGTGACTGTTCCCGACGTTCCGACGACCTGCCCCGGAGGCCGGCCATGACCAGCGTGTTCGAAGTCGATTCCCACGACACCGCCACCGAGGCGACCCTCCCGGCGCGCACCGACGAAGGCCGGCTCGACGAGGTGTTCAGCTTCCGGGAGCTGGCCCGCCTCGACGAGGCGCTCACCATGTCCTCCCGCGAGACCGGGCTGCGCTTCACCCTCTACGTGGGTGAGCTGCGCACGCCGACCCGCGCGCACGCCGAGGAGCTACACGCCCGCTCGGGCGAGAACCCCTCCGACGCGGTGCTGATCGCCGTCTCGCCGGGGCAGCGCGTGGTGGAGGTGGTCACCGGTGCCGGGGCCGCGCGCCGGCTGCCCGACCGCGCCTGTGCCCTGGCGGTGCTCTCCATGACCAGCGCCTTCGCCAACGGCGACCTGGTCGGCGGCATCGTCAACGGGCTGCGCCAGCTCTCCGACCAGGCCGGGCACCCCTCGGGGCTCCGCCCCCGCTGAACGACGACGAAGGCGCCGCACCCCCTCGGGAGTGCGGCGCCTTCGTCATGTCCACGGCTCCCTGTTGATCAGGTGACCTGATCACTAGGGGTCCTGGCTCACGACCGATGCTGAGCCAGGACCCCTAACGATCAGGTGACCTGATCATCAAGCGGCGGCGGGGCAGCAACGACGAGGCCGGCGGCCACCACTGGTGACCGCTGGCCTCGTCGTCCGCGGGTCAGTGCCCGGCGTCGGCGTCCCGCTCGCGGGCACGCAGTGCCCGGGCGATGCCGTCGCGGCCCTCGAACACCAGCCGGCGCAGCGCCGGCGGCTGCTCGGCGTCGGCGAGCCAGGCATCGGCCGCCGCGATGGTGCGCGGCTCCACCACCGGCGGGAACAGGTACTGCACGGCGTTCTTGGCGATCTCGCCGGGCCGGCGGTCCCACAGCGGCCGGATGTCGGCGAAGTAGCGGCCGACGTAGCCGGCGGTCAGCTCCCGCTGGGCCGGGTGCCAGAAGCCCTGCAGCATCGCCTCGTGGACGGCGTTGGGCACCGACTCGTCGGTGAACGCCTGCTGCCAGGTCTGCTCCTTCGACACCGCCGTCGGGCGCAGCGCCCGCGCCGTCGCGGTGCGCCGGATGCCGGTCGCGGTGGCGTCCCGCTCGGCCTCGGCGTCGATCTCCGCGTCGCCGGCCGCGCCGATGGCGACCAGCCCGTGCAGGAACGCCCAGCGCGCGTCGGCGTCGACGACCAGCCCCTCGTAGCTGCGCGAGCCGTCGAGCAGGCCGCGCAGCGCCGCCGCGTGCTCCTCGGTGCGCGCGGCGCTGGCCAGCGTGCGCGACCACAGCAGCTGCTGGTCGCTCCCGGCCGGCGCGGCCTCCAGCGCGGCGAGCGCGTGGTCGGCCAGCTGGGCCCAGCCGGTCGGCGCCCACGCCGGGTCGGCGTAGGAGGACAGGGCGCTCTGCACCCGCGCCAGCAGCGACTGGATGACGCTGCTCTCGGTCTCGGCGCCGATGCCGGCCAGCACCAGCTGCACCCACTCGCGGGCCGGCAGCTCGGCGTCGCGGGTCATGTCCCAGGCCGCCGACCAGCACAGTGCGCGCGGCAGCGGGTCGGGGATCGCGCCGATCCGCGTGCGCAGGGTGGCCAGCGAGCGCTCGTCGAGCCGCAGCTTGGCGTAGGTGAGGTCGTCGTCGTTGACCAGCACCAGGTCCGCGGCCGGGTGGCCGACGAGCTCGGGCACCTCGGTGCGGGCGCCGGCGACGTCCAGCTCCACCCGGTGGGTGCGGGTGAGCCCCTCGGGGCCCTCGCTGTAGAGGCCCACGGCCAGCCGGTGGTTGCGCAGCACCGGGTGCTCGGTCACCGCCGTCTGCTCGATGGCGAAGCTGGTGTACCGGCCGTCGTCGCTGAGCTCGAACACCGGCCGCAGCGTGTTGACCTGGCTGGTGCGCAGCCACTGGTCGGCCCACTCCGACAGGTCGCGGCCGGAGCTCTCCGACAGCGGCCCCAGCAGGTCGGCCAGCGTGGTGTTGCCGTACTCGTGCCGGCGGAAGTAGCGCTGCACGCCGGCGAGGAACTCGTCGCGGCCCACGTAGGCGACCAGCTGCTTGAGCACCGAGGCGCCCTTGGCGTAGGTGATGCCGTCGAAGTTGACCTCGACCGCTGCGACGTCGGGGATGTCGGCGGCGATCGGGTGGGTCGAGGGCAGCTGGTCCTGTGCGTAGGCCCACGCCTTCTCGGTGTTGGCGAACGTCGTCCACGCCGTCCGGTACTCGGTGGCCTCGGCCTGGCACAGGGTGCTGATGTAGGTGGCGAAGGACTCGTTGAGCCACAGGTCGTCCCACCAGCGCATGGTCACGAGGTCGCCGAACCACATGTGCCCGAGCTCGTGCAGGATCGTCTCCGCGCGCCGCTCGTAGCGGGCCCGGCTGACCTTCGACCGGAAGACGTAGTCCTCCAGGAACGTGACCGCCCCGGCGTTCTCCATCGCGCCGGCGTTGAACTCCGGCACGAACAGCTGGTCGTACTTGTCGAACGGGTACGGGTAGTCGAACACCCGGTGGTAGAAGTCGAAGCCCTGCTTGGTCACCCGGAAGATCTCCTCCGGGTCGAGGTACTGGGCCAGCGACGCCCGGCAGTACAGCCCCAGCGGGATGCCCTCGTGCAGGTCGGTGACCCTGGCGTAGGGGCCGGCGATGAGCGCCACCAGGTAGGTGGAGATGCGCTTGGTGGGCGCGAAGTGGGCCAGCTGCGAGCCGCCCTCGCCCGCCTCGATCGTGCGGTCGCCGGTGTTGGAGACGACCTGCCAGTCGAAGGGCGCGGTCACGTGCATCGTGAACGTGGCCTTGAGGTCGGGCTGGTCGAAGCAGGTGAACATCCGCTTCGCGTCGGCCGGCTCGAACTGGGTGTAGAGGTAGACCTGCCCGTCCTCGGGGTCGAGGAAGCGGTGCAGGCCTTCGCCGGTGTTGGAGTACCGGCAGTCCGCCGTCACCACCAGCGTGTTCGACTCGGCGAGGCCGGGCAGCGGCAGCCCGCCCTCCTCGGTGTAGGAGTTCACGTCGAGCTCGGTGCCGTTCAGCGTCGCGGAGTGCACCGTCTCCGCGACCAGGTCGATGAAGGTGTCCGCGCCCGGCCGGCGGCAGGCGAACTCGACGGTCGTCGTCGAGCGGAACGTGCGCTCGCCGGGGTGCCCGGCGCCGTCGGTGACGTCGAGGGCGATGTCGTAGCTCTGGACGGCGAGGAGCTCCGCGCGGGCGGCGGCATCAGTGCGGGTCAGGTTGGGTACGGCCACGCCGGAGAGCTTGTCATGCGGGGACGACGGTGCGCCCGCCGTCTGCCGGTCGGCGGCCCGCGGCAGGGAACAACCACCCCTCGGCGGGGCTTGCCTGCGGGAGACGGCCCGGGCGCTCGGCGACCCGGGCACCCGAGCGAGGAGCAAGGAGCAAGGATGACCGAGGCAGTGCAGAGCGCCCCCACGAAGGCCCGCGTCGACTTCTGGTTCGACCCGCTGTGCCCCTGGGCCTGGCTGACCAGCCGCTGGGTGCTGGAGGCGGCCAAGGTGCGCGACATCGACCTGCACTGGCACGTCATGTCGCTGGCGGTGCTCAACCGCGGGCGCGACCTGCCGGAGGAGTACCAGGAGATGATGGCCAAGGCCTGGGGTCCGGTGCGGGTGGCGATGGCCGCGGCGCAGCAGCACGGTGACGAGGTGCTCGGCGACCTCTACACCGCGATGGGGACCCTGCGGCACCACGAGGAGCTCGAGCTCGACGAGCTCATCGCGCCGGCCCTGGAGCGGGTCGGGCTGCCGGCGTCGCTGGCCGAAGCCGCCGGCTCCACCGAGTACGACGAGGCCCTGGAGAAGAGCCACCACGCGGGCATGGACCCGGTCGGCGACGACGTCGGCACGCCGGTCATGCACATCGACGGCGTGGCGTTCTTCGGGCCGGTGATCAGCAAGGTGCCGACCGGTGAGGACGCCGGCAAGGCCTTCGACGGGGCCGTCCTGCTGGCGAACCTGCCCGACTTCTGGGAGCTCAAGCGCACCCGCACCTCGGGCCCGGACATGGACTCCGTGCCGGCCGACGCCCTGAAGCTCACCCGGTAAGGACCCCCGTCCCCCTCGTCCTTGCACGCTCGGGACGAGCCTCTGGACGGGGGCCGTTCCGATGAGTTCCGGGTGGGGGTGCGGCATGCTGTCGGGATGCCGCACCCCACCCGCCAGCGCATCTTCATCTCCGGCGCCAGCTCCGGCCTCGGCGAGGGCATGGCCCGCCGGTTCGCCGCCATGGGGCGCGACCTCGCCCTGTGCGCCCGCCGCGTCGAGCGGCTGGAGGCGCTGCAGGCCGAGTTGCGGGCGGCGCACCCGGGCATCCGGGTCGAGGTCGCCGCGATGGACGTCGACGACGCCGCCTCGGTGCCGACCGTCTTCGCGGAGCTGGCCGAGCGGCTGGGCGGCTTCGACCGCGTGATCGTCAACGCCGGCATCGGCAAGGGCGTGTCCGTGGGCACCGGCGGGGCGGCGCAGAACCGCGCCGTCCTGCACACCAACGTGCTCGGCTCGCATGCGCAGTGCGAGGCGGCGATGGAGCTGTTCCGCCGCCAGGGCATGGGCCACCTGGTGCTCATCTCCTCGGTCGCCTCCGTGCGCGGCATGCCGGGCAGCCGCACCGCCTACGGGGCCAGCAAGGCGGCGCTCAACTCGCTCGCCGAGGGCATCCGCTCCGACGTGTACGGCTCGCGGATCGTCGTCTCCACGATCCTGCCCGGCTACATCGCCACCGACATCAACGTCGGCCGCCGCGGCCCGCTCACCGTTGGCCTGGACAAGGGCGTCGACGCGCTGACCGCAGCGGTGGAACGGGAGCCGGTCACGGCCTACGTGCCGGGCTGGCCCTGGACGGCGGTCGCACGGCTGCTGCGGGTGCTGCCGCTGTCGGTGGTCCGCCGCGTCACCGGCTCGTGAGCCTCACCAGCTGATCTCCATCGGCCGGCCCCGGGCGTCGGGCTCGTCACCGCCGACGGTTTCCGCACTCCCCGCCGCGATCCGCCGGGCCGACCAGGCCGCGGCGCAGGCGTCCAGGGCGTCGACGGCGGGCAGCCGCGGCGGTGCCTCGGCCAGCGCGCGGTCGACGTCCATCACCGGGCGCAGGGCGGCCAGCCGCTGCGCCAGCCCCCGGGCGGTGGCCTTCGGGTCGCGCACCCGGTCGTCGAGCGCCCGGAACGCCAGCTCGGGGTGGACCTCGTGCACCCGCGGGTCGGGCGGGTCGCCGAGGGCCTCGTCCAGCGAGCGGATCGACGGCACGAGGAACCAGGCCTGCTTCGACAGCGCCTTCCCGGACACCGCCACCGAGATCCGGCAGGCGTCGGCGTAGTCGGCGGCGCCCAGCACCGGCCGCAGCGGTGCCGGGAAGACCGAGCTGCCGGCCCGGCCGAGCAGCCGCCGGGCGGCGACGTCGCACACGCGTGGCCGGTTCTCCGCCAGCCCGATCGGCATGTCGACCGCGACGACGTCCACCCCGGGCAGGGCGAGGGCGGCCGGGGCGTCGGGGAGGGCCAGCAGTGTCACCGCGCCGTCGTCCAGCAGCGCCCCGGCCCAGGCGCCGCGCCAGCCGTCCAGCCCGAGCACAGCCACGCCGGCGAGCCTGTCAGACTCCCCGGCATGCGCGTCTTCATCGGCACCGACCACGCGGGCCTGGAGTTCAAGGAGCACCTCAAGCGGGCGCTGGCGGAGGCCGGCCACGAGCCGGTCGACTGCGGCGCGTTCGAGTACGACGCGCAGGACGACTACCCACCGTTCTGCTTCGAGGTGGGGGAGCGGACGGTGGCCGAGCCGGGGTCGCTCGGCGTGGTCATCGGCGGCTCCGGCAACGGCGAGCAGATCGCGGCGAACAAGGTTCCCGGCGTCCGGGCCGCTCTGGTGTGGAACACCGCGACCGCCCAGCTGGCCCGCCAGCACAACAACGCCAACGTCGTCTCCATCGGCGCCCGCCAGCACAGCGACGACGAGGCCACGGCGCTGGTGCTGGAGTTCCTCGGGACGGAGTTCAGCGGCGACGAGCGGCACGTGCGCCGGATCGGGCTGATCAGCGACTACGAGCGAGACCGGCACCGTCCCGCGGGCGGGCTGCCCACGCGCACCCAGCACCCGTGACGCGGCCGGCCGGAACGGCGACGCCGCCCGGCTGATCCCGTCTCGCGAGGGCGGCTCTGCATGACTATGCAGCGTCGTGCATACTTGCCCTCGTGTCCAAGGTGCTCACCTCCCTGCCCGTCGGCGAACGCGTCGGCATCGCCTTCTCCGGTGGTCTCGACACCTCCGTAGCGGTCGCGTGGATGCGCGACAAGGGCGCCGTCCCCTGCACCTACACCGCCGACATCGGGCAGTACGACGAGCCGGACATCGCCTCGGTCCCGGGCCGCGCGACGGCCTACGGCGCCGAGCTCGCCCGGCTGGTCGACTGCCGCGCCGCGCTGGTCGAGGAGGGCCTGGCCGCGCTCACCTGCGGTGCCTTCCACATCCGCTCCGGTGGGCGCAGCTACTTCAACACCACCCCGCTGGGCCGCGCGGTCACCGGCACCCTGCTCGTGCGGGCGATGCTCGAGGACGACGTCCAGATCTGGGGCGACGGCTCGACCTACAAGGGCAACGACATCGAGCGGTTCTACCGCTACGGCCTGCTGGCCAATCCAGGGCTGCGGATCTACAAGCCGTGGCTGGACGCCGACTTCGTCGCCGAGCTCGGTGGCCGCAAGGAGATGTCGGAGTGGCTGGTCGCCCACGGCCTGCCCTACCGCGACAGCGCAGAGAAGGCCTACTCCACCGACGCCAACATCTGGGGCGCCACCCACGAGGCCAAGACGCTGGAGCACCTGGACACCGGCATCGAGACCGTCGAGCCGATCATGGGCGTGCGGTTCTGGGACCCGGCCGTCGAGATCGCGCCGGAGACGGTCACGGTCGGCTTCGAGCAGGGCCGGCCGGTCACGATCAACGGGCGGGAGTTCGACTCCGCCGTCGACCTGGTGAACGAGGCCAACGCGATCGGCGGCCGGCACGGCCTCGGCATGTCCGACCAGATCGAGAACCGGATCATCGAGGCGAAGAGCCGCGGCATCTACGAGGCGCCGGGCATGGCGCTGCTGCACATCGCCTACGAGCGGCTGGTCAACGCCATCCACAACGAGGACACCCTCGCCACCTACCACTCCGAGGGCCGCCGCCTGGGCCGGCTGATGTACGAGGGCCGCTGGCTGGACCCTCAGGCGCTCATGCTCCGGGAGTCGCTGCAGCGGTGGGTCGGCATGGCGGTCACCGGCGAGGTCCGGCTGCGGCTGCGGCGCGGGGAGGACTACTCGATCCTCGACACCGCCGGCCCGTCCTTCAGCTACCACCCGGACAAGCTGTCGATGGAGCGCACGTCGGACTCCGCGTTCGGCCCGGTGGACCGGATCGGCCAGCTCACCATGCGGAACCTGGACATCGCCGACTCGCGCGCCCGGCTGGAGCAGTACGCGCGGATCGGCATGGTCGGGGGCGGGCCGACCCCGGTGGCCGTCGGTGCGGCGCAGGCCGCGGCGACCGGGCTGATCGACGCCTCCCAGGAGGGCGGCGCCGAGGCGATCGCCTCCCGCGGCAAGGTGTCGGCGCACGACGAGCTGCTGGACCGGGCCGCGATGGAGTCCGGCACCGACTGAAGAAGGACCTCGTCCTCCCCACCGCTCGCACGCTCGCGGCGGGTCCCGGGACGAGGCCTGACCGTCCTCCCCACCGCTCGCACGCTCGCGGCGGGTCCCGGGACGAGGCCCGACCGCCCTCCCCGCACGCGCGGGGAGGGCGGTCAGCTCAGAAGCCGTCGGGGCACCACGGCGTGACCGGCCAGCCGAACGCCGTGGACGCGAGCGTGACCGCGCCCGGGCTGATCTCGGTCACCCGGCCGGCGCCCTGCAGGGACGCGAGCGAGACGCCGCCCAGGTAGGCGGCCGAGAGCTCCTCGATGCCCAGCACGATGTCGGGGTCGCGATCGGTACGGCCGCAGTAGCCGCCGGCCGGGTGCCCGGAGAGCCGCCAGCGCCCCTCGTTCCACGGGCAGAACGCGTCCCGCACCTCCAGCACGAGGTCGATGGGGGCGGGGTAGCGGCGGGCCGCCAGCGCCCGGTCGACGTCGACCAGCCGCACCCACAGGCCGTCGACCGGCGTGCTGTGCAGCGCCCGGGCATCGGTGACCAGCCAGCGCAGTGGGTCGTCGGGCGAGGCCGCCGGGTACTTCACCGTGCGGACCAGGTCGACCGACAACAGCACCTGCCACAGCGCGGCGTAGGCCGGGGTGCCGGTCGCCCGCACCTCCTCGACGGTCAGGGTGCCGTCGGGCTCGCCGGTGTCGCTCCAGGCGCCCTTCACCCGGTAGGCGGCGTACCCGGTGACCGTGCCGTCGGCCTCGCGGTGCAGCAGGTAGCGGCGCTCGGTGGCCCCGTGCCGCCGGGACGGGTCGTCGCGCAGCTGCCGGTCCCACCAGCGGTCGTCGCGCACCATGTTCCCGGGCACCCAGCGGTGCACCGCCCGGTGCACGTCCACGGCGGCGGGGCGGTACTGCTCGACCGGCACCTGCTCCACCCGACCGGTGCCGAGGTCGACGTCCGGGCGCAGCCGCAGGCGCTCGGTGCGACCGGAGAACCGCGCCTCCACCGTCGCGGGCGCGTAGCCGAACCGGCCGTAGATCGGGTACTCGGCCGCCCACAGCGCGGCCACCGGCTCGCGCTGCTGCTCGTGCAGCTCGGTGAGCTGGCGGCGCATGATCGCGGTGAGCAGGCCGCGCCGGCGGTGGGTCGGGGCGACGGTCACCCAGGTGACGCCGGCGCAGGGCACCAGCGCGCCGGGGACGGCGAGGGTCCGGCTGTAGATGCCGGCGGTGGCGACGACGCGGTCGCCCTCCCACAGGGCCAGCGACCGGTCCAGCTCCGCCACCGACGACGGCCGCTCGGCGAAGTCGGCCGGCGCCTCGTCGGCGAAGACGTCGTGCATGGCCCGGCTGAAGACCGGCCACTCGTCGGGGGTCACCGGACGGAACCGGGCGTCGAGGTCGCTCACAGCGCTGTGTCTACCGGGCGGCTCCGACAGGCCGCCAGCGAGTTCGGCTCAGGCGCGCAGGTAGGCCAGGGTGGCGAGCACACGTCGGTGCTGGTCCTCGTCCTGGGTGAGCCCGAGCTTGGCGAAGATGTGCTGGGTGTGCTTCTCCACCGCCCCCGGGGTGACCACGAGCGCCCGGGCGATCGCGGTGTTCGAGTGCCCCTCGGCGATCAGCCCGAGCACCTCGCGCTCCCGCGGGGTGAGCCGGCGGACCGGGTCGTCGGCCCGGCGGCGGGCGAACAGCTGGGCGACCACCTGCGGGTCGAGCACCGTGCCCCCGCCCCGCACGTCCTCGAGCGCGGTCAGGAACGTGTCGACGTCGGCCACCCGGTCCTTGAGCAGGTAGCCCACGCCGCCGGCGCCGTCGGCCAGCAGCTCGTCGGCGTAGGCCACCTCCACGTACTGGGACAGCACCAGGACGGCGGTGCCCGGCACCGCGGACCTGGCCTCGACGGCGGCGCGGAGGCCCTCGTCGGTGTGCGTCGGCGGCATCCGTACGTCGACGACGGCGACGTCGGGCCGGTGCTCGCCGACCGCGCGGACCAGGGACGGCCCGTCGGCGACCGCGGCCACCACCTCGGCGTCCGCCTCCTCCAGCAGCCGGACCAGGCCCTCGCGCAGCAGCACCGAGTCCTCGGCGAGCACTACCCGCACGGCAGGTCCCCGGTCAGCCGGGTCGGCCCACCCCGGGGGCTGTCGACGACGAGCACGCCGTCGACGGCCTGCAGCCGGTCGGCCAGCCCGGCCAGACCGTGCCCCGGTGCCGCCACCGCGCCGCCGGTGCCGTCGTCCTCGACCACCACGCGCAGCCGGTCGCCGGTGCAGCTCACCTCGACCCGGCAGGTGGTCGCGCTGCTGTGCTTGGCCACGTTGGCCAGCGCCTCGCTGACGACGAAGTAGGCGGTGTTCTCGGTGACCGGGGCCAGCCGCTCGCTCGGCAGGTCGACGGCGAGGTCGACGGGCACGGGGGAGCGGGCGGCGAGGGCGGTCAGCGCAGCGGCCAACCCTCGGTCGGCGAGCACCGGCGGGGCGATCCCGCGGGAGAGTGCGCGCAGCTCCTCCAGCGTCTCCCGCGCCAGCCCGGCGGCTTCGCCGAGCGTCTCGCGGGCGGCGCCCGGGTCCCGGTCGAGCTGCCGCTGGGCGCGGGCGAGGTCCATGCCCAGCCGCACCAGTCGCTGCTGCGGGCCGTCGTGGATGTCGCGCTCCAGTCGGCGCAGCGCCACCGCCTCGGCGGCGACAGCCGCGTCCCGGCCGCCGGCGAGCCGGTCGATCTCGGCCTGTGCCGCCGCGCGGGAGGTCAGCATCGCCTTTCCGAGGAGAGCCTGCAGCAGCGCGCTGCCGCGCACGGCGAACGGGAGCAGGAGGCCGAAGACCAGCCCGATCGCGGTGTAGAGGGCGATCCGGCGCAGCGGGCTGGTCTCGAAGCCGAGGGTCTCGAGCAGGTCGTGGTTGTCGGGGTCGAGGGTGGCGTCCGGCAGGGCCCAGTCCCAGGCCGCGTAGGTCAGGCCGCCGAGGGTGATCGCCCAGAACGTCACCGTGATGACGAACGACAGGGTCGCGACGGGCAGACGGACCAGCGCGTGCAGCGCGTCCAGCCAGGTCTGCGGATCGCGCAGCGGCGTGATCATCCGCCGGACCGGGCGACCCTCGGCGCGGCGGTAGGCGGGCCGCTGCACCGGCCGGCCGAGCACCGCGGGCAGCCACGCCCGCTCGACGGTGGCGAAACCGCGGGCGGCCAGCAGCGTGCCGGCCAGCACCGCCACCCCGACCCAGACGACGAGCAGTCCGGCGCCGAGTGCCAGGCCGGTGATCACGACGACGAACGCAGCCACGCCGACCGGGAAACCGGCCAGCGAGTACCCGGTGTCGATGCCCAGCTGCCGCACACGGCCGGGGCGGCGCGTCACCGGGAGCCGGTCGCTCGCGGGCGGGAGCACGAGGGTGTCTGCGGTCATGCCGTCGAGCCTGCTGCGACGAGGTGCCCGGCCCCATCCCGCTGGCTGGCCGGTTCGTGGTCGGGCCGTCCCGACTGCGGTGCTGCGGTCATCTCGGCGCGAGATGCTCCTCCGCCCGCCGCCGCGGTGTCCAGCGCCGCGGCCGAGGTGGGTCCCCCACTAGGGTCGGGGCGTCACGCCGGCGTCGACGTGCGTCCCGGTCGCCGGCGCCCCGACCGACGGAGGCTCCTCGTGCGCTCTCGCGCCGTTCCGCTCGCACTCAGCGCGGTCCTGCTGGCCGGCTGCACCTCGTCCGGCGACGAGGAGGCCGAGGAGGCCCAGGTGGCCGAGGCCGTCACCTCGGCACCCGACGAACGGCTGACGGTCGTCGCGGACGCCGATCCGGTGGGGACGGCGGTGAGCGCGAGCCGCGCGCTGTTCGACTCCTCCGACGTCGCGGTGCTCGCGGACGAGGACGACTCGGCGGGCCTGCTGCTGGGCGCGTCGGCCGCGGTAGCGCTGGGTGTCCCACTGCTGGTCACCGGCGGCGCCGAGGCGCCGGAGCCGGTGACCGGCGAGCTGGAGCGGCTGGGCACGGGCACCGTGCTGGCCGTCGGGGACGTCGCCCTGCCGGAGGGTGCGGGGCCGGAGGTGGTGACGGTCCAGGCGGACGCCGAGGCGGTCGCCGCCGCGACCGGCGTCGACCTCGCCGAGGGCGATCCCGTCCCGGCCGACGGCGAGGCCGCGGCCGTGGCGGGGCTGGACCCCGAGCAACCCGCCGCGCTGCAGCCGGAGGGCGGCAGCGGCGGGTCGGCGGGGCAGACCGCGGAGGAGACCGGTGAGGAGGGCTCCGACGCGGAGCTCCCCGAGACGGCCCGCCCCGAACCGCTCGAGGACACGGTCGTGCTCGCCTCGGGCGAGCCCGGTTCGGTGGCCGGCATCGCGACGGCCCGCGCGGCCGGTGCCCAGGTGCTGCTGACCGGGGGCAGCACCGACCCCCGGGCCTCGGCCGACGTCGTAGGCGCCCTCGGCGAGGCGCAGCCCGAGGCGGTCGTCGCCCTCGGCGCGGGGTTCGCCGCCGAGGACGGCCTGGACTGGAAGGTGGAGACCGCCGCCACCGGGGTGGAGCTCCCCGGCGGCGGCCAGACGCTCTTCCCCGGCAAGCTCCTCGTGGCCCTCTACGGGCACCCCGGCACCGCGGCGCTCGGTCTCATGGGCGAGCAGCCGGTCGACGCCGCCGTCGAGCGGGCGCGGGCGCACGCGGCGCCCTACGAGCCGCTGGTCGAGGAGACGGTGGTGCCGGCCTTCGAGATCATCGCGACCATCGCCTCGGCCTCGGCCGGGCCCGACGGCGACTACTCCGCGGAGGCCGATCCGGAGTTCCTGCGGCCGTGGGTGGACGCGGCCGGTGAGGCCGGGCTGTACGTCGTCCTCGACCTGCAGCCGGGGCGTACCGACTTCGTGACCCAGGCCGAGCTGTACCGGTCGCTGCTGGAGGAGCCGCACGTCGGCCTGGCCCTGGACCCGGAGTGGCGGCTGGGCCCGAACGAGGTGCACCTGCGGCAGATCGGGTCGGTGGACATCGAGGAGGTCAACCGGGTGGTGCACTGGCTGGCCGACCTCACCCGTGACAACCAGCTGCCGCAGAAGCTGCTGGTGCTGCACCAGTTCCGGCTCGACATGATCCCGGGCCGCGAGCGGGTGGACCTCAGCCGCGACGAGCTGGCCGTGATGGTGCACGCCGACGGCCAGGGCGGGCAGGGCGCCAAGCAGAGCACGTGGGCGACGCTGCGGCGGGACGCCCCCGAGGGCCTGTGGTGGGGCTGGAAGAACTTCTACGACGAGGACATCCCGATGCTCACGCCGGAGCAGACGATCGAGCAGGTGGAGCCCGATCCGCAGCTGATCAGTTACCAGTAGGCCGCAGACCGTTCGCTCGGCTGTCAGCACCGGTCCTTAGCGTCCCCTCCCGGATCCCCTGCGCACGGTCACGGGGACCACCGATGGAGAGGAACGACCGGATGAGACGGCGGACCACGCTGTCCGTGGCGGCTGCCGCGGCGGCGCTGACCATGGCGACCATGAGCCCCGCCGCGGCGGCGCCCGGCACGGCGGACGACCTGACGCTGACCATGCTGGCCACCACCGACCTGCACGGGCGCGTGCAGAACTGGGACTACTTCGCCGACCGGCCCTACTCGGAGCGGGCCGGCTTCGAGACCGGGCTGGCGAAGGTGGCCACGGTCGTCGACTCGGTGCGCGCCGAGCGCGGCGAGGACAGCGTCTTCGTGGTCGACAACGGCGACTTCCTGCAGGGCACGCCGCTGACCTACTACTACGCCAAGCAGGAGCCGGTCACCCGGACCCGCGTCGAGCACCCGATGGCGGCCGCCTTCGACGTGATCGGCTACGACGCGCAGGTCGTCGGCAACCACGAGTTCAACTACGGCCTGGACCTGCTGCGGCGCTACGCCCGCGACGTCGACCACCCGGTGCTCGGGGCCAACGTGCTGCACGAGCCGTCGCGCCAGCCCTACCTGCCGCCGTACACGATCAAGCAGATGCGCGTGCCCGGCCACAAGCCGGTCAAGGTCGGCATCATCGGCCTGACCACCCCCGGCTCGGCGATCTGGGACAAGAACAACGTCGAGGGCCGCGTGGCGTTCCAGGACATGGTGGAGGCGGCGCAGCGCTGGGTCCCGGTCGTCGACCGGAAGGCCGACGTCGTCGTCGTCCTGTCGCACGCCGGGGTCGGTGGGACGTCGTCCTACGGCCCCGAGGTGCCGACCGAGAACCCCTCGGACGTCATCGCCCGGACCGTGCCGGGCATCGACGCCATGGTGGTCGGCCACACGCACCAGAACGCCCCCTCCCAGGTCGTGACGAACGAGGTCACCGGCGAGGACGTGCTGCTCACCCAGCCCTACCGCTGGGGCGCCACCGTCTCGCAGGTCGACATCGAGCTGCAGCAGGTCCGCGGGAAGTGGGACGTCGTCGGCACGTCCGCCCAGGCGCTGAGCACCGCGGGGGTCGAGGAGTCGGCCGAGGTGCTTGCCGCGACGGCCGAGGCGCACCGGAAGACGGTGGAGTACGTCAACCAGGTGGTGGCCACCTCGGCGGAGGAGCTGTCCGCGGCGACCAGCCGGTACGAGGACACCGCGATCCTGGACTTCATCCAGGACGTGCAGACCGACACCGTGGCCGCCGCCCTGGAGGGCACCGACCGGGCCGACCTTCCGGTGCTGTCGATCGCGGCGCCGTTCAGCCGGGAGGCCGTGTTCCCGGCCGGTGACGTCACCGTCCGCGACATCGCCGGGCTCTACATCTACGACAACACCCTCGAGGCCGTGGAGCTCACCGGGGCCCAGCTGAAGGAGTACCTGGAGTTCTCCGCCCGGTACTTCGAGCAGGTGCCGGCCACCGGGGACGTCGACCCGGAGACGATCACCAACGCGGTCGTGGACGGCTTCCCGAACGGGATCCCCGACTACAACTACGACGTCCTCTCCGGCGTCGACTACGACATCGACGTGTCCCAGCCGGCCGGCTCCCGCATCGTCGGGCTCTCCTACGAAGGGGCGCCGGTGGGCGACGACGACCGGTTCGTCGTGGCGGTCAACAACTACCGCCGCAGCGGGGGCGGCAACTTCCCCGCGATCAGCACCGCGCCGGTGGTCTACAACGAGCAGCTGGAGATCCGGCAGCTGCTCATCGAGCGCGCCCAGCAGGAGGGCGTGATCGACCCGGCGGAGTTCTTCGTCGAGAACTGGCAGCTCGTCCGCGACGGTGAGCCGCTGATCCCGTGACGCCCTGACACCGACCCGCCCGACCCGGGTGGGAGCGGTCGGGAGCCCCGGAGCGCTCGTCGCGCCGGGGCTCCCGTTCTGTCGGGGGCCTGTGGTGTGCTGACGTACACATCGACCCCGCGAGGAGTGACCTCCTGTGACCAGTGCCGTCATCGGCCCCGCCGACCAGCTCGACCCGAGGCTGCTCGAGCACCGCCGTGAGCTCACCGGTTACTGCTACCGGATGCTCGGCTCGGTGTTCGACGCCGAGGACGCGGTGCAGGAGACGATGGTCCGCGCCTGGCGCGGGCTCGGGGACTTCGAGGGCCGCTCGGCGGTCCGCTCGTGGCTGTACCGGATCGCGACGAACGTCTGCCTCGACGCGCTCAACGGCCGGTCGCGCCGTGCCCTGCCGATGGACCTCGCGGGGTCGCCCTATCCGCCGGTCCCGGCGTCGCTGGCCGGCCGCAAGCCGGCGTCGGCGTGGATCGAGCCGGTGCTCGACCGCCAGGTGCTCCCCGAGGACGGCGACCCGGCCGAGCAGGCCGTGGCCCGCGAGTCGGTGCGGCTGGCCTTCGTCGCCGCCCTGCAGCACCTGCCGCCCAGGCAGCGGGCGGTGCTGATCCTGCGCGAGGTGCTGCGCTGGAAGGCCGACGAGGTGGCCGAGCTGCTCGACACCACCGTGGCCTCGGTGAACAGCGCGCTGCAGCGCGCCCGGGCGACGCTCGCCGACGTGGGTGGGCGCCCCGCGCCGCGCACCCTCGACGACGAGGACCGCGCGCTGCTGGCCCGCTACCTCGACGCCTTCGAGCGCTACGACATCGACGCGTTCGTGCAGCTGCTGCACGAGGACGCCACCCAGCACATGCCGCCGTTCGAGATGTGGCTGCGCGGGCGCGACGACATCGGCACCTGGATGCTGGGGCCCGGGGCGGGGTGCAAGGGCTCCCGGCTGATCGAGACCTCGGCGAACGCCACGCCGGCCTTCGCCCAGTACCGCCCGGCCGAGGGCGGTGGGCACGTGCCGTGGGGCCTGCACGTGCTGGAGATCGAGGACGGCCGGATCGCCCACATCTCCAGCTTCCTGAACCTCGACTGCGAGCTGTTCGCCGCGCTCGGGCTGCCGACGAAGCTGTAGCCGCCGGGAGCGTGTGAACCGCACTGGCCATCGCCGGTCGGGGAGGTCGGGGTCAGCGGGTGGCCACCAGGCCTGCGCCCACACTCCCGAGAAGCGCGCCGGTCGTGCGGTCCCACCACCGCCGTACCCGGTCGCGACGCAGCAACGACGACAGCCGGACGCCCAGCGCGATCACCCCCGCCCACGCGAGGAAGCCGAGCGCGACGTCCAGGGCGCCGAGGGCCACCACCTGCAGCCACACGGGGGCCGCGGCGGGCACCAGGAACTGCGGGAGGACGGCGGCGAAGAAGAGCACCGCCTTGGGGTTGAGCAGATTGGTGAACAGGGCCTGCCCGAACGCCGACCGCGCGGAGACGTCGACCGGGCGCGGGTGGTCAGCCGCGGGCGTTCGGCGAAGAGTCGGCAGTATCAGCCGGCCGCCCAGGTAGAGCAGGTAGATCCCGCCGGCGATGCGCAGCGTGGTCAGCAGGTCCGGATGCCGAGCCAGGACGACCGACAGCCCGGCCACGGCCAGGATCAGGTGCACGCACAGGCCGAGTTGCGCCCCCAGGGCGGCGGCCGCGCCGGGCCGGAAGCCTCGGGTGGCCGCTCGCAGCACGACGGCCATGTCCGGGCCGGGAATGACGTAGGCCAGCAGGGCCACGCCCACGAACGCCCACCAGTCGAGGTCCACGTGCCGACCGTCGCACGAGCTCGCCGCGAGGGCCACGCGTTGACGGTCGCGGCGAGAGAGCGGGCGACCGACGAGTCCGACACGTTCAGCGTCCGATTGACCCGGTCCTGCCCGGTGCCCACCCTGGGGCGATGACGGCGGTGCCACCCGTGAACGGGCGATGGGCGTGGGATGCGCGCGGTGAGGGCCGGGCGGTCCGGGTCTCGACGCACACCGAGAACGGCCTGGTCAAACTGAGCCTCTGGCGCGGGGAGACCTGCGTCGGGACGGCCCGGCTGGGGCCGGAGGACGTCAACCAGCTGGTCACCGGGCTCGTCGAGGGGCTGACCACGCTGGCCGCGCGCCCCCGGGTCGTCGGTCCGGACGCGACCCGGGTCGTCGAGCTGGAGATCCGGCTGGCCCGCCTGGAGCAGCAGCGGGCGCCGTTGTGGCGCCGGGCCGCCGATGCGGCCGGCGGCTGGGCGGTGCGGCAGGCCGCGCGCCGGCCGCGCTGATCCGGCGCGGATCCGACGACTCCGTCCCGTACGGCTCGCGGGGCGAAGTCGTCGAGGTGCCGACTCCCGTCAGCGGCGGGGCAGGGCCCGACCAACCCGCGCCCGTTGAGCAGAGCGCCGTCGGTCATCGCTCTCCACTCCACCGCACAGCCGGTCACGGTCGCCGACGCCGACGTCCGGACTCATCGCCCACGTCGGCCCTCAGCCTGACGACGCCGGGGACCGGGAGTCGCCGAGCGGACGGCGGACGTACGCGGCGGCCAGCAGGGCGCCGGCGGCCAGCAGCCCGGCCAGGATGAGCATCGCGGTGCGGAAGCCGTCGGCGAACAGGAGCGGATCGGCGTAGTCGGCGCCGCCGAGCCCGGCGGCGACGGGGACGACCGCGACGGCGAGCAGGCCGGCGGCGCGGGCCACCGCGTTGTTGACCCCCGACGCCACGCCGGCGTGGCGGTCGGCGGCGGAGGCGAGCACGGTGGCGGTCAGCGGGGCCACCAGCAGCGTGAGGCCCGCGCCGAAGAGCGCCACGGCCGGGAGCACGTCGCGCAGGTAGGAGGCGTCCTCACCGATCCGGAGCATCAGCAGGACTCCGGCCGCCGCCACGGCCGGTCCGCCGGTGAGCAGGGCGCGCGGCCCGATCCGCTGGGCCAGCGCCCCGACGCGGGCGGAGAACAGCAGCATGAGGACGGTGACGGGCAGCAGCGCGGTGCCGGCCAGCAGCGGGCTGAAACCGGAGACCACCTGCAGCTGCAGGACGAGCAGCACGAAGAGCGCACCGAGCGCGGCGTAGACGAAGAAGGTCACGGCGTTGGCGGCCGTGAACTGCCGGTCGGCGAAGAGCGCCGGGGGGACCAGCGGGTGCCGTGACCGGCGCTCGACCCCGACGAACGCCGCCAGGGCGAGGGCCCCGACCGCGGCCCACAGCCAGGTGCCCGCGCTCGCCCCCGCGTCCCCGGCGGCGGTGAGGGCGTAGGTCAGGGCGCCGAGCCCCGTGACGACCAGCGCCGTCCCGCCCCAGTCCAGCCGCGGGGCGGCTGCCGGGTCGCGGGACTCGGGGACGTGCCGCACGACGACGGCGATGACCACGACCGCCACCGGCAGGTTGACGAGGAAGACGGCCCGCCAGCTCCACTCGACCAGCCAGCCGCCGACGAACGGCCCGACCGCCGCGGCGATCCCGGAGAACCCCGACCAGGCGCCGACGGCGGCGGCGCGGTCGGGCCCCGAGAACGACGCCGAGATGATCGCCAGGCTGCCCGGCGTCAGCAAAGCCCCGCCGACTCCTTGCAGGGCGCGGGCGGCGACGAGCGTGCCGACGTCCGGGGCCAGGCCGCACAGCAGCGAGGCGAGGGCGAACCAGCAGACGCCGACGACGAAGATTCGGCGCCGCCCGTACCGGTCGCTGAGCGATCCGCCCAGCAGGATCAGCGCGGCGAGGGTGAGCGTGTAGGCGTTGACCGTCCACTGCAGCCCGGCGAAGTCCGCGCCCAGGTCGGCGCCGATCCGCTCGAGGGCCACGTTGACGACCGTGGCGTCCAGCATCGCCACGCCCGAGCCGAGGACGGTCGCGAGCAGGACCCAGCGCCCCTGGGCCGTGCCCATGCGCAGGCCGGTCGCCGCCGCGGCAGGTGACGTCACGGGCGACTCCCTCCGCCGGCTGCGTGCTGTCCGCCGCTGTGCAACGCCGCCGCCGACCACGGATTCCCGCCGACCGGCCGGCCTGGGAAGATGCCGCGGCGGCGCGCATGATGTCGGGCATGGCGCCCGAGACAGACCTCGTCATCGCGGCCGGCGAGGTGCCGGGCTACCTGGGTCCGACCGCGGCGCTGGTGGTCGCCGCCGCGGTGATCGGGTACCTGTCGGCCCGGGCCCGCGTCGTCCCGATCGTCGGGTTCCTGGTGGCGGGCGTGCTGATCGGCCCGGCCCAGCTGGGCGTGGTGGACAGCAGCGAGGCCGTGGAGGCCGCCGCGGACATCGGCGTCATCCTGCTGCTGTTCACCATCGGGATCGAGTTCTCGCTGGAGCGCCTGGCCCGGGTCTGGACGTGGATCGCCGTCGCCGGCGGGCTGCAGCTGGTGCTCGCCACCGGAGCCGGCTTGGGCTTGACCCTGGCGCTGGGCGGCGGATGGCGCGACGGACTGTTCACCGGGTTCCTGCTGGCACTGTCGTCCACGGCCATCGTGCTCAAGCTGCTGGGGGAGCGGCGGGAGAGCTCCGCCGTCCGCGGCCGCCTGGCGCTGGCGGTGCTCATCGCCCAGGACCTCGCGGTCGTGGCCATGGTGCTGGTCGTGCCGCTGCTCGGCCCGACCGCGGACGGCGGCGGCTCCGCGGGCGGCTCGCTGGTGTGGGCGGTGCTCACCGCGGTCGGGGTCATCGTCGCGGTACTGGTGCTGGCCCGCCGGGTGATGCCCGCGCTGCTGGACGTGGTGGCCCGCACCTGCTCGCCGGAGGTGTTCCTGCTCGCGATCGTCGCCATCTGCTTCGGCACCGCCTACCTGACCGCGCTGGCCGGGGTGAGCGTGTCGCTAGGGGCGTTCCTCGCCGGTCTGGTGGTCAGCGAGAGCCGGGCCAGCACGCAGGCCCTCGCCGAGGTGCTGCCGCTGCAGATCGTGTTCAGCGCGGTCTTCTTCGTCTCGGTGGGCATGCTGCTCGACCTGCGCTTCATGCTCGCCAACCTGTCCCTCGTGCTGGGGGTGGCCGCGGGGGCGCTGGTGCTGAAGACGCTGACCACCACCGTCGCCGCCACCGCTGTCGGTATCCGGCTGCGCACCGCGGGCGCGACCGGGCTGCTGCTGGCGCAGGTCGGGGAGTTCTCCTTCGTGCTGCTCACCGTGGGCACGGCTGCCGGGCTGGCGCCGCTCGGGCTGGCCGACGACGGCGCGCAGGTCGCCGTCGCCGCGACGGTGCTGCTCATGCTGGTCACCCCGCAGCTGGCCGCGGTGGCGGCGCGGCTGGACCGCTCGCGCGGCGCCGCGCCCGCCTCAACGGAGGAGGCGGCGCCCGACGACGACGGCCCGCGGGACCACGTGGCGATCATCGGGTGGGGCCCCACGGCGCTGGAGCTCGCGGCCACGCTGCGCGACCGGGAGGTGGGCGTGGTGATGACGACGCTCAACCCCGACGGGGCGGCCGAGGCGGAGGCCGCCGGGCACACCGTGGTGCGCGGCGACCCGACGAAGGGGGAGGTGCTGCGGGTGGCCGGGGTCCCCGCGGCGCGCCTCGCCGTCGTCGCCGAGGACGACCCCGAGCAGGCGGTGCGGGTGGTCGCTGCGGCCCGCGCGGCCACCACCGCGCCGATCATGACGCGCCCGCTGGGTGCGGTCGACGTCGCCGAGCTGGCCGACGCCGGCGCCGACCACATCCTCGACCGGGACCGGCTCTCGGGTCAGGCGCTGCTGCGCTCGGTGCTCACCGAGCTGGGGCACCCGGTCGAGCACCCGAGCCGCGGGCGGACCGTCGTCGACACCGGCCGGGTGGTCCGGTACGCGTGGCCGGAGGGCAGCGGCTGCGGGCACGGTGCGGCGTCGGTGCCGGTGCTGCCCCAGGCGTCCGGCTGCGTCGGCTGCCTGCAGGAGGGCACCGAGTGGGTGCACCTGCGCACCTGCCTGAGCTGCGGCTACGTGGGCTGCTGCGACTCCTCGCCGCGCCGCCACGCCCGCGCGCACGCCACCGCCGACGACCACCCGCTGATCGCCTCGGCCGAACCGGGGGAGAGCTGGGGCTACTGCTTCGTCGACGAGGTGACCGTGCCCGCCCCCGCCGGTGCCGCCCCGGAGGCGGAGGCCTCGGCCGCGCCGCAGTGACGGCGGCGCCGACCGCTCACTCCTGCGGCGGGGCCGCCGGTGCCGGCGCCTCGGACGCGGGTCCTGCCGGTGCCGGGGTCGCGGCCCGCCGCCGCACGCGCCGGATCGCTACCAGGATGCCGCCGGCCACCACCGCCGTGACGGCCAGCCAGGGCAGCAGGACGCCGAGCACGACGACGGTTCCGCCCAGGGCCGCGACCAGCGACCGCCATCCGGTGCCCAGCCCGTCGAGGAAGCCGTCCGGCCCGCCGGCCGGCGCCACGCCGTAGGGCTCCAGGTGGACGCGGAGCGTCGACAGCTCCACCTGGTCGGCCAGCGCCGCCCGCCGGGACTGCAGCGCCTCCAGCTCCTGCTGCCGCTCGGAGAGCGCCTGCTCAGCCTCCAGGAGGGCCTCGGTGGTGGCCGCGTCGTCCATCAGGGCCAGCAGTCGCGCCACCGACGTCTGCAGCGCCGAGATGCGGGCGTCCAGGTCGACCACGGTGGCGGTCACGTCGGATCGGGACACCGACACGCTGGCCACGTCCCCGAGGTCCTCCAGGTCGGCCAGCAGCCCGGTCAGTTCCGCGGCCGGCACCCGGAGGACGAGATCGGCGACGACCCCGTCGACGCCGTCCTCGCCGGAGGTGGCCTGCACGCTGCGCTCCTCGACGCGGCCGCCGGCGGATTCGGCCAGCTCGCTGATCTGCTGGGCACCCTCGGCCGGGTCGTCGACGGCCAGCGCGGCGGTGGCGGTCGTGACCACCTGCCGGTCGTCCTGGTCCGGCGCGCTCTCGCCGGTGCCCGGGGCCGCCGGTACGGGAACGACCTCCCCGCCGGCGCCGTCCGCGGCGCTCTGCGCCTCCCCGCCGGACGGGCCCGTGCATCCGACGAGGAGCGCGAGGGCCAGCGAGGCAGGAGCGAGGAAGCGCCGCACGAGGGGGACCGCAAATCGCCTCTCCGGCCGACCAGCGTCGATGTGCGATGCGGCCGGTCGGTGCTGCGGCTGGATCCGGGCGGGAACGGTGTCCATGACCGGAGGACGGCACGGGGAGCAAGATCGGTTCCGTCCCGCCCGGCAGGCCTGCACGCCGCGGTGGCGCGCACAGCGTGCATGCCCTTGATGCGGGTAAGAGGTCCGCCATGTCCGACTTCGAGATCACTGCCCTCGTCCTGGCCGAGCACGAGGTCTTCCGGCGGGAGTTCACCGCGCTCGACGACCTGCCCGCCGAGGAGCTCGCCGCCGCCTGGGAGGCGCTGCACGCCAAGCTCGAGGTGCACGCCGTGGCCGAGGAGCAGCTGTTCTACCCGCTGCTCGCGCAGGAGGCGGACGGCGAGCAGGAGACGGCGGAGGGCGTGCACGACCACAACGAGATCCGGCACGCCGCGGCCGCAGTCGGGGAGCACGAGGTCGGCAGCGACGGTTGGTGGGAGGCGGTGCGGAACGCGCGACAGGTCAACGCCGACCACATGGCCGAGGAGGAGACGGACTTCTTCCCTCCCTTCAAGGAGGCCGTGGACGAGGAGCAGCGCGAGGCTCTCGGTATGCAGTGGCTGGCATTCCACGACAGGCACGAGGAGGCCGAGGGGCTGTCCGGCGACGACGCGGAGGTGGCCGAGGTCATCGCGACCGAGGTGCCGGAAGGCGACCCGACGGTCTAGGGACGCCGCCCTCGTGGCTGCGCGGGTCCGGCCCCCTGGAGCGGGACGGCGTCGTCCACCGGGAGGTCTTCCCCGAGGTGCCTCCCGAGGTCGTCCACCCCCTCACGGACGTGGGGGAGGAGCTGATCCGCGCGCTGGCGTCCGCAGGGCCGCCCTCCGACGACGGGGGACGCGCAACCGACAGTTGCGCATGGACGAGAACCGCTGGGCACCTGCCACGACGCGAGAGTCGGCGGGGAGCCTCGACACGTCGTCGTCGGCGGCCGGCGGCCGGCGGCCGACCCGTGGGCACGTCGCCGTTCCCACGGGGTCGATCATCGCCGAATCCGTCGGCCCCGGACGTGAGCGGGCCCTCGCTGAGCGGCAACTGTCGACCCTCGCCGCACGCCGACCCGCCCTGCGACCCGTTGCGCGGCGCTGGCGCGACAGGGTCGCCGAACTGGCCCGGACACAGACGCCCGCCATGCGATCGAGGCATTCCTCGCGTTGTCCGACGGCCTGTGCCTCGCCCTGCTCCTCAACGACCGGAAGGCCGACCCCGCCACGTCCGGGCCATCGTGAGCAGGGCTCTCTCCTGCCCAGCGGTCGGTAGCGGTCACACGGCAGATCCCAGTGCGTCGCCCCTGGACCCGTCCTGCCGGTCGGCTTCATCCCCGGCTAGCGATGGCGGCAGCACCGCACCGTGTCCGGCTCTAGCGAGGAAGCCGCGGATCGTCTCCCGGCTGCGCTGCAGGCAGCCGATGCGCGCGTCGAGCTCCTGGAGCTCCGCTGCCAGGGTTCTGGCTGCCTCTGCCGTGCAGGTTCCGGCCAGCTCCGCTGCTTCCGGGCCTTCGAGGTCGAGGATGGCCCGAACGAGGCGGGTGGGGACGCCCGACCGCACCAGCAAGGCCACCCGCTGGACGCGAGCTACGTCCTCTTCGGTGTAGTTGCGATACCCGTTATCGGACCGGGCCGCCTGGACGATCCCCTGTTGCTCGTAGTAGCGCAACAGTCGCGGGGCAACGCCCGTCCGCCGCGAGAGCTCACCGATCTTCATGTCCCCGGTCCTTGACATTGACATTGATGTCAAAGTCTATCGTCCCGGCTGTGACTCAGCCGAGCCCACGGATGCCCTGGGGAGCGCTGCTGACGCTCTCTGCCACGACTTTCGTCGTCGTCACTGGCGAGATGCTGCCCACCGCCGTTCTGCCGCACATGGCGACCGCGTTGGACGTGCCGGTCTCACAGGTCGGGCTGCTGGTATCCCTCTGGGCGGCGGTCGTCGTCGTCACGACCTTGCCTCTCGCCCGCCTGGCCGTCCGGTTCGACCGCCGGCGGGTGATCGTCGCGGCGCTCGGGGTCGTCAGCCTGGCCCATCTCATGACGGCGCTGAGCACGGCCTTCCACATGGCCGCCGCGGCTCGCGTGGTCGGCGCAGCGGCGACCGGGCTGCTCTGGGCGACGGTCAACGCACAGTCGGCCGACCTTGTGCCGGCGACCCGCCTGGCCCGCGCGACGGCCATCGTCCTCGCCGGCGCGACTGCCGGAACGATCCTCGCGGTCCCGGCGGGCAACGCCGCGGCCGACTGGTGGGGTTGGCGGGCCGCCTTCCTCGCACTCTTCGTGCTGACCCTCCTCGTCATGGCTGCGGTCGCCATGCTGCTACCCGCTGCTCCTCGCTCGACCCGGGACCGGGCGGACCATGCCGGCGCGGGGTCGGGGCGGCCGCTGTGGCCAGTCTTCGCGCTCGGCGGGCTGGGTGGTCTGGTGCTCGCCGCACACTTCGTAGCCTTCACCTTCGTGACGGCCACCCTGGCCGCCCGGGGGAGCGAGGTGTCCACCGCGGCACTCCTGCTGATGTTCGGCCTGGCCGGCGCCGGGGGTGTTGCGCTGGTCGCCCGGATGGGTGAGAGGTTCCCCGACGGAACTCTCGTCGCGGTGGCCGCACTCGTCGCCGCATCGCTGGCGTTCACCGCGAAGCTCGGGAACCATCCGGCCGCCGACGTGGCCATCATGATCGTCTGGGGGACTGCCGTCGGGGCCGTCGGGCCGGCGGTGCAGACCGCGATCATGCGTGCCGCAGACGTCCAGCACCGGGACACTGCCGGCGCTGTCCTTCCCATCACCTTCAATCTCGGGATCGCCGCCGGTGCGGCCCTGGGAAGTGCGCTGGTGGCGGCCTCCTCGGTCGCGACTCTGCCGCTGGCTGCCACTGCGCTGGCTGCCATGGCTGCCGTCGGACTTCTGCTGGCGGGGCGCACCGGCCGGGTCGATCGCCGGCCAGTCGCCCCCGCACCTGCGTCTGCACGTGCTGGAAACCTCCCGCCGGGCGGGGAGATGCTTCGCGTCAGGGGTCGTCGGCGGGGTCCCGTCCCGGGGGAACCGGCGCTCCACCGGGTGGCCTGCTCGGGTGGCGTGGCTTGCCCCGACCGCGGTCCTGGCCAGGGCGCGAGGTAGGTCCGCCTCGACCGTGACGCGCAGGGGGAGCTACGACCGCTCTCTCCCACGACGGCCATGGATAGCTGGATTCATTCGAGAAGCTGCCCATGCCGGCGTGATCGGCGCCGCGCTCGGTGAGCCACCACTCGACGGAGGGGGCGCTCGCGTCGGGCAGGTCCGCACCCGGGTCGGTCGGCCGGTGTGGCCCCGGGACCGTCCCCCGGATCCCGTGTCCGTATGGGTCTCCGTGAGGAGACGACGTCATCGTTTGTCCGCAGTGCGCAGTCGGTACGGCCCCGCGGCCGATGCGCGTTGACGTGGGAGACGGCCGGGCCGCGCCGCCGCCGGGCGTCGGGGAGACGAGAAGGCGCACTCGCGCCTCCACCGTGCGAGGAGCACCGGTCGGGTCCGGAGGTCAGCGGTCAACACGGAGCGCATGGCCGGCGGGGCACCATGGGCATGGGGTCGAAGGCGGAGTGCTGCCGCGCAGCTGATCGTCCCGGTCTGCCCAGGAGCTGCCCCAACTCGATCGGTGCCGGCAGATCCCCTGAAGACGCCACCATCCTTTCCGGCACACATACACCCTGCGCGGGCAACGTCGAGCGCTCAGCGCGCTCCTCCAGGGCGGGCCGGCCGGCACGGCTGTGGCTGCCCGGCTCACCGAGGCCTGCCGCTCGCGGACGCCGCCAGCAACCTCACTTCCGCAGTCCATGCACTCAGCCCACCGTCGCCGGCCGGCGCTCGGCCATGAGATGAATCGCCAGTGCACCGAGGACGCCGCCCATGAGGTACCGCTGGATGCGTAGCCAGGCGGGGCGGGCGGCCAGGAAGGCAGCCAGCGTTCCGGCGGAGACGACGATGAGCGCGTTGACGGTCAGTGCCACGCCGATCTGCGTGGCGCCCAGAGCGAGGCTCTGCAGAGCGACCGAACCACGTTCGGGCTCGATGAATTGCGGCAGCAGTGACACGTAGAGCACCGCGATCTTGGGGGTGAGGAGATTGGTGACCAGCCCCATCGCGAAGAGGCGTCGTGGTCGGTCGGGTGCCAGCTGCCGCGGCGCGAACGCATTCACCCCGCCCGGGCGGATCGCTTGCCAGGCCAGGTACAGCAGATACGCGGCACCGGCGAACTTGAGAGCGGTGTACGCGGCCGGGACGGCGATGAAGACGGTGGTCAGTCCCGCGGTCGCGGCACCCAGATAGACCAGGAAACCGGCTCCCACACCGAGGAGGGAGACCAGTCCCGCGCGGCGGCCCTGGGTGATCGAACGCGACACCAGGTAGATCATGTTCGGCCCGGGCGTGAGTACCAGGCCCAGCGCGATCAGTGCGATGCCGGCAACCGCCGCGGAATTCATGACGACCTCGTTCTCTTGTCCATCACCGCTCGAACCGGGCGACGCTGCTGGGAGCGACGAAACGCATCGGACGTCGATCCCTGGAAGCGCCTCGTCGAAGCGGCTCAACCAGACCTGACTGCGGCCAGCCGCTCGGTTGAGTCCGACCAGCTGACCGGCAGTTCGTCGGCAGTCCAGAAGGTGACGTGAGACCCGCCATCGCCTTGCGATGACGAAACCATCGACGCTCGGTGGGGCGGGGTCCGGACGAACGCATCCAGCGCAGGGCGGTCCCGCCACGCCGACAGCGTCCGGGACGTTCGCTTGGAGGGGCGGACCTCCAGTGCCATTCCGAGCACGCCGTCCCCAGCCAACGCTCGCCGCCGGAGCCGCAGGGCATCGAGCAGGAAGATAGGGCGTGCCTCACCGTGCTCAGGCGGAACTCCGACGCCGTGACGACGGCTGGACCGTTCGCGGCGTTGGCGGTCGTCCAAGGCACTCGAACCATGTCGCACTCCTCGAGGGGCGGGGCTGTCCACGCCAACGGGATGCGGGAATGGCTGTTCCCTCGAAACGGCGAGGACCCGTGCTTGGCGATCGGCTTGCGATTTGTGGCAGCGCGGACGGCGATGCGCTTTGTCTCGCCCCTACCAACCTGGGCCGGTCACCCACGGCGACGGTCGGACCCCGCCGGCTTCGGGTTCCCACCCCGCCAGCGCCCCGCGCCGCCAGCGAGGAGCTGGGTCGGCATCGATTCGACGGCCGTGCCCGTGTCGTCGTGACCGACGCGGCGGTGAGTCCGGCCCGGTCGGCGGCGCACCGTCGACCCGCTCATTGCGCCGGTGCTGTCGACGGTGCGGCGAAGGCCCGCGGCCGCCACAGGCGCACTGTCGGCTGACGCCCGTGTGGTCGCACCGGATCCGCCGATAGTGCGGGAGCACAGCGCCGGGGCCGGTGCAGCGACGACCGACGGAGGCTGCGGGCGTACCCCGGCCGGAGGGCGGCGGGGTGGCGGCGCAGCCGGAGGACGCCGACGACCAGCGACAGCCGAACGTCGCCACCGGCGCGGGCTCGCCCCGCTCCGCCCGGTCAGCCTCGACCTGGTTGCCGGTCACGAGCGACTTCGGCGACCGTCTTCCTGGTCGCACGGACCGGCTCCACGGCCTGCTCCCGAAACTCCGGGGGAGTACGTGCTCCGGTCGGCCCGTCGGGACCACTGCTCGGGCTGGAAGCCCAGGCTCAGGCTGTCCAGGGACGCGAGTCGTCTCCATGCCGGATCTGGCTCCACCGACCGGCCCGAACACCGCGCTGCACCCCTCGGCCCGACGCAGAGGCGCCCTGCCCGATAAGCCCTGCCCGCTACTCGCCTGGACTGGCGAGGCAAAAGCTGCCTTGACGACCGGCGTGTTCTGGTTGGCCGTGAAAAGCCAGCGCCCACTTTCCTTGGCCATCACGTACATCGGTGTCCCCTCGGTGTCGAGATCGCCGTTGCGGTCGAAGTAGCGCTGGTGAACCTTGACTGCCGCGACGTCCGGTCGGATGAACAAGACATGCTCGACGTCGTATGTCGCTCGGCCGTGCGCGCTCGAGCCCGGCAGCACGGTGGCGGTGAACTGGGCGATCGCGTCCCGACCGAACAGGCGCTTGCCATGCCCGGTGGTCCAGATCGCGTCGGCTCGGAAAAGTGAGACGAACTCGTCGACGAGTGCCTGTTCCTGAAGGCGCTGGACGGTGGCGACCACGTCCCGAATGGCCTCTAGCTCTGACTCTTCGTCGTGCGGGCCGTACTGGACGGTGTTGTCGTTCCCCGGACTACGCGCCGGCGCGAACCCGAGAGCGGCTTCAGCGCGGTTCGTGACCCCCGGTTCGCCGCTCCGGGCCCGAGCCGATCTCCGGGGTCGGCTTCGTGCCCGCCGTGACGCCCAGACCTCCGAAGACCCCTCGTGTCGCCGTCCTGCTCGGTCGCGGGTGGTGGCCGGGGACAGGCTCGCTCAACCGGTCACGGAACGGACTCGGGGGTAGAACCCTGGATGTAGGTGGCGAGGAGGCCCCGACGGCGCCGCAGGTCCTGGACCCGGGCGTCGAGGTCGTCGAGCTCGTGCTGCAGCGCCTCCCGCAGGTCGGCGCACCAGTCGAACGTCGAGCCGTCGCCGCGGGTGCATGGCAGCACCTGGCGGATCACCGCTGTGGAGAGGCCGGCGTCCAGCAGCGCCCTGATCCGGCGCACGGTCGTCACGGCCTGCTCGTCGTACTCGCGGTAGCCGTTCGAGCTCCGCCCGGCTGGCAGGAGCCCTTGCTCCTCGTAGTACCGCAGAAGCCTCGGCGGCACCCCGCTGCGCCGAGCCAGCTCGCCGATGCGCACCCGCTTCTCCCCGGTCGCGGCTTGACTCTCACACGATGTCAACGTCTTCGCTGGGCGTCATGGAAGCTAGCAAATCGCCCGTACCCACTGCGACCGGCGGAGCCGGGGCGTTGGTGCCCGAGCAGGACAGCGCGACCTACGTGTGCCACCTCAACGGGAAGCCGGCGACCGTGGATGAGCTCGCGCCAGTCGCGTTCTCCGGGTATGCGCACTTCACGGCCATGCAGGTGCGCGACGGGCGCATCCGTGCGCTCGACCTGCACCTGGAGCGACTGCGTGCGGCGACCGCCCTGATGTTCGGGCGGGCACTCGACGTGGAGCACGTCCGAGCACTCGTGCGTGCGGCGGTACTCGCCGGCCCGGGGGACGTGTCGCTCACTGCGACGGCCTTCACGAGCGACGGCGAGTTCACGGTCGGGGGCGACGACGGCGGCGTGGACCTGCTCGTGCGCACGGGGCCTCCGGCATTGGGGCCGGTGGGGCCGTTGGCGCTGGATGTCGTCGAGCACGAACGAGTCCTGCCGCACGTCAAGCATGTCGGTGAGGTCGCCAAGACATGGTTCCTGCGACGAGCCGTCGGTCGGGGCTACGACGACGCCGCCTTCGTCGACCGGCAGGGTCGGCTCAGCGAGGCGACCATCTGGAACCTGGCGTTCTGGGACGGGACGACGGTGATCTGGCCGGTTGCCGGCATGCTGCCCGGCACGACCATGCAGGCTCTCCGGCGTCAGCTTGCGCATCGTGGCATCCCGCAGCGCGAGGACCCCATCCGACGGTCCGACGTCGCGACACTGTCGGGAGCAGTCGTCATGAACTCGTGGACACCGGCGGTGCCTGTTCATCGGATCGGTGATGCGTCGGTACCCGATGCGCCCGCGTTCGTCGAACTCCTGCACTCCGTGTTCAGTGAGGAGGCGCCCGTTTCACCGTGACCCTTCGGTGGGCGGCGGTGCCGACCCACGACCGCGCGGTCACCGCGATGCGGGAGGCCATCCGATGACAGCACCGCCACATCCCTCGGCCCGCACGCCGCCGGACCAGACGCCGGAGGTGGCTGGCCGGCTCACCCTCACGGGCGCCCGCGGCTCGACGGTGGACGCGCCGCTTCTCGTCGTCGCCTCGACCGTCGTTGCTTGCTCGGCGGAGCCGATCGCCGCCGAGCTCGCCTGCCCGGCGCGCACACGCAGCTGCTGGTTCTGCGCCTCCGACGTCGGCCACCGTTTCCCGAGGGATTGGGCGCTCCGGCGAGTGTGCCGTTTCGCTCGTCAAGCGCGGTCGATCGGCCTCGCAGAGGGGTGAGCACCTCCTGGCACGGCTCCAAGTCCGGGGCCTCGCTGTTCGCGCACGGCAGCAGGTGGCGGATCCCGTCAGTGGAGAGGCCGGCCGTCAGCAGGCCGCGGATCGGGCGGACTGTCCTTGCCGCGCAGTCGTCGTACCGCGGGTAGCCGTTGGCAGTTCGAACGGGGCGGACCAGCCCCTGCGCTTCGTAGCTTCGTAGCAGCGGAGCATCCGAGCCGGCACCCCGGTCGCCGCAGAGAGCTCGCCGATCCTCATCCGCCCTTGACCTTCGCACTGGTGTCAATGCTGACCATGCTCACATGACGCAGACACCAAGGACCATGAAGGCCGCGGCACTCGACCGCTTCGGCGGCGCTGACGCACTACGTATGCAGGAGCTCCCTGTGCCTGCGCTCGGCCCCCTGGACGTCCTCATACGGGTGGAGGCGGCGGGAGTCGGGTCCTGGGACGCCGTTGAGCGGGAAGGCGCCTATGACGGCGCGTTCGGCATGCCGTCGACCTTCCCGTACGTGCTCGGCTGGGACGGTGCCGGGACGGTCGCCGCAGTCGGTGCACTGGTCACCCGCTTCGCCGCGGGCGATTCGGTGTACGCGGCAACGATGCCGCTGCCCCGCGGCGGGTTCTACGCCGAGTACGCCGCCGTGGACCAGGACCACGTTGCACCTGTTCCGAGCGGCTTGACGATCGAGCAGGTAGCGGCGATGCCGTGGGACGCGTTGACCGCTCTCAGCGGGCTCGACGCGCTCAGGCTCGAGCAAGGGCAGTCATTGATGATCTTCGGCGCCAGCGGCGGGATCGGACACCTGGCCGTACAGCTCGCTGTCCATCAGGGCGTCCGGGTCCTGGCGGTCGCGTCCGGCGACGATGGCGTGGCGCTCGTGTCACGACTCGGCGCCGAGTCGGCTGTGAACGGGCGCCAGGAGGACGTCGGAGAGGCCGCTCGAGAGTTCTCACCGGACGGCCTGGACGCCGCGTTGCTCCTGGCCGGCGGGGAGACCGCGGAAAGGGCCGCGTCGGCAGTCCGGACCGGCGGCGCGGTCGCCTTCCCGAACGGGGTCCTGCCGGAACCGCACGTCCGGCCCGACGTCCGTCTGCTTCGGTACGACGGCGCGCGCGACCAGGACGCGACAGCGCGGCTCAACGCGCTCGTAGAAGCCGGGGCGCTGCAGGTGCACGTCGACCGAGTCTTCGACTTCGAGGAGGTGGTGGTCGCGCATCGCGCCCTGACCAGCCACTACGTCGGAAAGCTCGCCCTGCGGATGTCGTGAATCGGCTCCGGCGGCGCCCGCAGTCCCGTCCCGCTGTCCGGGATCCTCGGTGTGAAACCGGACCGGCGGCACGGGCAGGAGAAGCCGGCCCGTGGACGCGATGACCTCGTCGGCTACTGCGACGTCGAGGATGGCGCGCGGGAGCCGGTACTACTGCGCCAGGGCCGTCGGGCCTGTCGTCCGGTCGGCCTGGACGTGCCGCGAACGGACGGCGGCCGGGGTCACCTCGTCGACGAGCACATCGCCCCATGCCTCGGCGAGGTGGTGACGCCACAGCCCTGCGTAGAGGACCCGCGTGCTCGCGCGGAGGTCGTTGCGGGCGCAGTGGCCCGGCTCAGGAGAACAGGGGGCGTACCACGGTGTCCGGAGAACCGGGGGCACTCCACGGGGCACGTGCCCGGCACGTGTTCGAGCGGTGAGCCGGCCTGTGATGCCCGTGCCCACCCACGACACCTCGGGGACATTGCGCTGTCAGCGCACCGTGTGCGCTGTGAGCTGAAGAGCCTTGGCACCCCCCGACTGATCGACGAGCGTCGAGGGACCTCACACCTGCGACGAAGGAGAAGCAATCCATGATGTTGACGCTGCTCGACGGACGCGCCGACGGGCGTTCCGGCACCGATCAGCCCGTCCGCGACCGCCTGCTCCAGGAGCGGATCATCTTTCTCGGCCAGCCGGTCGACGACGAGGTGGCCAACCGGATCATCTCCGAGCTGCTCCTGCTCGCAGCGGAGGACCCGACTCGGGACATCACGTTCTACGTGAACTCGCCCGGCGGCTCCGTCACCGCCGGGATGGCCATCTACGACACCATGCAGCTCATCCGACCCGACGTGTCCACGTGGGGACTGGGGTTCGCGGCGTCCATGGGTCAGTTCCTGCTGTCGGCCGGAGCATCCGGCAAGCGCTACGCCCTTCCCAACGCCCGCATCCTCATGCACCAGCCGTCGGCCGGAGTCACCGGGGTCCAGTCCGACATCGCCGTCCAGGCACGGGCGTTCAGCGCGATGAAGCGACGCATCGCCGAGCTGACGGCGCTGCACACCGGACAGACGGTGGAACAGATCACGGCCGACGCCGACCGGGATCGGTGGTTCACGGCCGAGGAGGCTCGGGACTACGGCCTCGTGGACCACGTGCTGCAGCCCGCGGACGTCGCGGCGGTGCCGATGTAGGCGCGTGCGCGGCGGTCGCCGCGAGCCGAGTCGTCGGCCCTCGTCCTGGACGGCGGGACCGGCTCGACCGGTGCATCGGGAGGTCATCACCCCTGGCTCAGGGGCCAGCTCGGCAGGGGCGCCCCGACTGATCACGTCATCAGTTCCGTAGGCGCCTAGGTGCCTAGGTGCCGGTGAGGCGGAGCACCCGCTTGCCGCGGGTGTGGCGCGCGGCGACGTCGCGGTAGGCCTCCTGCACGCGCTCCAGCGGGTAGACGCCTGCGATGGGGACGCTGATGCGGCCGTCGGCGACCATCTGCGCCAGCTCTGCCCACACCGCGGGGTCGTCCGCCTCCTCCTGCGCGTCCGAGCGCACGCCGTACCGGCGCACCGCCGCCCCGTCCGCGGTGGTGTTGATCCGCGCCGGGCTGACTCCCAGGCCGATCGCGACATCGACGTTCCCCGCGCCGAAGGTGTCCACCCACGCGTCCACGCCCGAGGGGGCCAGGTCCCGCAGCCGCTCGGCCAGCCCCGCTCCGTATCGGACCGGGACCACGCTCAGGGAGCGCAGGAAGTCGGCGTTGGCGTCGCTCGCGGTGCCAAGGACGCGCGCCCCCCGGAGTAGGGCCAGCTGGATGGCGAATACCCCGACGCCTCCGGCCGCCCCGGAGACCACGACCGTCTCGCCGGCCCGGGGCGAGACCGCCTCTACCGCCGCCCACGCCGTCGCTCCGGCGCCGGCGATGGACGCGGCCGCCTCCCAGTCCAGCTCGGGCGGCTTGGGCGCCAGGGCACCCGTGCCGACCACCACGAACGTCGCCTGCGCGGCCCGTGGGGCGAACCCGAGTACCTCCTGCCCCACGGTGAAGCCCCTCACCCCCGGGCCGAGCTCGGCTACGTGGCCAGCGAAGTCGTTGCCCTGCCCCTCAGGGAAGGTCGCCGGCCAGACCTGCGCGAAAACGCCCTCGCGGATGCCGATCTCCCCGGGGTTGAGCGCGGCGGCCACCACCTGCACCAGGACCTGCCCGGCACCCGGCCGGGGGCGTTCGATCTCCACGACCTCTAGAACCTCGGGTCCGCCGTACTGGCGGAACCTCACCGCCCGCGCCGGTGCCGCCGCGCCGGTCTCAGCGTGTTCGTGCCCTGCCACTGGTGACTCCGTCCCGGCGAGCGGGGGTCGCGCGCCGGCGCCCAGCCTTGCGCCGCCTGCGCTGGCGAGCCAGGCCCTGACGGTCCTAGGTGTCACGACCAGAGACGTTGTCGACAGGCGGCGCGGCGGCTTGGGCACGAGGGAGGCCTCCGGGAGGAGTGGCGGTGCAGGACGTCGCCGTCCCAACCGGAGGTCTCTGCGGCCCACGCTGATGCCGACACGACCCTGTCTGCCCGCAAGCTGACGGCGGGGGTTGGCGGGTGCACGACCGAGCGGCCACCGTCGACCACCCGGCACAGGGCGGTGCCCACATGTCGAGGTCCCGCCCGACGAGCGGGTGAACGCCTGCGACGGCTTCCCGAATCGCGCGGTGACCTGGTTCGCCGCCGTTGCGTCACCGTCGTCCGGTGCTGATTGACAACGCGATGAGCTACCGCCACGGCGCGCTCGGATCGCCGTCTGCACGGATCTCGGCATCGGCCGCGGGTTCATCCAACCCGGACGGCCGTGGAGCAACGGCAAGGCCGAGTGGTGACCGCACCCTGCCGACCGAATGGGCAGACGCCACCGGCTGGACCAGCAACGACCAGCGCACCGTCACCCTGGACAGCTGGCTGGAGCACTACAACGCTGCCCGCAGCCACTCCGCCCCTCGGAGGCCACCCGCCGGTCAGCCGACTCGCCGCGTGAACAACCTGCCTGGGCACGACACCTAGGACCCAGAGTGCCTGCCTCGCGAGGGGAAAGCGCGCCAGCATGGGTGCGACCAGCGCCCCGCCGCACCGGCGTCCAGCCCCCCCGATCTCGCGACCGTCCGCGCCCCGAGGAGCACCACCGTGTCAGCCACCTGCGCCTCCACCTCACCACCCCACGAGCGCGCGCCCTGGAGCCTGGACGCGCTGCGCGCCCAGCACGGGCCGGCCGTGACCCGCTACGCCCAACGCCGCGTGCCGCCGGTGGAGGTCGAGGCGGTGGTGGTCGAGACGTTCGCCCGCGCCCGGCGGCGGATCGTGGAAGTCCCGGCCTTCCCGCTGCCGTGGCTCCTGGCGATGGCCCGCGGCGTGAGCGCGGACCACCACCGGAGCGCGCGCCGTCGCCGGCTGGGACGGTGACCGCCCCGTTCCTGGGTGCAGCACACCCAGGCACGGCCTGCGGCACCACCCCTAGCGTCCTGGACGTGGCCACGATCGACCAGATCCCCGCCCTCTCCGGGCGCGTTGCCGTGGTGACCGGTGCCAGCAGTGGCATCGGCGCGGCCACGGCGCGAGCGCTCCTGGACGCCGGAGCGCACGTCGCCCTGCTCGGCCGGCGCGCCGCCCGGCTGGCCGCGACCGCCCAGCAGGTCGGTGCACCACAGCGCGTCGTGGCCGTGCCCACCGACGTCGCCGACCCGCTCCAGCTGGCCGACGCCCTCGACGTCGTCCACGGCTGCTTCGGCGGCGTGGACCTGGTGGTGGTGGGCGCCGGCGTCATGACCGGCTCGCCGTTCGAGGACGGCGTCCCGGCCGAGTGGGGCGCGATGATCGACGTCAACCTGCGCGGGCTGCTGCACACCGCCCAAACCTTCAGCCGTGACCTGTTCGCCGCTGCCGCGGCCGGGGGCAGCGCCGATCTCGTCCTCGTCGGCGCCATCGCCGGCGACATCACCTTCCCCGGCTACGCGGTGTTCTCGGCGGTGGAGGCGGCCGTGGCGCAGCTCGCCAGGACGCTGCGCGCGGAGTACGCCCCGCGGGGGGTGCGGGTGCGCACCGTCCAGCCGGGCCTGACCGACAGCGAGCTCGGCAGCGACATCAGCGACGAGATGACCGCGCGCGCCTGGGAGGAGCTCAAGACACGGGTGCCGCCGATCGACGCCGCCGACGTCGCCAGCGCGGTCGTCTTCGGCGCCGCGATGCCGGCCCACGTCAACGTCGCCGACGTGGTCGTGCTGCCCACGCTGCAGGACCGGTACCTGCCCACCCGCAAGGACGGGGCGCTGGCGTGACGGCCGCGACGCAGACGGCGCTGGCGGCCGGAGTCCGGCGGCTCAGCGGCTCGGACACCGGCGCCGCGGCGATGCTGCTCGCCGCGACGGTGGTGGCGCTGGTGTGGGCGAACCTGCCCGGAGACGGCTACGAGTCGTTCTGGCACACCCCGGTGAGCCTCGCAGTCGGGGGGGACGCCCTGGAGCTCGACCTGAGGCACTGGGTCAACGACGCGCTGATGGCCCTGTTCTTCTTCCTGGTGAGCCTGGAGGTCAAGCGGGAACTCGTCCTGGGCGAGCTGCGCGACCACCAGCGGGTGCGCGTGCCGGCCGTCGCCGCGGTGCTGGGCCTGCTGGTGCCCGCCGTCGTCTTCTGGGCGATCACCACGGCCGCCTCCGAGTCCTCCGCAGTCACCGGGGCGTGGGGCGTGGTCATCTCCACCGACACCGCCTTCGTGCTCGGCCTGATCGCCCTGGCGGGACGGGCCGCGCCGGTCAACCTGAGGGTCTTCGTCCTGACGCTCGCGATCATCGACGACGTCGGGGCGCTGGGGGTCATCGCGGTCGTCTACACCGACCAGATCCGCCTCGCGCCTGCGCTCACGGCCACCGCGGGCCTCGTCGCCATCGCCGCGCTCCGGCGGCTGCGCGTGTGGAGGGGCCCGGTCTACCTGCTCGCGGCCGTGCTCGTCTGGGGCGGCGTGCTGGCCTCGGGGGTGCACGCCACCGTGGCCGGTGTCCTCATCGGCCTCCTCATGCCGGTCCACCCGCCGAGCGTGGCGGAGGTGGAGGAAGCAGAGCGCCGGGCCCGCGCCTACGGCCAGTCGCCCACGCCGGAGCGCGCCCGCACCGCGGTGCTGAGCCTGACCCGCGCCGTGTCGGTGAACGAGCGGCTCCAGCGGCTCATGCGGCCCTGGGTCTCCTTCCTCGTCGTCCCGGTCTTCGCCCTGGCCAATGCGGGGGTGCGGGTCGACGTGCCCGCGCTGACCGACGCGTTCAGTTCCGCCTTGACGTGGGCGGTCGTCGCTGGGCTCGTGCTGGGCAAGACGGTGGGCATCGCCGGGTCCGCCGCCGTGGCGGTGCGGACCGGCCTGGGCCACCTGCCGCCGGGCCTGTTCGGGCGGCACCTGGTCACCGCCGGCCTGCTCTCCGGCGTCGGCTTCACGATCTCCCTGTTCATCGTCGACCTGGCCTTGGCCGACCCCACGCAGCAGTCCCGTGCCCGTATTGGCGTGCTGACCGCCTCGATGCTCGCGGCGGTGCTGGCCCTGGTGGCCTTCGCCGTCGTCAGGGTCGTCGACCGGACGCGCGGGAGGGACGGTCAGCGGCTCGTGCGGGCCGTCACGCCCGGGCGGGACCACGTGCGCGGGTCAGTGGGTGCACCGCTGGAGCTGGTGGTGTACGCCTCCTTCACCTTCACCACGGCGGGGCGTGCGGTGGAGGTCGTCGACGAGCTGCACGAGCAGCTGGGCGAGGACCTCGTCTTCGCCTTCCGCCACCTGCCGACGGCGCAGCCCGGAGCCCACGAGGCGGCCCAGGCCAGTGAGGCCGCTGCGGCCCAGCGCCGGTTCTGGCCGATGCACGACGCGATGGCGGCTCGGCGGGGCCGCGTGGACGTCCGCACGGTGCGCGAGTGCGCGGTGCAGGCCGGGCTCAACCTGGCTCGTCTCGACGACGACCTGCGCCGCGGTCGTTACGAGGACCGGGTGCGGGAAGACGAGCGCGACGCGGAGGCGATGGGCCTGGAGGGCCCGCCGGTCTTCTTCGTCAACGGGCAGCTCTACGGCGGGCCGCTCGAGACCGAGCCGCTGCGAGCGGCGCTGCTGCAGTCGGCTCACCGGACCGGGACGCCGGGACGGCCTCCTCGGGACGAGGAGCCGCCGGACGAGGAGCCGCCGGACGAGGAGCCGCCGGACGAGGAGCCGCGCGTCCCGGGCGAGCGCGACCGCGAGGGCATCCGGCCGAACAGCGGGCAGGACGGGCAGCAGGGTCGGCGCGGTGAGCCGGAGCTGGTGGAGCCGCTGGATGACCTGAGGGCGGCGGCGCCGTGACCGCGCAGCCCTCGACGTGGCCGCTGCTCGGCCGCCGCGCCGTCGTCACCGGCGCGGCCGCGGGCATCGGACGGGCAATCGGCCGCGGCCTGTTGGACGCCGGCGCCTCGGTGGCCTTCCTGGACCGCCGCGAGGAGGTGCACGCTGCGGCCGACCACCCGGTCGCCCCCGGAGCCCTCACGCTCGGCCTGGTCGCCGACGTGACCGACCAGGCCCAGCTCGAGCGCGCCAGGGAGGAGGTCCACACTCGTAGCGGCCCGGTGGACCTGGTGGTGGCCAACGCCGGCGTCCTGCTCGGTGGCCCCTTCGAGCGATCGAGTGCGCAGGAGTGGGCGGCCGTGGTGGACGTGAACGTCGGCGGCGCACTCAGCACCGCGCGGGTCTTCGTCGAGGACCTGCTGGCCGCCGCCGCGCGGGGGCGCGCCACCGACTTGGTCCTGATGGGGTCGGTCGCCGCCCGCGGGCTGTTCCCCGCGTTCAGCGTGTACTCGGCCGCCGCGGCGGCGACCGCGCAGCTCTCCCGTACCCTGCGCGCCGAGCTCGGCGAGCGCGGGGTCCGGGTGCGGCACGTGGAGCCAGGGGTGACCCTCACCGACCTGGGTGCGGGCATCACGGACCCGGTGGCCCGCCAGCGGCTCGCCTCCCTGCGCGCCGCGGCCCAGCCCCTGACGGCCGAGGACGTGGCGCGGGCGGTGGTCTACAGCACGACCCTCCCGCCGGGCACGAACCTCGCCGAGGTGGTGGTGGTGCCCACCCTGCACGCCTGAGCCGGCCCGTCCGCCACGGGCCGGGTCTGACCGTCCGTCTCGGTGGTGGGCTCAGCCGGGACGGTCGCCGGTGGCGCCGGCGCGCTCGGCGTGCAGGGAGCCCAGCAGCGCCAGCGCGGAAGCCGAGGGGCTGCCGGGAGCGGCCTGGTAGACCACCAGCTGCTGGCCGGGCGCCCCGTTGACCGTGAACGAGGAGTAGTGCAGGTCCAGATCGCCGACCTGGTCGTGGTGCAGGAGCTTGACCCTGCTGGTCTTGCCGCGCACGTCGTGACGCGCCCACAGCTCGCGGAAGCCGGGGCTGCGGGCGCTCAGGTCCTCCACCAGCGCGGCGATCCGGGGATCGCCCGGCCATGTCCCGGCGGCCTGGCGCAGGTGGGCCACGGCCACCTCCTCCCTGCGCGGGTCGCGGTAGAACTCCGTGGCCGCCGGGTCGAGGAAGACCATCTCCAGCAGGTTGTCGCTGCGGGTGAAGGAGCTGAACAGCGCGTCCGCCAGAGCGTTGCGGGCCAAGAGGTCCAGGGCACGGCCGAGCACGAACGCGGGGGTCTCGCTCCAGCGCTCCAGCAGCTGCACCAGCTCGGGGGCCACCAGCTCGGCGGCCACCGGCTCGGCGGCGGCGCTGCCGGAGGGGCGTTGCCGGGACACCGGGCGCGCCAGGCGGTACAGGTGCGCGCGGGCCTCGTGGTCCAGCTGGAGCGCGGTGGCGACCGCGTCGAGCACCTGGTCCGACGGTCGGCCCTCACGGCCCTGCTCGAGCCGGACGTAGTAGTCCACGCTGACGCCCGCGGCGGTGGCGACCTCCTCGCGCCGTAGGCCCGGGACCCGGCGCCGCCCGTAGGAGAACACCCCGATGTCGTCGGGGCGCACGGCGGCGCGTCGCGCCCTCAGGAACTCTCCCAGGAGGCTGCTGCTCACAGCCTGAGAAGGTAGAGCTAGACCTCCGGCGAGCGCCAGGGCTGCACCCCCGACGGTGAAAGGGAGGAACGCCAGGGCCACCCCGGGGCCTTGGCAGACCGCCCTGCATGCTCGAGACCTCGCGGGATCGTCGAGGAGCGGAGGGCACAGGCAGGTCGAGATGACCGACGACAGCAGGCAGCACCGGTACGAGGGCCGGGCCGACGGGGGGCTGGCCGTGATCGCGGAGTACATCCGGACGGCGCAGCTCGAGGTGTTCAGGCACACGGAGGTGCTGCCCGGTTACGAGGGCCAGGGCGCCGCCTCGGACCTGGTGCGCCAGGCCCTGGACGACGTGCGCAGCCAGGGCCTGGAAGTGCTGCCGCTGTGCCCCTTCGTGGCCGCATGGATCGGGCGCCACCGGGAGGAGTACGGCGACCTGGTCTACCGTTCGCGCACCACGCTCACCGTCGAGGTCGACGCCGCGGGGCGGTGACCGCGGCGCCGCGTGGCTACTCGCGGGCGGCCAGGAGGGAGACCGGCGCGGGACGCGTGGCCGACCAGGCGGTGAGCGCGCTCGTGATGCCGGTGACGACGAACGCACCGACGCCGACGGCGGCCACCAGTGCCCACGGCAGGGCCACGGTCACCGTCCCGGTGACCGTGGCGGTGGTGGCGGCCACCGCGGCCAGGGTCCCGGCGGCGGCCAGGACGCCGAGCAGGAGACCGATCGCGGTGACGACCCAGGACTCGGCGAGGGCCATCCGCAGCACCTGTGCCCGCCGCAGCCCGGTGGCCCGCGCGACGGCGAACTCCCGGCGGCGCGCGCTCCCGGCGATGACCACGGCGTTGACGACGCCGATCACGGCGTAGAGCCCGCCGAGTCCCGTGACCACGAGCAGGATGGCGGTGTTCGTCTCGCTGCCGCGCTCGGCGCTGCGCTCCAGCCAGGCCTCCAGAGCGCTGACCGTGCCGAGGGCGGCCAGGGACGCGCTCACGCGCTGCGCATCGGCGCCGTCCTCGAGGGCGATGAGGATGCGCGAGGGTGCGCTGTCCAGCACCTGCTCGGGCACCAGGCCGGCAGGCAGCAGCAGGCTCGCGCCGCCGCCCATCGCTGCGGGCACCGCGGCGACGACGGGCAGCCGCCCCAGGTCCACGTCCCCGACCCGCACCCCGACGGTGTCCCCGGGCGAGACGCCGAGGGCTCCGGGGCCCGCGGCCACGGCGCGACCCTCCAGCGCGGCCAGCGAGCCGCTGCCGCGATGCACGGCCTCGTAGCCGGCCGGGTCGACGACCAGGCCGCGAGTGATCTCGGTGAAGGCCGTCTCGCCGGTGCCCGTGGTCAGGGCCACGGGGACGTCGACCTCGGTGGAGGCGGTCGCCACCCCGTCGAGGGCTACCGCCCGAGAGCCTTCTGCCCCGGTCGTCTCCAGCACCAGGTCGGCTGCGGTGGTCCTGCGCTGCTCGGCCTGGCCGGCGACGGCGAAGGAGGTGAGCGCGCCGGACTGGCCCAGGACGAGGCCGACCAGCACGACCAGCGGCGCCGCGGTGGAGGCGCTGCGGCGCACGTCGTCGCGGAGGTTCGCCCGGACCAGCCGAGCGAGCACGCCGGACGAGCGCACCGGCAGCAGCTTCGCCGCGGCGGGAACCACGAGCGGCGCGAGCGCGGTCAGGGCGAGGGCGGCCAGGACCGACACGCACATCGCCATCGCCTGGCCCCCGGCGGGACCGCCGAGCGGGGCCAGGACGACCAGGGCCGTGGCCCCGGCGGTCAGGAGCAGGCCGCTCACCCAGCGCCCGCGTGTCATCACTTCCGCTGCCTCACCGGTGTCGCGCAGAGCCTCCAAGGGCTGCACCCGTGCGGCGCGGCGCGCGGCCACGAGCACTCCCGCGACGGCGAGGCCGACCCCTACCGCGGCCGAGACACCCAGTGCCCAGGTGCGCCACTCGCCGGTGAAGCCGTCGGGCACGAAGTCCAGCGCCGCCAGCGACCAGGACTGGAAGGCCATCACCGCCAGGCCCACCGGTACCCCGGTGACGGCGCCGACGCCGCCGAGGAGCACGGCCTCGCCGAGCAGCAGTCGCCGGACTTGGTGGCGGCCGCCGCCGACCAGGCGCAGCAGCGCGAGATCGCGGCGGCGCTGGGCGACGGCGAAGGCGAACGTCGTGCTGATGATGAAGACGGCCAGGAACGCCGACAGCGCCAGCGTCACGGCGATCACCGTCACCGCCACCACGTTCGCCGCGTCGAACCGCATCTGCTCCACCGGCGACAGCCCAGCCGGGGCGTCGAGGGTGGCGGCGGATATCAGCAGCAGCAGGGACGACTGCACGAGGGCCACGCCCAGGCACACCGTCAGGGCCGCTCCCACGAAGAGCGTCCAGCGCTCGGCCAGTCCCGCCCAGCTCAACCGCAGCACCTCAGCCCTCCAGGGAGACGAGGCGGTCGGCCACGGCAGCGGCGCTGGCGCCGACGAGCCGGTCGGCGATGCGGCCGTCGCGCAGGAACACCGTGGCGTCGGCGCGGGCGGCCGCGGCCGGGTCGTGGGTGACCATGACGATGCTCTGGCCGCGGTCCACCACCTCCCGCAGCAGCTCGAGCACCGTGCGCGCGGCCCGGGAGTCCAGCGCGCCGGTCGGCTCGTCGGCGAAGAGCACGTCGGGCCGGGTGACCATCGCCCGCGCGATCGCAACCCGCTGCTGCTGGCCGCCGGACAGCTCGCGGGGGCGGTGCCCGGCGCGATCACCCAGCCCGACGGCGGCCAGGACGTCGCGGACCTGCGAGCCCGCGGGGCGGCGTCCGGCCAGCTGCAGCGGCAGCGCCACGTTCTGCTCGGCGGTGAGGGAGGCGACAAGGTTGAAGCTCTGGAAGACGAACCCGATGCGGTCGCGGCGCAGGTCGGTGAGCGCGTCGTCGTCCGCGGTGGTGATGTCGGTGTCGCCCAGGAGCACCTGGCCGGAATCCACCCGCTCCAGGCCCGCCGCGCAATGCAGCAGGGTCGACTTGCCCGAACCCGAGGGGCCCATGACCGCCGTCCAGCTGCCGCGGGGGAACGCGACGCTGACGTCGTAGACGGCGCGCACCGCGGCGGCCCCGCTGCCGTAGGTCCGGCTGACGCCGCGCAACTCCACGGCGGAAGTGTCCGGGCGCGGCTCCAGCAGTTGGGCCGCTCCGGGCCGACCGGTCGTGCCGGTACTCATAGGGCCTCCTGTCGCGGGCAGCTGCCGGCCGGGGTGGGTACCGAGGCCGGCGCAGTACTGCCACCGACCGACAGCGTCGCGTGGGTGCCGCGGCCGAGCCAGGTCCCGGGACTCCCACCCTGGGCGCTCCCGAGCAGCCGCCGGGTGGAATGGCAGGGCCTCCCGCCGGAGGGGCAGCCGGGAGGGGGCGGTCGTCCCTCATGACCTCCGTCGAGGAACGCGCCGCCATGACGCTCCAGCAGGCACTCGAGCCACCGCACCCACCCGGCGGCCCCCGGAGGCGCGCATCCGCCGGGCGCTGCCAGCGGGGCCGGGCGTGCTGACCGCCGTGGGGCCGTCGGAGCCCGTGTGCGCGGGTCCACCCGTGGTACCAGCTACGGATCCTCCCGTCAGGGGACGAGAGACCGTGCTCGCATGGCTAGCGTGCAGGCATGCGTGATATCGAGAACATCGATGGTCCTCTCGTGTGCCCTTCCTGCGGCACTCAGCTGCCGAGAACCCACACGGATCAGGACACTGCCCCGGTCGCGCCGTCCGTGCGGGTCTGGATGACCGAGCAGAGCTGGGACGAACCACGCTTGACGCGCGACGTCTACGCCGAATACCTGGTCGAGTACGCCGACGAAGCGGTCGATCGTGCGCGGTTCGTGCGCGACCTCAGGCGGTTCGGGGTGCAGGAGGAGACCGACGCCGGCGGTCGCCGGGTCCTCATCTGCCCCTGAGCGGACGTCCGGCACCGGCACGGCCTGACGAGCACCGTTGTCCTCGTGTCGGCGGTGGCGCCGGTCCCCGTGCCGGGATGGCGAGGGTGAGCCCGTATGCAGTCGGCCGGACGGTAGGAGCGGTAGGGCCCCCACGCCGGCGTGAGACCCGGAGGCTGCGGGGCACGCGTGCACTCCGACGGGCCGGAGCAGGCCGACACCCCGGAGGCGTGGGAGGCGCTCGCGCGGCTGGTCGTCGCGGGGACGTCGCCGTCCTCGTCCTCGCAGATCTACTCCCCTGGAGCAGGTACGGGCCGCGTACCGTGACCTCGCGACGCGACACGTGCGGAGAACGTGTGCTGAGCGTCATGTCCGGTGCCCGGCGGGCCGAGCCGGAGGGGGCGCGGACCGGCTGATCGGAGGCGGGAGCGTGGCGCTGTACGGGCGGGAGCAGGAACTGGCAGTCGTGCATCACCTGCTGCGTTCGGCCGGTGAGGGCCGCGGCGGCGCGCTCGTCGTGAGCGGGGCAGCCGGGATCGGCAAGTCGGCGCTCGTCGCAGAGGCCGTCGGGGCAGCCGGCGGGGTGCGGGTCCTTCGCGCCACCGGCACCCAGTTCGAGGCCGACCTGCCCTTCGCCGGCCTCCACGAGCTGTGCTCGCCGCTGCTGGAGCACCTCGGTGAGCTGCCCACCCTGCAGGCCGACGCGCTGCGCAGCGCCCTCGGGCTGGCCGGGCAGCCGACCGCGCCGGAGGCCGCGCTGCTGATCGGCGCCGGTCTGCTGGCGCTGCTGGGTGCGGCAGCACGGCGGCAGCCGGTGGTGTGCGTGGTCGACGACCTGCAGTGGCTGGACCCGGCCAGCACCAAGGCCCTGGCCTTCACCGCGCGGCGCCTCGACGGATTGGCCGTGGCGCTGCTGCTGGTGGTGCGCGACGGCGCCGGCGGCCCCGGGACCCCGAGCGCCCTCGACCGTCTTCCGTCGCTGGACCTGGCTGGCCTACCCGAGCGGGAGGCTCGTGCGCTGCTGGCCGCGGAGATGCGAGCCCCGCTCGACCCGCGGGTGCGCGACCGGGTGATCGCCGAGGCGCGCGGCAACCCGCTGGCCCTGGTGGAGCTGCCCCGGACCTTCGGCCCGGCCGAACTGGCCGGTGGCTACGCGCTGCCGGGCGACGAGTCGGTGTCCAGCGTGCTGGAGGACAGCTTCCAGCACCGCTTGGCCCTGCTGCCCGCGCCGTCACGAACGTTCACCACCCTGGCCGCCGCCGAGCCGACCGGGGACCCGGCGCTGCTGTGGCGGGCGGCGGAGATTTGCGGGTTGGGGCCAGAGGCCGGCCTGCCGGTGGAGGCCACCGGGCTGCTGTCCCTGGGGACGCGCGTGCGCTTCCGCCACCCGCTGGTCCGCTCGGCGGTGTACCACGCCGCCGGCCTGGGTCAGCGGCGTGCGGCCCACCGGGCGCTGGCACAGGCCACCGACGCGGTCACCGACCCCGACCGGCGGGCTTGGCACCTGGCGCTGGCCGCCGACGGACCGGACGAGGCCGTCGCCGCGGAGCTGGAGCGCTCCGCGGACCGTGCCCAGGCCCGGGGCGGTCTGGCCGCAACGGGTGCCTTCCTCGAACGCGCCGCCGTCCTGACACCCGATCCGGCCCGCCGGTCCGACCGGCTCCTGGCAGCCGCCGACGCCAAGAGAGCGGCCGGGGCGCCGGAGGCCGCGCTGGGGCTGCTCGCGGTCGCGGAGGGCGGGGCGCTGGACGGGCGGCAGCGGGCGCTCGTGGAGGTGCTCCGGGCCCGCGCCGCCTTCGACCAGCGCCGCGATTCCGGCGCGGTGCGGATGTTGCTCGAGGCGGGACGTTCGGCAACCGCGGTGGGACCCGTCGCAGCGAAGGAGGTGCTCTTCGAGGCGTTTGCCGCCGCCGTCTTCGCCGGCCGGTTCGCCGACCCGGACCTGATGCGGGGGCTCGCGGCGGCGGAGCGGGCGCTGCCTGCCTCCCCGGGCCCACGGCGTCCCGGAGAGGACTTGTTCGCGGGTCTGCTCACGCAGGTCACCCGGGGCCGCGCCGCCGCTGCGCCGCTGTTGCGCAGCGGGGTCGACGCCTGTCGCACGGCCGCGGACGAGCTCTTCCACTCGGGGTGCCTGTGGATGGCGTGCAGCGCGGCACAGGAGCTGTGGGACGAGGAGTCCTTCCGAGCCATCGCCGAGCAGCAACTGCAACGGGTCCGGCGCTCGGGGGCGGTGGCGTCCCTGCCGGTGGCGCTGAACTACCGCGCGCTCGTCCACGTCCACGAGGGGGATCTCCGCGGGGCGCAGGTCCTCGTCGACGAGGCGATGCGAGTCGCCGCGGAGCTGGAGGCGCCGCCGCTGCAGTCCGTGGCCGTCACGATCGCCGCATGGCGGGGCGACGAACTCCGCACGGCCGCGCTCGTGCGCGCCGGCACCGCCGACGCCCTCGCGCGGCAGGAGGGCCGCATGCTGACCGCGATGGAGTACGCCCCCGCGGTGCTGCTCAACGCGCAGGGGCGCTACGCCGAGGCCCGCGAGGCCTGTCGGCGGGCCGTCGAGCTCGATGAGCAGAGCTTCGGGGTCTGGATCGGACCCGAGTTCATCGAGGCGGCAGTCCGCTCGGGCCGGCCCGAGGAGGCCGTACCCGTGCATGAACGGCTGCGCGCTGCCGCGGACGCCGCCGGGAGCGACTGGGGTCTGGGGATGGCCGCCCGCAACGCGGCCCTGCTCAGCGGCGGCCCACCGGCCGAGGAGCACTACCTCGAGGCGCTGGAGCGCCTCCGGCGTACGGGGACCGCGTCGCAACGGGCGCGGACGCACCTGCTGTACGGGGAGTGGCTGCGCCGCGAGGGCCGCGCGCGCGAGGCGCGCGGGCAGCTGCAGGTGGCCCTGGACGGGTTCTCGTCCATGGGCGCCACCGCCTTCGCCGCGCGCGCGACACGGGAGCTGGCCGCGGCGGGAGGGCGGGCCCGGGTCCGCGCCGCTGCGGGACCGGCGGGCCTGACACCGCAGGAGCTGCACGTGGCGCGGCTCGTGGCGGGCGGCGCGACCAGCAAGGAGGTCGCCGCGGAGTTGTTCCTCAGCCCACGCACGGTCGACGCCCACCTGCGCGGCATCTTCGCCAAGCTCGGGATCGTCTCCCGCCGGCAGCTGCGTGGTCTGCCCGGGCTGCTGGACGCGCACGGCAGCGTGGAGGAGCTCGTCTGACCCCGCCCAGCTGTCGGCGCCGGTCACCCTGTTCGGTCCCCGACGGCGCACGTCCCGTGTGGAGGGGAGGCAGGGCTACCCGCTGACGCTGCGCGGACGGGCGGCGGAGCTGAGGGTGGTCGGGGACCTGCTGCAGGCGGCGGGGACTGGTCGCGGTGGCGTCCTCGTCGTGCGGGGCCTGCCGGGATCGGCAAGGCGGTGCTCGTCGCCGAGGCCACCACGGCCGCGGAGCCCGGGCTGAGGGTCCTCGAGGCCAACGGCATGGAGTTCCAGTTGGAGCTGCTGTCCGCCGGGCTGCACCAGCTCTGCCGACCGCTGCTGCAGCACCTTGAGCATCTGCCGGCGCCCCAGGCCGCCGCCCCCAGGTGCGCCCTGGGGCTCGACGCGGGGCCGGCCGCACCCGGTACGGGTCTGCGCGCGGGCGCGGGCCCCGACGAGGTGGTAGCCGACGAGCTCGAGCGGTCGGCGGGGCCGGGCCCACCCGGTCAGCCGCACCCGGTGCCTGCTGGAGGCGACGGCCGCCGAGCGCGCCGCGGGAGCACCGGCGACGGCGCTGCAGTTGCTGTCACCGACGGAGGACGCCGTCCTGGACCCTGAGCAGGGCGCGTTGGCGGTGGCGTTGCACGCCCGCACGGGGGCCCTGGACCAGCGCCGGGACGCCGGAGCAGTCGGCCTCCCGCGGGACGCCGCGCACGTGGTCGCCGGGACGGACCCGAAGGCCGCCCGCGAGGCCCTGCTCGAGGCGTTCGGCGTGGCCACGTACGCCGGGTGCTTCGCCGGTCCGGACGTCGTCGCCGGGATCGCGGCCGCGCTCGGTCCCTCCCGTCGCGGAGAGACTGCGCCTGGCCGCGGACCTCCTGCTCGACGGGCTTTTCGTCCTGGCCACCCGCAGGCGCGCGGAGTCCGCCGACCTCCTGCGCCAGGGGGATCGACATGTACGTCGACCGCGACGGTCCCTGAGCACCGTGGGCGGCACATGTAGGTGATGACCACCGAGGCGAAGCGGCCGCCCTGCTTGGGAGCGTTCTCACAGCAGGGGGCGGCGCTCCGGTGGCCCCCGCCGACAGGCCCGAAAGCCCCGAGGAGACCAGTGACCGACGTGAAACTCGCAGCCATCTACTACTCGGCGACGGGAACCATCCACGCGATGGCCCGGCGGGTCGCTGAGGCGGGCGAGAAGGCCGGTGCGGAGGCCCCTGGGCCGTTCCCGTTGTGGTGCAGGTCGTGAGAGAACCGGGTGCCGAGGCATTCGTCTGCGCCGGTTCCGCCGCAGCGGACAGCTTGGTGGCGTCCGGTGACGTGGTGGCCCGGGGCGCACCGGCCCGGGCCCCAGAGAAGGGCGAGCGCATCTTCCTGTGCATCCGCGACGGTGAGCAGTGCCTGTTCTCGGTCGGCAGCGGCGAGCGGATCGACCCGTGAACCGCCCGCACCTGCCGGGCCGACGCCCCACCGACCACGTCACCGCGCGGGCCCGGGAGAGCGCCTGCTGGGCGGAGTTCACGCTCCTGGCGGACCGTGGGCCGGAGCAGATCGCGACGGAGATGGCCCGTGCCACCGAGCACGGCGACCCCGCGCCGGGTGGCAGCGGCCCCGGCGGGGCCGGCGAACGGCTCCGGTGAGGTCCCCGTGCTGAGAGGTGGAGCAGGAGGGCTGCGGACAGGGCCGCCGTCGCGGTCCCGTGCAGGCACCGCCACCGACGTGCTGCCGGGTGCGGTCACACCGCCACCGCTGGGCGACTTCCTGCGGGCGATGCGCAGCCGGCTGCGCCCGCAGGAAGTGGGCCTGCCGGCCTCGCTGGGCCACCGCCGGGTCCCGGGGTTGCGCCGGCAGGAGGTGGCGGAGCTTGCCGGTGTGAGCCTGGACTACTACACCCGCATCGAGCAGGGGCGGGTCGGGGAGGTCTCCGGGGCCGTCCTCAACGCCCTGGCGAAGGCGTTGCGGCTAAGCGCGGACGAAACCGCGTTGCTGCACCGCCTGGGGGCCCCGTCCCGTTCGGTGCCGAGGCCGCGTTCGGAGGGACGGCTGCGGCCCGGGACCACGGGGATGCTGGCGTGGCTTACCGTCCCGGCGGCCGTGGTGAACCACCGGATGGACGTCCTGGCGGACAACCTGCCGTTCCGGCTCCTCCTGGCGCGGCCGGGTGGGCGCCCGGAGGCGGTGGGGAACCTCGTGCGGTGGCACTTCTTGGACCCCTGGGCACGCGACCTGCTGCCGGGGTGGCGGGACAGCGCCGCCGCGGCGGTTGCGGGCCTGCGGCTGAACCGGGCCCGAAACCCGGAGGACCCGCTGCTCGACGCGCTGATCACCGAGCTGTCGGGCCGCAGCGCCGAGTTCTCGCGGATGTGGGCGGTGCCGGAGGTGACCGGCACCTTCCACGGGCGGTGGACCGTCGAGCACCCGTGGGCCGGGACCTGCCTGCTGGACTACCAGGCGCTGCCGCTCCCCGGTGAGGGCGTGTTCCTGGCCCTGCACACCCCCGTGCCTGGAACAGGCTCGGAGGCCGTGCTGGACCGGCTGCTGCGCGCCTGGAACGGGCCGCCGGCGGGCTTGTCCCGGGAACGGGGACGTCCGGGGCTCCCGTGTGCCGGCTGCGGGAGGTGAGGTGCGGGTGGAGGCCGGGCGGGACGTGCCGGGTCCTCCTGCGGCACGGGCGAGCACGCGCCGGTCGCCGTGGGCCTGGGCGTGGTGGTGTACCGGCGCCACGGCCCGGCCGGTCGGCCCCGCTCGCCTCGACGTGGCGGCTGGGCATTCGTCGTCGTCGCCCGCGGTGTTCGGCGCATCCGGCTCCGAGGCGGTCCTGGGGTGGGAGGCGCCGGTCTGCTGTCCCCTGACGTCACGCTCATCCACTGCACCGGACTGACCGGCGCGGCGTGGGAGGCGATCGGACGCACGGGGACCACGGTTGCGCTGGCCCCCACGTCGGATGCGCAGATCGGCCTGGAGACGGCGGTCCCGGCCGTCGACGAGGCCCTCGAAGCGGGTGTCCGCCCCGGGCTGAGCATCGACGTGGAGGTGGCGCTGTCCAGCGACATGTTCACGCAGATGCGCGCGTTGCTCGCGATCCAGCGGATGCGTGCGGTGAGTTCCGCCTACGGCACGGACCGGGCCCCCCGGCGCATCGGCGTGCACGACGTGCTGGACATGGCGACCCTGCAGGGTGCGCGGACCCATGGCCTGGGGGACGTCACGGGGTCGCTGACGCCCGGCAAGCAGGCGGACCTGCTCGTCGTCGACACCGAGGACCTCAACACCATGCCCCTCAACGACCGCGTCGGGACCCTGGTGCTCGGTGCGGACGCCCGGAACATCACGCCGGTGTTCGTCGCCGGGCAGGTGCGCAAGTGGGGTGGCCGGGTCCTGGACGTCGACCTCGACGCGCTGAGGGAGGAAGTGCGGGCCTCGCGGGATGCGGTGCTGCACCGGGCACGCCGGTCGGGCGTCGCGGTCTGACGACTCGTCCCACGACGTCCACGGACGGCGTGGGACGACGTGTCGACGGTAGTGGCTCTCCGCGGTCGTAGCTGAACCTGCAGTGGGTCAACCCCGACGCGCTGGCCGGATGGCCAGGTCACCGATCTCCACGTCCTCGGGTTGATCGGTGGCGAGCGCGACCGAAGCGTCCAGTCAGCGGCGCCCGTCACGTCCAGGGCGGGGAAACCTCCTCGCGGACCAGGCCCTCCAGGCCCTCCTGCACCGCCCGCAGCGGTGTCGCGGCTCTAGTCGGCCGTGCCGCCGCGGCCGGTCCGGGGGCGAGGCCGGTCACCCCCAGCGCGGCCGCCGCGGCGAGCGCGCACCCCGGCCGGGAGGCGGGGTACCCGGGGAACCGCAACCCGGGCTGTGGTCGGTGTCGTCGCGGTGCTGCGGAACTCCTACTCGCGCCGCCGAGGGCGGTGCTCGGGCCGCCGTGCGCGAGCGGGACGCTGCGCGGGTGCGCCAGGACCCCACCACGGTCGCCACCGTGGTGGGTGGGTGCGAGAGGGCCATGTTCTTCCCGCGTCTGCGAGGCACCGTGGGACCATGACCGAGCTGACGCAGACCACGCTGATCTCCGGTACCCCGCTCGCGGGCCGTGTCGCCGTCGTGACCGGCGCCTCCAGCGGAATCGGTGCCGCCACCGCGGCGCGCCTGGCGGCCCTCGGTGCGCGGGTCGCGCTCCTCGCCCGCCGCGCCGAGCGCCTCGAGGACCTGGCCGGCAGCATCCGCGCGGGCGGCGGGACCGCCCTGCCGCTGCCCGTGGACGTCACCGACCGGGAAGCCCTCCTCGCTACGACCCAACGCATCCACGACGAGTTCGGCCGGGTGGACCTGGTGTTCGCCAACGCCGGGCGACAGCGCATCTCCTCCATCACGGACCTGCGCGTGGAGGACTGGGACGACCAGATCGACCTGAACGTCAAGGGCCTGATGAACACCATCGCCGCATTCGTGCGCGACCTGGAGCAGGCCGCCGTGGACGGCCGTCCCGCCGACCTCATCACGACGTCCTCCATCGCAGCCGTCCGCGTCCTGGAGCGGTTCCAGGTGTACTCCGGCACCAAGGCCTACGTGACCCAGCTCAGCCGCCTGCTGCGCACCGAGCTGGGCCGCAAGAGGGTGCGCGTCTCCACCGTCGAGCCCGGCATGGTCGACACAGAACTGCCCGACCACGTCACCGACCCCGAGGCCAGTGACCTCATGGCCGGCCTTCTGAAGAACATCGACGTGCTCTCCGCGCAGGACGTGGCCGAGACCGTGGCGTTCATCGCCGCCGCGCCCCGGCACGTCAACCTCACCGAGATCACCATCCTGCCCACCGAGCAGGTCATCTGAGGATGACACGGGATGCCCACCGTTGCCGACACCTGCGCCGCTGCCTGACCTCCGCCGATGGCCAGGGACGACGAACTGGCGAACCTCCTGCGGGCCAGGCGGGCCGCTGCCTCGGCAGCGGCCCGGGGCATCTCTTCCTAGGGGACGCGCCGGGTTCCCGGGCTGTGCCGTGACGAGGTCGCCGGCCTCACCGGGGTCAGCACCGACTACTGCACACGGCTGGAACAGGGCCGCGAGCGGCCCCCTTCGCCGCAGCTCCTCGATGCGTTCGCACGCGCCTGGACCTCAACTTCGAGCAACGCCAGTACGCCTAGGGTGGGATTGTGGGGGCCTCCCTCCCGCACACCGGTCCGGGCAAGCTCGCCGCATGACCGCCCTCGACAGCCTCCGGCTCCTGCTCGACGCAGCGAACGCCGAGGACACCGAGGGGTTCCTGGGTTCCTTCGCCGCCGACGCCGTCGTGGACGACGACGGCCGCCTCTTCCAGGGGCTGCTGCAGATCGCGGAGTGGAACCTGCGCACCGTCATCGGTGTGCGCGCCCGCTTCCACGTGCTGGGGATCACCGAGGTGCCCGGTGGCGCGGCAGCCGACGTGGAGATCGGTGGTGGAGGCCGCAACGGCCGCGGCCGCCTGACGGCGCAACTGCAGGGCGGGGAGATCCAGGTCCTGACCCTGCGCCCGCAGGTGGGCGGATGACCGCCCTGCCCGTGCCCCCGCCCACCGGTGCGGCACCGGACGCGCGCCCGGTGCTCGTCAGCGTGGACGACGACCCGGCGGTGGGCCGCGCCATCACCCGGGACCTACGTCGGCGCTACTCCGGGACCTACCGCGTCCTGCGCACCGGCTCGGGCGCGGAGGCCCTCGATGTGCTCGAGAAGCTCGCGCTGCGCGGGGACCGGGTTGCGCTCCTGCTCGCCGACCACCGCATGCCGGGCATGACGGGGGTGGACTTCCTGGAGAGATCCCTCGACCTGGCCCCCGACGCCAAGCGGGTCCTGCTGACGGCATACGCGGAGACCGACGCCGCGATCCGGGCGATCAACGACGTGGACCTCGACCGCTACCTCCTCAAGCCCTGGGACCCCCCGGAGGAACGGCTGTACCCGCCGCTGGACGAATTGCTCGCGCAGTGGACCGCCGAGGTCCGTCCGGGTGTCCCCGTCGCGGTCACCGTGGTGGGCCACCGGTGGTCGGCCCCGACGCAGCAGCTCCGCGAGTTCCTGACGCGCAATGGAGTCCCGTACCGGTACCACGACGTGCACGGCGCGGAGGCCGGGAGGCTCCTGCGCATCGCCTGCATCGCCCCACGTGCAGAGCAGCTCCCGGTGGCGCTACTGCCGGACGGCGAGGTGGTCCCGGCGTGCCGGCCCGCCGACCTGGCGCGCCGGGTCGGGCTCTCGACGACGGCGGGCCTGCCCTTCTACGACGTCGTCGTCGTCGGTGGTGGCCCGGCCGGGCTCGGCGCAGCGGTGTACGCGGCCAGCGAGGGACTGCGGACCCTCCTGGTGGAGCGGTCCGCCACTGGCGGGCAGGCGGGGCAGAGCAGCCGGATCGAGAACTACCTCGGGTTCCCGCAAGGTGTCTCCGGTGCGGACCTCGCCGAACGTGCCCGTCACCAGGCGCTGAGGTTCGGGGTGGAGATCCTGACGACGGTGGAGTGCACCGGTGTCGAGGCCCACGGCGAGGGCCGTACCGTGCAGTTCGCCGACGGTTCCACCGTCGCCTGCCACGCCGTGGTGCTGGCCACCGGGGTGTCCTACACGTCGTTGCCGGCGCCCGGGATGGAGACGTTCCTCGGCAGGGGCGTCCACCAGGGCGCCGCCGCACACCAGGCGGCGGACTGTGCCGGGGAGACGGTGTACGTGGTGGGCGGGGCGAACTCCGCCGGGCAGGCGGCGCTGCACTTCGCCCGGCACGCCGGGCGCGTGGTGCTCCTCGTCCGTGGCAGCTCACTGCGCAGGAGCATGAGCGAGTACCTCGTGCAGCGGATCGAGGTGTCGGAGCGCATCGAGGTGCGCATCGGTACGGAGATCACCCGAGCCGAGGGCGGCGAGCACCTGGAGCGGCTGCACCTGCGCTGCAACGCGACCGGTGTGGTGGAGGCCGTCCCCGCCTCGTGGCTGTTCGTGTACATCGGCGCCGCTCCCCGCACGGAGTGGCTGGGGGAGGCCTTCGCGCGCGACCCGAAGGGGTTCCTCCTGACGGGTCCGGAGCTGCTGGGCGCACAGGGACGTCCGCCGGCGGGCTGGACGCCGGACCGGCAGCCGTACCTGCTGGAGTCGAGCGTGCCGGGGGTTTTCGTCGCCGGCGACGCACGGGCGGCGTCCGTGAAACGGGTGGCCTCCGCCGTCGGCGAGGGCGCCCTCGCCGTGAACCTCGTCCACCGGTACCTGGGGGACCTGTGAGCGGCCACTCCACCGTCGCGGTGGAGGAGCTGCGGACGCTGTTCCTGTTCGAGGAACTCGCCGAGGACCAGCTGCGCTGGCTGGCCCGGCGCGGTGACCGCCGGACGTACCCGACCGGCGCGCTCGTCTTCTGCGAGGGCGACCCCGCCGACCACCTGCACGTGCTCCTCGACGGCGGGGTGCGCCTGTCGCAGCGAGCCGCGGGCCAGGAGGTGACGATCAGCGCGACCACCCAGCGCGGCGCCTACGGCGGGGCCATGCGCGCGTTCGTCCCCGGGGCCGAGCGGACGTACGTGCAGACCATGCGCACCACGGTGGCGAGCAGCTTCTTCCGGTTGCCCGCAGCGGACTTCGCCGCGTTCGTGCGCGCGCACATGCCCATGGCGGTGCACCTGCTGGACGGCCTGTTCGCCGGTGTGCGCGCCAGCGAGGCGACCGTACGGCGCCGCGAGCACCTGGCGAGCCTCGGCGCCCTGTCCGCGGGACTAGCACACGAGTTGAACAACCCCGCCACCGCCGCCGTGCGCGCCGCGGACCAGTTGCGTCGGCACGTCGACGCGCTGCGCCGCCACCCCCTCCTGCTGGTTAGGGCCGGAGCCGACACTACGAGCCTCCAGCGGCTGCACGAGCTGCACGAGGCGGTCCGGGCCACCGGGGGGAGGGCCAGCACGGGCGCCCTCGGGCGGGCCGACGAGGAGGACGCGGCGCGCGATCTCCTCGCTGCCGCCGGGGCCACGGAGCCCGACGAGGCCGCCGGCGTACTCGTCGCGGCCGGGCTGGACGCTCGGCGCGTCCACGGCATCGTCGAGGAGCTCCATGGCGGTCCCGGCGCGCGCGCACTGGACTGGCTGGTGGACGCGCTGGCGGCGGAGTCGCTGCTGGACGACATCGCCTCGTCCACGGGGGCGATCTCGGCGCTCGTCGCGTCGGTGAAGCGGTACGCCCACCCCGGCGGTCCGACGGCCCACGAGGTCGACGTGCACGAGGGTCTGGAGAACACCGTCACGATGCTGGGTCACAAGCTCGCCGGCATCTCCGTGCGGCGCGACTACGACGCCGAGCTGCCGAGGGTGACCGCGTACGGGGCCGAGCTGAACCAGGTGTGGACGAACCTCCTCGACAACGCCGCCGACGCCCTCGCTGGCAGCGGCTCCGTGCTGCTGCGCACCCGCGCTGCGGACGGCGAGGTGCAGGTGCAGGTGACCGACGACGGACCGGGGATCCCGGAGGACGTCCTTCCGCGGCTGTTCGACGCCTTCTACACCACCAAGCCGCCCGGGGCCGGCAGCGGGCTCGGGCTCGACAGCGCACGGCGGATCGTCGAGGACCACCATGACGGAACGCTGCTCGTCAGCAGCGGACCACAGGGCACGACGTTCACCGTCACCCTGCCGGTCGACCGGCGGCTGCCATGACGCGCAGGACCGACGAGAGCGGGGGGGACGGATGAGCGGGACCGGCGGTGGGTGCCCTCACCTGGACGACATCGACCTGGGGGTGACCCCCAGCGCGCCGGGCTGCGAGGACTGCCTGCGCTCCGGTGGGCGGTGGGTGCACCTGCGGATGTGCGCCAGTTGTGGGCACATCGGATGCTGCGATTCCTCCCCGAACCGGCACGCGACCGCGCACGCCGACGGTACCGGCCACCCCCTCGTGCGGTCGTTCGAACCGGGCGAGGAGTGGTTCTGGTGCTATCCGGACCGGATCGCCTTCGAGCTGCGCGGGGCACCCCCGGCGCCCTCACACCCGTAGGGACCGCACACCCGGAAGGCAACCCGCACAGGACGGAGCCGACCGGGCATCACCGTGACCGACAACGCCGAGATGCACCGTACGAGGGCTGTGACCGGCGCGACGACCGAACTCCGCTTTCCGCCGACGCTGATCGCACGCGAATGGGCGAACCGATCGTTCGATCCACCTCAACGCCTAGCGGGGTCGGCGTCCTGCGGCAAGCCCCGGGAAAGCCCAGGCGGTCAAGCCCGGTGGCGTGGTGTGTGACGGCTACCGCGTGATCTTCATGTTGGTCAGGCGCTGAGCGCCGGCATGGTCATCTCCTCGGCGCTGTCGTCTCTGTCAGGGACGGGGCGCACTCGGCAGCGGGCGAGGACGTCGAGGCCGAGGTAGCGGCGGCCTTCGGCCCATTCGTCGTGCTGCTCGGCGAGGACGGCGCCGGCCAGGCGGATCACCGAGTCGCGGTCGGGGAAGATGCCGACCACGTCGGTGCGCCGGCGGATCTCCCGGTTGAGCCGCTCGGAGGGGTTGTTGCTCCAGATCTGCCGCCAGACCTCCATGGGGAAGGCGGTGAAGGCGAGCACGTCGGCTCGGGCGGCCTCGAGGTGCTCGGCGACCTTGGGCAGCGTATGCGCCGTCAAAGATCGCCGAGGTCTCCGTCGCCGCTGCCGGAGACGCTGCCGTCGCCCACATCGTTGAGATGCTCGCATCGGTCCGACCGGCTGATGGTTCAGCCGCGGCAGGTGTGTCCTAGTCGTCGTCCTCGCTACTGGCGCCATGCCTCGGCGCCTAAGGCGTGCCTCAGGCAGCGGCCAAGAGCGGACGTCAGCGGTCAACAAGGGGCGGATCACTGAGGCGCAAAAGTGGCGCCGATGCCGAGTTGAGCTGGACAGACGGGTATACGAGCTGGTCAGTGCCTGGAGCGGGTGACCGGGATCGAACCGGCATGGCCAGCTTGGAAGGCTGGGGCTCTACCATTGAGCTACACCCGCGGAGGTGCCAGGACAGCGTAGCTCCCCCGGAGACCCGCCTGGTGACCGCACCCGCCGCCGCGGCGGCGTCCGGCACCGCCCTGTTGCTGAGACTTCCCGATGGGTTCAGCAGACCTCTCCCCGCAGGCCGCCGGATAGGTGCTCGGCTTCCAGCACCCTGCCGGGTATGCGCATAGCGATCGTGACGGAGTCCTTCCTCCCGCAGGTCAACGGCGTCACGAACTCGGTCGTGCGGGTGTGCGAGCAGCTCCGCCGGGGTGGGCACCAGGCGCTGGTCGTCGCGCCGGGCCCCGGCCCGACGGAGTGGGCCGGGTTCCCGGTGGTCAGGACGCCGTCCTGCTCCGTCCCCGGCTACCGCGGATTCCGGGTCGCGCTGCCCTTCCCCGCGATGGCCGCCACCTTCCGGAGCTTCCGGCCGGACGTCGTCCATCTCGCCTCCCCGGCGGTGCTGGGGGCACAGGGGGCGAGCGCCGCTGTTCAGCTGGGCATCCCCTCCATCGCCGTCTACCAGACCGATCTGGCCGCGTACGCCGGCCGTTACCGGCTCGGGGTCGCCGAGCCGGCTGTCTGGCGGCGGCTCGCCAGGGTGCACGCGTCCGCCTCCCGGACCCTGGCGCCGAGCCGGGCCGCGGTGCGCCAGCTCGAGGAGCACGGTGTTCCCCGCGTCGCGCGATGGGCGCGCGGTGTCGACCTCGAGCGCTTCGCACCGTCCCGTCGCAACCCGGAGCTGCACCGCGCCTGGGCGCCGGAGGGCGAGCTCGTCGTCGGCTACGTCGGCCGGCTGGCACACGAGAAGGAGGTCGGCCTGCTGGACGCGCTCCAGGACGTTCCCGGCATCCGCCTGGTCGTGGTCGGCGACGGGCCGCAACGGCGGCAGCTGGAGCGCCGGCTCGGCAGGGCTGTCTTCACCGGCCTGCTGTCGGGCGGCGACCTGGCGGCCGCCTTCGCCTCCCTCGACGTCTTCGTCCACACCGGCTCCCACGAGACCTTCTGCCAGGCCGCTCAGGAGGCCCTGGCCAGCGGGCTGCCGATCGTGGCCCCGGCCGCCGGCGGGCTGCTCGACCTCGTGCAGCCGGGGGAGAACGGTCTGCTCTTCGGCCCCGGGGACGCGGCCGGCCTGGCCGACCGCGTCCTGGCCCTGCGGGACGACCCGGACCTCCGCGACCGCATGGGCCGTCAGGCCCGGCGGTCGGTGCAGGGGCGCACCTGGGAGGCGGTGACCGGAGAGCTCCTCCGGCACTACCGCGACGTGATCGACGAAGTCCGCGGCGCCGAGCAGCGGGACGCCGCGTGAGGATCGTCCAGGTCGCCAACTTCGTCACCCCCACCTCCGGCGGGCTCCGCACCACCCTGCGGCACCTGGCCGAGGGCTACGCCGACCACGGGCACGAGGTGGTGCAGGTCGTGCCCGGCGACGCCGCCGCCGAGACGGCCACCCCGTGGGGCCGCCGGCTGACGCTGCGGGCGCCGCTGGTTAGGGGCACGGGCTACCGCCTGCTGGTCGACCTGGCCGCCGTCCGCCGGGTGCTCGAGCGGGTGGCGCCCGACGCGGTGGAGGTGCACGACCGGACGACGCTGCGCGGCCTCGGCCGCTGGGCCCGCGCCCGGGGCGTGCCCTCGCTCGTCGTCAGCCACGAGCGGCTGGACCGCTGGCTCGGCCAGTGGCTGCCCGCTCCGCTGCGGCTGGACGCCCTGGCCGATCGCTCCAACGCCCGGCTGGTGCGGACCTTCGACACGGTCGTCTGCACGACGGCGTGGGCGGCCGAGGAGTTCGTCCGCCTCGGCGCCCCGCGGCTGGAGATCATCCCGCTCGCCGTCGACCACGCGACGTTCCCCGCCCGCACGGCACCGCGACCCGGTCGCCGGCCGCACGACCCGGTCGCGCTCGTCCTTGCCAGCCGGCTCTCGCGGGAGAAACACCCCGAGGTGGCGGTCGCGACCCTGCGCGAGCTGCTCGCGCGGGGGATCCCGGCGCGCCTGACCGTCGCGGGGGACGGGCCGATGCGGCGTGACCTCGAGGCGGCGACGCGGGACCTGCCGGTCGAGTGGCTCGGCTTCGTGCCCGACCGGGCCCGTCTCGCCGGTCTGCTGGCGGACGCCGATGTCGCGCTCGCCCCCGGGCCGATCGAGACCTTCGGACTGGCGGCCCTCGAGGCGCTCGCCTGCGGCACACCGGTCGTGGCGGACGGTCGCTCCGCGCTGCCCGGCGTGGTGGGCGGGGCGGGACGCGCCGGGGTGGGTCCCGCGGCCCTCGCCGGCGCCGTCCAGGAGCTGCTCGCCGTTCCCGAGGACGTCCGGCGGACGGCGGCCCGTGCCCGGGCGGAGGAGTTCTCCTGGGAGCGGACGGTGCGCGGCTTCCTCGCCGTCCACGACGGCACGCGGGTCGGTGTGCCGTGACCGTGGTGACCGCGCTGGGCGACAGCTTCACCTGCGGCGAGGGCGTCGGCGTCCGGGTGGACCCCGACGCCACGTGGGTGGCGCTGCTGGCCGGGGCGTTCCCCGACGGCCGGCTGGTCCGGCTGGCCGAGCCGGGAGCGCGGGTCGCCGACGTCCGCGACCGCCAGCTGCCGCTGGTCCCGGGCCGGGTCGACGTCGCCACCGTCCTGGTCGGCCTCAACGACGTCGGCCGGTCCGGCTTCGACGCCGGGCGCGCAGCGGCCGACCTGCTCACCGTGGTCGCCGCGCTGCGGGAGCGGGCGGGCACCGTCGTCGTCGGCCGGCTGCACGACGCCGTCTCGCTGCTGCCGCTCCCGGCGCGGATCGCGGCCGCGTGCCGGCTGCGGCTCGCGGCCGTGAACGGTGCCGTCGACCGGGCGGCCGCGCTGGACGGGGTGCACGTGGTGGACCTCGGTGCGGTGCCGGTGCTGGCCGACCCCGGCGGCTGGTCGGTCGACCGCATCCACCCGAGCCCCGCCGGGCACTGCGGCATGGCGGCGGCCGCCGCGGAGGCCCTCCGGGGCGCCGGGCTCCCCGTGGGCCCGATCGGCGAGGGTGAGACGCCCCGCGGGGCCTCGCGTCGTGCCCGGGCCTGGTGGGCGGCCCGGCACGGGGTGCCCTACGCCGCCACGCACCTGGGCGACATCGGCAGGCCGCTGGCCTCAGCGATGCTGCGCCGCCGCTGATCCGGCCCAGGTCTGCGCGGCCAGCCACCGGTGCGTGACAGCGCGGCCGGCCTCGAGCAGCTCGGCGGACCGGGTGGCGTCGCGCGGGCCCTCCGGCAGCACCGGGAGCAACCCGGCCGCCCACGCGTCGGCGATGTGCGGGACCACGTGCACGCGCGGGTCGTCCAGCGCCTCGCGGACCGCGGCCCGGTTCGCCACGGTCCGCGCCACGGTGAACGCCTCCAGGACGGTGCCGAGGGCACCGATGGCCCCCTCGACCGGCGGGACGTACGGCGCCAGGTCCGGGTCCACGGGGACGCCGCACGCCTGCCCGGCGAGCACCTCCGAGGTGGCGGCGCACACGTCCGTGCGGCCGGTCACCGGGGACAGCCCGCAGTCGAGGACGAGCACCCGGTCGCCGGGGCGGGCTCGCTCCAGCGCCGCCCCCACGGGAACCCCGTCGAGGATGCCGGCGTCGACGTGCCGGTGGCCGTCGCCCAGCCGGACCGGGCGGAACAGCCCGGGGAGCGCACAGCTCGCGACCACCACGTCCTCGACGGCCCCCGCGTCGTGCCGGCGGGCGGCCGCGCAGTCCAGGCACGTCGTGGTCACGGTGACCGGGGCGGCCAGATCGGCGACGTCGCGAACGGGCACCGCTCCGGCGAGGAGCCGGCGCAGCGGGCGGGCGTCCAGCAGCGCGCCCTCGCGGCGGACCGACCGGGCGACGCCGCGGACCCGTGCCGGCCAGGTGGGCCGGAGCAGCTGCGCGGCCACGGGCCCGCTCCACCACTCGGCCAGCTCGCGCGCCCGGGCGGCGTCCGGTCGGGCGGCGAGGAAGACGGCGTTGAGCGCGCCGACGGAGCTGCCGTGGAACTCGTCCGGCCGGATGCCGGCGTCGAACAGGGCCAGGAGGCTGCCGGCCTGGAAGGCTCCCATCGCGGCGCCGCCACCGAGGACGACGTGGGTGCGGGGAGGCATCGGACCATGGTGCCCCATCGGCGCCGTCCTCTCGTACTTCCGGGTGATCACGGGGGGCGTCCGGGCTCGTACGGTGACCGGCGTGAACGCCCTGCTGCGCTCGGTCTGGCGCGAGCCGAGGCCGCCGGACGCCCCCGCCCGGAGCCGGCGGGACTGGCTGCTGGCCGCCCTCGTCCCGGTCGCCGCCGTGCTCGAGGGGCTGCTCCGGCCCGACCTGCCCTCCCGCTGGCTGCAGGTCGCCGTCCTCTGCGCGCTCGCCCCGCTCCTGCTCTGGCGCCGCACGCAGCCGGTGCTCGTGCTCATCGCCTGGTTCGGCGTGCTGGCCGTGCTCGCCGCCGGCACCGGCGACCCCGACGGCATGTACACCGCCGCGTTCGGGCTGCTGCTGCCGTACGCGGTCGTGCGCTGGGGCTCGGGCGCCCAGGCGCTGGCCGGGCTCGCCGTCCTGCTGGCCGGCGCCGTCGTCTCGCTGATCCTCGGCTCGGCCACACCTGGCGACGCCATCGGCGGCGCCGCCGTCCTGCTCTCCTCGTTGGCTCTCGGCGCGGCCGCCCGCTTCCGGGCGCGTGCCCGGGCCCGCGAGCTCGACCAGGTCGCCTCGCGCGAGCGGGAGCACCTCGCCCGCGACCTGCACGACACCGTCGCCCACCACGTCTCGGCGATCGCCGTCCGCGCGCAGGCCGGGCTGGCCACCGCGGCCACGCGCCCGGAGGCCGCGGTCGACGCGCTCGAGCTCATCGAGAAGGAGGCGGCCACCACCCTCGCCGAGATGCGCGGCATGGTCCGCGCGCTCCGCCGCGACGGGCCCGCCGAGCTCGCGCCCACCCCGGGGCTCGCCGACCTGGCCCCCCTTGCCGACGGGAACGGCCTGCCCGTCGACGTCCAGGTGACCGGCGACGCGGACGCCGTCGCCCCGTCCGTGGCGGCCGCCGTCTACCGCCTGACCCAGGAGTCGGTCACCAACGCGCGCCGGCACGCCCGGCGCGCCACCCGCGTCGACGTCCGGGTGATCGTCGACGATGCCCGGGTGAACCTGCTGGTCAGCGACGACGGCGACGGCGCGCCCGCGCCGGGCGCCCCCGGGTTCGGCCTGCGCGGCATGGCCGAGCGCGTCTCCCTGCTCGGCGGCACCTTCGACGCCGGCCCAAGGCCCGACGGCGGCTGGACCGTCCGCGCCGAGCTGCCCCGGCGGGGGCCCGCGTGACCGTGCGGGTGCTCGTCGCCGACGACCAGGAGATCGTGCGCACCGGCCTGCGGATGATCCTCGACGCCCAGCCCGGCATCGAGGTCGTCGGCGAGGCCGCGGACGGCGCGGCGGCCGTCGACCTGGCCCGCCGGCTGCGCCCCGACGTCTGCCTGCTCGACATCCGCATGCCCGGCACCGACGGCCTCGAGGCCACCCGCCGGCTCGCCGGCCCGGACGTTCCCGATCCGATCCCCGTCGTCGTCATCACGACCTTCGACCTCGACGAGTACGTCTACGCCGCGCTGCGCGCCGGCGCCCGGGGTTTCCTGCTCAAGGACGCCGGGCCCGACCTGCTGTCCCAGGCCGTGCACGCCGCCGCCCGCGGGGACGCGCTGATCGCCCCGAGCGTCACCGCCCGGCTGCTCGACGCCTTCGCCGGCGCCGGCCCCGCCGCCTCGCCCGCCCAGCCGATCGACCCGCTCACCGACCGGGAGGAGGAGGTCCTCTCCGCCGTCGCGCGCGGCCGGTCGAACGACGAGATCGCCCGCGAGCTGCACATCACGCTGAGCACGGTGAAGACGCACGTCGGCAGCCTCATGGCGAAGCTCGGCGTGCGGAACCGGGTGGAGATCGCGATCTGGGCGTACGAGACGCGGCGCGTGCCGCGCCGGTAGACCGGCCGGCGGCTCTGTCGGCGAGCGTCAGTTGCGCATTTGCGCAAGCGCGACCGCAATCTCCGCGTGCATCGAGCTGTGACCGCGTGCGTGAGAACGCTGCCTCGGGGCGGCGCCAGCTGGCATCGGCCGCCGTCTCCGCCCCGGCAGGAGCCCGCCGCATGGCGCCACCTCGGTGACCCGGGCCGGTCTGCGAGCCGGTGCGGGAGAACGGCTTCCTGCGCCCTGTGGGTCGGTCAGCAGCCTCCGGCGTCCCGCCGAACGAGGCTCGTCACTGCTGCGACGATCTGCTCCGGCTGCTCATCAGGGGCGAGGTGCCCGGCGTCGGGCAGCAGCTGGACCTCGGTGTCGAGCTGGGTGCGTACGGAGGCCCGCAGGCGCGGCACCGGCAGGAAGCAGTCCTTCTCTCCGGAGAGCACCCGACGGGGGACTGCTCGCCAGCGCCGCACCGTCGCCGCCGGCAGGGGCCCTGGTGCACCGGCCGTGCGAGTGCCCCGGGCGACCAGGGTCATCCACTCCACGGCGTCATCCGCAGGACGCCGGGTGGGAGCGTGCAGGTGCTGCAGCAGACGGGCGCTGCGCGCCGGGGTCGGCCGCAGCAGCCAGGGCACCGTAGCCGCGAGGACCGCCGATCCCACCCGCAGCCGGACCAGCCCCGCGGGGTCCACCAGCACCAGTCCGGCGACGCCGGCCGGCTGGGCAGCCAGGGCGATCGCAGCGCCCAGCGAGTGGCCCATCAGCACCGCGCGATCGGTGCGCAGGTGCTCGACCAGTTCGCCGACCCAGGCGCCGTAGGCGGCCATCCGGTCACCCCCGGGCCGGGCGCCGGCGGAGAGCCCGGGCTGCCCGGGCACATCGGCGGCGACGACCCGGTGCTCGGAGGCGAGCGCGGCCAGCAGCGGCAGGCTGGTCGCTGCGTTGAAGTTGGTTCCGGGCAGGTAGAGCACCGTGGTGTCGCCGCTCCCGGCGCTGAGCAGATGGGTCTGGCCCAGTGTGGTGTCCACGGCGGTCCGCTGGTGTGCGGTGTCCCAGTCGGTCAGGCGCCGGATGCACCACGCCCGGATCTCCTGGTGGGCGGTGTCGCTGCGGTACAGGGGGCGGGGCATGGATGTGGCGTTCCTTCGACGGCGGTGGCTCGGGGCGACCGCCACGAGCCCAGTCAGGGTGCCAGCTGCACCGGCACGTTCAGTCGATGACCCGGGGTGCGCTTCTGGCGGTCCTCGGATGAAACCAGCGCCACCCCGGTGGGAACCCGGACGGCGCGAAGCCCATCGAGGACGCTCGCCACCGCGTTCTCACGCACGGACGCCGCCGCAAGTTGGTTGCTCGCACGCCGCAAACCTGACGCTCGCCGACAGGCTCCGACCAAAGGAGGACCCGGGAACCGGTCTTTCCGGCGATGACCTGCGGCGGCGCCGTCCCGAGGATCGGGTGCATGACCGCAGCACTCCGGACAACGCCCCGCCCCCGGCGGCGGTGGCTGGTGCCCGCCGCCCTGATCGCCCTGGCCCTCGTGCCACTCCTCGCCGGTGCCGCCCGGCTCATCGAGCTCTCCGGAGGTGCGGCAGCGCTCCCCGAACCGCCGCGCTCGGCGGCCGCGCCGGTGCCGCTCGTGGTGCACATCGTGAGCGCGCTGGTGTTCACCGTGGTCGGCGCCTTCCAGTTCGTGCCGGGCACGCGGGGACGCCGACCCCGCTGGCATCGGGTGACCGGGCGGATCGTCGCCCCGGTCGGCCTCGTCGCCGCACTCAGCGGGCTCTGGCTCACCGCCGTGATCACCGGCGCCGACAGCGGGCTGCTCACGGTCTTCCGTGCGGCCGCCGGGGCCGGGATGGCCGTGGCCATCGTTCTCGGTGTCACCGCCGTCCTGCGCCGCGACATCCGCCGGCACCGGGCCTGGATGCTGCGCGGCTACGCCCTCGGGCTCGGCGCCGGCACGCAGGTGTTCACCGCCGGCTTCTGGCTGGTCGTGGCCGGCGCACCGGGCCCGACGGCCGAGGCCCTCACCATGGGCGCCGGCTGGCTGATCAACCTGGCGGTCGCCGAGTGGCTGATCCGCCGTCGCCCGGCCGGCCGGCGGCTGCCCACCGCGACCGGCCTGCAGACGGCGCCGGTCGAGCAGTTCGGGTGACCGGCGGCGTCAGCCGTCTCCGCGGTCCTGGGCGGGATCGACGTCCCCGAGCACGAGGCGCTGCCGCTCGACCTCGGCCCGCACCGCGGCCAGGTCGCCGGCCGACCGCAGCAGGTGCGTGAGCGCTCCCGCGCTGTCCGCCCGGGCCGCGCGCGCGAGGCTGTCGAGCAGCTCCTGCAGCGCGCCGCCCCGCTCGCCGTGGTGCACCAGCCGGGCGACGTCGTTGACCGTGCTGCGCACGTCCTGCACCAGCAGCGGGAGCTCGCGCACGGCGTAGCCGACCAGCACCACCAGGTCGAACGGGAGACGCACCAGCGCCGCGGCCGCGGGCAGCACGCCGAACTCCGGCGGCGGCGGGGGAGTGGCCGGGCCGAGGCCGTCGTCGTCGATCTCCACCGCGAGGCCTCCGTCCCTGGGGCGCGCTCCGACCGCCCGTGCGCTCCCCGGCAGGCTAACGGCCGGCGACGCCTCCCGCGGATCGGATCCGGAGGCCGCCGCTACGGTGCCCGGTGCGACCGCGGGCACCTGGATGGGCGCCACCGCGCAGGCAGAGCTGGTGGCAGGCCAAGCGCAGGGCGAGCTCGACTGGGACGACGCGCACCTGATCAACGCCGCGGTCGACATCCACGCCGACGACCCTGCCTTCGGATAGCGGTGCGCCTTCGATCGCGCGGAGACGCGGGAAGCAGTCGGCGGCCGTGGTCTTCGGCCAGAACCCGCGTGCGGAGCGGGCCATGGGTTGTGGTCGGGGTGCGGTGTCGGTCAGTCGTCCTGGTCGTCCAGGGGTGCCTGCCAGCGCCAGGTCAGGGCCGCGGCGGGGAGCGTGGAGATCGTGAAGAAGGACGCGAGGGTGAGGTAGATCCAACCGTCCCCGTCGAACAGGCCGGTGGTCCCGGTCTTGGTGGCGACCCCGTCCGCGATGGCCAGCACCCACAGCACGAACAAGAAGGCCAGCGTCAGATGGAAGGCGTCTCGGTACCCGCGGTCGCGCTGGCTGATCTCACGCTCGTCGAGCAGGACCTCGGGCGCGGCATCGAGCATCTGCGTCGCCCGGCGCAGCACGAGGACGCCGGCCATGCCGAGGACGGCTACGAGCATCATGAGCAGGAGGCCGAGGGTGTCGGCGAGGACGGCGGCGACCACCCCGACGGTGAAGATGATCGCAGGCACCAGGGCCAGAGCGCGGCGCCGGCCGGGGGCGGCCAGCCAGCCGGGTAGAGGGCGCTGGCGCTTCTGCTGCATGCGGGCCTGAGCCGCGGCGCGCAGCTCGGCGCTGCGCTGGGCCGTGGTGGGGCGGGAGGTGCTCATGGGTTCGCTCCTGTCGTGCGAGGTGAGTAGAGCTGCGCGGACATGGCGGGGAACGGGGTGAGGGAGAAGATCGCCTCGACCGGCAGGTCGAAGTAGCCGGCCAAGCGCAGGGCGAGCTCCACCGAGGGTCCGTAGTCGCCGCGCTCGAGGAAGCCGACTGTCTGAGAGTTGATGCCCACGGCCTCGGCGAGCTCCCGACGGCTGAGGCCTCGCTCGGCGCGGAGCACCGCGAGGCGGTTGTGCAGCCCCTTGCCACCCTCACCGACCGCGTTCTTGCTTGGCATGCACGAAGTGTTGCGGATACGCAACGAATCGACAAGCGTGCCAACGTGGGGTCTCGGGCTGTGACGCGCCAACTACCGCCGCTGGCGGCCGGTGCGCGCCCCAGTAGACGCTCGCCTGGCCGACGTCGTCGACGGTCGCGGAGGCGCCGGCGGATCGCCGCCGGCACGATCTCGGGCCCTCCGCGTGATCAGTCGTGGTCACCGGGATCCAGCCGGAGGGGCGAACGGGCTCTCTGCCTGGCCGAATCTCCGCCCGTCGTGCGAGACCTGCCTCAGGTCCGCGACGAGCGGAGCGCGGGCGTCACCGACCGACAGGTGGGGGACCGGGCGCCCGGCTCAGGACTGCGGGGCCAGCGCTTCGACGGCCGGCAGGAAGACCTGCTCGCGATGGACGTCAGCCCGAGCCGGACTGGTCGTCAGCTGGACCACCAGCAGGCCGTCCGAGGTGTCGGCGAGCGCCAGTTCGACGCGCTGCCCGAGGTCCTCCAGCTGGTAGAGGTCCCAGGTGGCGGCCTCCGTCGACAGCTGCTCGACCGGCTGGGGTGGCTGGTCGGTGCCGAGCTGAGCCGCCAACTGCTGGAGAAGCTGGTCGGCGGTCGCCCCGGGGACGACCTGCTGGGTCAGGGAGACCAGCACCGAGTCCTGCCACACCCCGGGGATCACCTCGGTCCAGCCGCTCGGCCGCTGCCCGGTGAGGCCCAGCTCCTCGCTCTCGAACGACGTCATCTCGATCTGGACGTCATCCGCGGTGAAGGCCGGTGGCTCGATGTCGTCGACGCAGTCGGTCGCCGGCTCGCTCCGGGGATCGTCCAGGAACTCCTCGGCGATCTGCACCGCGCAGTCGTGGCTGGGCACCGCGCCGTGCCCGGTGAAGGGGAACCGGACGAAGACGCTGTTCGACAGCTCCGCGGCGATCTCCTCGCCCCACCGCGGCGGCGTGATCGGGTCCAGATCGCCGGCGAGCACCAGCGCCGGGATGTCGCTGGCCACGGACTCGTTCGCGCCGGCGCCCGGCTCGCCGGCGTCCCACGAGGCGCAGACATCGAAGACGCCGGGGCCCAGCGTCGGCGCGCCCTCGAAGAAGCCCTCCACCAGCGGGTGCTCGGCGGCAGCCGCGGCGACCTCCTCCTCAGCGGCGAAGGCGACCTCCTCCTGGCACTGGACGGCCAGCTGCTGCCCGATGCTGACCAGCTCGAGCTGCTGGGAGAGCGCGCCGAGCAGCAGGCCGATCGTTCCGAACTCGCCGTCGTCCGCCGCGGCGATGATCTCCGGCAGGTGCGGCACCAGCTCCGTGGAGTAGAGGGTCTGGAAGAGGAAGCCGACCAGCGAGTCCCCGTCGAGCTCGTCCTCGATGCGCTGCCCGTTCGTCGGGTCGACCACGGTGATCGGGGCCGGCGCGGCGTTCAGCTCGTCGACCAGGCCCTGGAACGTCTGCTCGAGCTCGGGGTACTGCGCGGCGCACCCGGCGTCGTCGGCGCACGTGGCGAACAGGGCCTCCATCGCCCGGACGGCGTTGCCGGGGGTCTCCTCGTAGAGGTCGGCGTCGATCGGGTAGGCGGCGTCCAGCACCACCGACCGGATGCCGTCGGGGTGGTCGCGCATCACGGTCTGGGCCAGCCGCGTGCCGTAGGAGATCCCGTAGAGGTTCCACTCGTCGTAGCCGAGAGCGACGCGCAGGTCCTCGAGGTCGGCGGCCGAGGCGGCGCTGTTGTAGTCGGCGAAGTCGATGCCCTCGTCGACCAGGCGCTGGCGGCACTCCTCCAGGGACTCGACGGCCTGGGCCTCCAGCTCCTCCGGGGGCAGGTCGGAGCCGAGTGACTCCTGGACCCACGAGCTGTACTCGTCGCAGGCCAGCGACGGTTCGGTCAGCCCGGTGCCGCGCTGGTCGACGAGCACGAGGTCCCGGTTCGCGGTGAGCGGCTCGTAGAGCTGGCCGAACCCCTGCGGCACGAGCTCCAGCGTGCTCTGGCCAGGCCCGCCCGACAGGTAGACGACGGGGTCGTCCGCCGGGCTGGCGGAGTCGCTGCGGACGATGCCGAAGGCGAGCTGGATCTCCCCGGAGCCGGGGTCGTCGCGGTCGGCCGGGACGGGCAGCGTGCCGCAGTCGATCTCCACCCCCGCAGGCACGTCGAACTCGCATGCGCCCATCTCGACCTCGGCGGCCGTGGTGGGGCTCGTGTCACCTCCCGCGGCGTCGTCGTCGCCGCTGCTCGTGCAGGCACCGACGGCCAGCAGTGGAACCAACAGCAGTGCTGCTCGACGACTCGTCATTCGCCCTCTCCGTGTGCACCGGGGTGGTCGCGCCGGACGCGCACCCCATCATCGACTGCGCGAGGCGGTGCAGCACAGGCCGGTTCCATGACTCCTGCTCGACCGTCGCTACAAAGTCGGGGGTCAGTCCGGCTAGCGTGCGCCGGGTGACGGACACCACGTGGCTGGACGCCACCGCGCAGGCCGAGCTGGTCCGCACCGGACAGGCCACCCCCGCCGAGCTCGTCGACGCCGCGATCGAGCGGATCGAGCGGGTGAACCCGCAGCTGGACGCCGTGGTCCGCGACCGGTTCGACGCCGCCCGCGCCGAGGCGCGCGGCGAGCTCCCGGACGGCCCGTTCCGCGGTGTGCCGCTGCTGCTCAAGGACCTCGGCTGCCACGTCGCCGGCGAGGCCACGCACTACGGGACGTCGTTCCTGCGGGACGCCGACGTGCGCTGGCGCGTCGACAGCCACCTCGCGCAACGCTTCCGCGCGGCGGGCTTCGTCGTCCTCGGCCGCACCAACGTGCCCGAGTTCGGGACGACGATCACCACCGAGCCGGCCGCCAACCCACCGGCCCGCAACCCGTGGGACCCCAGCCGGTCGACCGGCGGCTCCAGCGGCGGGTCGGCCGCGGCGGTCGCCGCCGGACTGGTGCCGGTCGCCCACGCCAACGACGGCGGCGGCTCGATCCGCATCCCGGCATCGGAGTGCGGGCTGGTCGGGCTCAAGCCCACGCGGGCCCGGGTCAGCCAGGGGCCGGAGGTGGGGGAGAGCTGGGCCGGCGCCACCATCGACGGCGTCGTCACCCGCACGGTGCGGGACACGGCCGCCGTCCTCGACACGATCGCCGGGCCCATGCCCGGCGATCCGTACGCCGCCCCGCCGCTGCCCCGGCCGCTGGCCGACGAGGTGGGTGCGCCGGTGGACCGGCTGCGGGTGGGGCTGCTCGACGCCGACCCGGGGGAGCAGTACCTCGACGACCCCGCGTGCCGGGCCGCGGTGGAGCACGCCGGCCGGCTGCTCGCGGACCTCGGCTGCGACGTCGGGCCCGGCACGCCGGGGGCGATGTTCGACCCGCAGTTCCCGCGCTTCTTCACCACCACCATCGCCGCCGACGTCGCGCTCACCCTCTCCGCGCTCGAGCGCTCGGCGCTGCGCCGGCCGATCCAGGACGACGAGCTCGAGCCGCGCAACGTCATGTACCGCGCCGTCGCCCGGAAGCTCTCCGCCGAGGGCTATCTCGGCGCCCGCACCTGGCTCGGCGCCTGGACCCGCCGCATGGCCCGGTGGTGGGCGCCGCAGGAGCTGGGCGGGGAGGGCTTCGACCTCCTGGTGACGCCGACCATCGCCGCCCCGCCGCCGGAGCTCGGCTGGTTCACCGCGGCCGGGCCGAAGCAGGAGGGCCGGCGGATCAACAGCCTCATGCCGTGCACCGCGCAGTTCAACGTGACCGGTCAGCCGGCGATCAGCCTGCCCCTGCACCGCACCGACGAGGGCCTGCCGGTCGGCGTCCAGCTGGTCGCCGCCGTCGGCCGGGAGGACGTGCTGGTGCGGGTGGCCGCCGCGCTCGAGCAGGCCGCGCCGTGGGCCGACCGCCGTCCTCGGGTCTCCGCCTGACCGACCAGCCCTGGCCGGCGGCCGGGCGACGCCTAGACTCGGGCGGCCACGGGGTGTGGCGCAGCTTGGTAGCGCACCTGCTTTGGGAGCAGGGGGCCGCAGGTTCAAATCCTGTCACCCCGACCGGACGAGCGTGATGCCCGCATCCCGCCACCGCGCGCGTGCCCCGGACGTCTCTAGACTCGGGGGTCGACCCGGCGCCACCGTCGTCGTGGCCGCCTGCACACCACTGTCTCACCGAGGAGCACTGCCGCTGTGAAGAGCACCATCGAGGAACTGGGCCCCACGCGGGTCCGGATGGCGATCGAGGTGCCGTGGGGGGACCTGGACCACGCCTTCGGTGAGGTCTACAAGGAGCTGGGCAAGCAGGTCCGCGTTCCCGGGTTCCGCCCCGGCAAGGTCCCCAACCGCGTGCTCGACCAGCGGCTCGGCCGGCCCGTCGTCCTGGAGCAGGTCGTCCAGCACGCCGTTCCGGAGATCTACTCCGAGGTCATCCGCGAGAACCAGGTCCGCGTCCTGGGCCAGCCCGACATCGAGGTCACCCGCCTCGACGACAACGACACCCTCGCCTTCACCGCCGAGGTCGACGTCGCCCCGCAGCTCGAACTGCCGGAGCTCGACTCCCTGGCCGTGACCGTCGACGACGTCGAGGTCACCGACGAGGAGATCGACCAGCAGGTCGACGTCATGCGCGAGCGCTTCTCGATGCTCACCGGCGTCGAGCGCCCCGCGCAGGACGGCGACTTCGTCTCCATCGACCTGGAAGCCAAGCTCGACGGCGAGGTGCTGGAGGACGGCTCCACCACCGGCATGTCCTACGAGGTCGGCTCCGGCAACCTCATGGAGGGCCTCGACGACGCCGTCCGCGGGCTGTCCGCCGACGAGTCGGCGACCTTCCAGACCGCCCTGCTGTCGGGCCCCGACGCCGGCCGGCAGGCCGACGTCACCGTCACCGTCCGCTCGGTGAAGGAGAAGGAGCTCCCGGAGCTGGACGACGAGTTCGCCCAGACCGCCAGCGAGTTCGACACCCTCGAGGAGCTGCGCGAGGACGTCCGCACCCGGCTGGCCCGCTCCAAGGTGATCCAGCAGGGCGCCCAGGCGCGCGACAAGCTCGTCGAGCACCTGGTCGAGACCATCGAGGTGCCCATCCCCGAGAACCTGGTCGAGCGCGAGGTGCAGTGGCGCAACCAGGCCTTCGAGCGGGAGCTCCAGCAGGCCGGCATGGACTGGGACGCCTTCCTGCAGATGTCGGGCGTGGAGAGCCGCGAGGACTACGAGGCCGACCAGCGGAAGAACGTCGAGCAGGCGGTCAAGACGCAGTTCATCCTCGACGCCATCGCCGACGCCCGTGAGGTCACCGTCGACAACGACGACCTCTCGGCGCAGATCATGGCGCAGGCGCAGCGCAACCGGATGAGCCCGGAGCAGTTCGCGCAGCAGCTGCAGCAGAGCGGCAACATCGCCGAGTTCGTCGCCGACGTCCGCCGCACCAAGACCCTGGCCCAGCTGCTCGAGCAGACGACGATCACCGACGAGTCCGGCCGGAACGTCGACCTGGAGGCCCTGCGGCCGAAGACGGTCCAGGCGCCCGCCGAGGAGACCCCCGCCGAGGAGGAGCCGGCCGAGGACGACGACATCGCCGTCCAGGCCGTCGCCACCGAGGCCGCCGAAGGGGCGACCGAGGACACCGAGGACGTCACCAAGGCCTGAAAGAGGACCCCCTCCTCCTCACCACGAGCACGCTCGCGGTGAGTCTCGGGAGGGGGCCGGTGCACCGACGACGCCGTTCCGCCCACCTGGGCGGGGCGGCGTCGCGGCGTTCCGGGGCGGTCGCTGCGCCGACGGCGAACACCGCCGCCACGGGGACTGTCCCGTCGCAGGTCCGCGTTAGGGTCGAGAGGACTCAGGCGATCGCCGAGGGGTACCGCCCCCCGGAGGGCCGAACCGGGCCCGCACCGCACCGAGACCGACTTGCCACGACACGCGTCCTACGGAGGTCACCGCACCCGTGAGCACCACCGACCCGAACCTGGCCGGCGCGCCGATGCTGCGCGCCGCGGCCGGGGGGATGAACCTCAACGACTCGGTCTACGAGCGCCTGCTCCGCGAGCGCATCATCTTCCTGGGCACCCAGGTCGACGACGTCATCGCCAACCAGCTCGTCGCCCAGATGCTGCTGCTCTCCGCCGAGGACCCCAAGAGCGACATCCACCTCTACATCAACTCGCCCGGTGGCTCGGTGACCGCCGGTATGGCCATCTACGACACGATGCAGTTCATCGACTGCGACGTCGCCACCTACGGGATGGGCCTGGCCGCCTCGATGGGCCAGTTCCTCCTGACCGCCGGCACCAAGGGCAAGCGCTACGCCCTGCCGCACGCGCGGATCCTGATGCACCAGCCCTCGGCCGGCGTCGGGGGCACGGCCTCGGACATCGCCATCCAGGCCGACCTGTTCCGGCGGACCAAGCAGGAGCTGTCGGAGCTGCAGGCGCAGCTCACCGGGCAGACCGTCGAGCGGATCATCGAGGACTCCGACCGCGACCGCTGGTTCACCGCGCAGGAGGCCCTCGAGTACGGCTTCGTCGACCACGTGGTCAGCCGCGCGACGATGACCGACTCGGCCAACCCGGTCTCGGACAACTGACGGTTCGGAGGAGAACCCCATGAGCTTCCAGATGCCCTCCAGCCGTTACATCCTGCCCTCCTTCGTGGAGCGCACGAGCTACGGCATGAAGGAGTCCAACCCCTACAACAAGCTCTTCGAGGAGCGCATCATCTTCCTCGGGGTGCAGGTCGACGACGCGTCGGCCAACGACGTGATGGCGCAGCTGATCACGCTCGAGTCGGCCGACCCGGACCGCGACATCACCATCTACATCAACTCGCCCGGTGGCTCCTTCACCTCGCTGATGGCCATCTACGACACGATGATGTTCGTCCGGCCCGACATCCAGACCGTCTGCATGGGCCAGGCCGCCTCGGCCGCCGCGGTGCTGCTCGCGGCCGGGACGCCGGGCAAGCGGCTGGCGCTGCCGTACTCCCGCGTGCTGATCCACCAGCCCTCCGGCGAGGCCGGCGGCCAGGTCTCCGACCTGGAGATCCACGCCGCCGAGATCGAGCGGGTGCGCACCCAGATGGAGCAGATCCTCGCCCGGCACACCGGCCGCAGCCAGGAGCAGGTCCGCAAGGACATCGACCGGGACAAGATCCTCACGGCCGAGGAGGCCAAGGAGTACGGGATCGTCGACCAGGTGATCCAGAGCCGCAAGCTCAACGCCCTCCCCACCGCCTGATCCGGTACGGGCCGGGGACGCGCGAGGCGCGTGTTCGGCCCGTACCGTCGGAGGTCGAAGGGCACGACGGGACAGATGAGGGACGGCCACGGACGAACCGGGTGAGTCATTGCCTCACCTCGTCCGCGGCGGCAGGTACGTTCGGCGAACGCCCGATCCCCGGCCGGAAGCGCTGGGAGGAGAGCCTCGCGGGGCAGCCTGTCAGCGAGGTCGAACGGGGCAGAAATCTTCAGCAGGGTCCAACCCGCGGGTACCTGGCACCAGGACCGGCGACTGTCGAGGTGGAGGTCAGCAGGTGGCACGAATCGGTGAGAGCGGTGACCTGCTCAAGTGCTCGTTCTGCGGGAAGAGCCAGAAGCAGGTCAAGAAGCTCATCGCTGGCCCCGGGGTCTACATCTGCGACGAGTGCATCGATCTCTGCAACGAGATCATCGAGGAAGAGCTCTCGGAGTCGTCGGACCTGAAGTTCGACGAGCTGCCGAAGCCCAAGGAGATCCACGACTTCCTCGACCAGTACGTCATCGGCCAGGACAAGGCCAAGAAGACGCTCTCGGTCGCGGTCTACAACCACTACAAGCGGATCCAGGCCGGCGGTGACCGCGCCTCCCGCGAGGACGCCGTCGAGCTGGCCAAGTCCAACATCCTGCTGATCGGCCCCACCGGCTGCGGCAAGACGCACCTCGCCCAGACGCTGGCGCGGATGCTCAACGTGCCGTTCGCCATCGCGGATGCCACCGCCCTCACCGAGGCCGGCTACGTCGGCGAGGACGTCGAGAACATCCTGCTGAAGCTGATCCAGGCCGCCGACTACGACGTCAAGCGGGCCGAGACCGGCATCATCTACATCGACGAGGTCGACAAGATCGCCCGCAAGAGCGAGAACCCGTCGATCACCCGCGACGTCTCCGGCGAGGGCGTGCAGCAGGCGCTGCTGAAGATCCTCGAGGGGACGACGGCGTCGGTGCCGCCGCAGGGTGGCCGCAAGCACCCGCACCAGGAGTTCATCCAGATCGACACGACGAACGTGCTGTTCATCGTGGGCGGTGCCTTCGCCGGCCTGGAGCAGGTCATCGAGGCCCGCGCCGGCAAGCAGGGCATCGGCTTCGCCGGGGAGATCCGCGGCAAGCAGGAGATCGAGGACGCCAACGCCTTCGCCGAGGTCATGCCCGAGGACCTGCTGAAGTTCGGCATGATCCCGGAGTTCATCGGCCGGCTGCCGGTCATCACCAGCGTGCGGAAGCTGGACCGTCAGGCGCTGATCAACATCCTGACCCAGCCGAAGAACGCCCTGGTGCGCCAGTACCGGAAGCTGTTCGAGCTCGACGGCGTGGAGCTGGAGTTCACCGACGACGCGCTCGAGGCCGTCGCCGACCAGGCGATCCTCCGCGGCACCGGCGCCCGTGGACTCCGCGCGATCATGGAGGAGGTGCTCCAGTCGGTGATGTACGACATCCCCAGCCGTGAGGACGTCGCCTCCGTGGTGATCACCAAGGAGGTCGTGCTGGAGCACGTCAACCCGACGATCGTCCCACGCAAGCCCTCCCGCGCCCCCCGCGAGAAGTCGGCCTGATCCGCAGCTGACGCCGCGAGCCCGTCCCCGACATCGGGGGCGGGCTCGCGGTGTTCTCGCCCCGTTCAGCCCTCGCCGCGGGTGTCTGCTCGCGCCGCCCCGCCGCCCCGCCGCCCCGCCGCCCCGCCGCCCCGCCGCCCCGCCGCCCCGCCGCCCCGCTCGGAGCAGGGGCGTTGTCCCGGTACCCGGCATTCCGGACGACCGGATGTCCGGTCACGGGACGACGCCGAGTCGCTGCCGGTAGATCTGAGCGATCTGCGCGCGGCAGCTGGCCGGCTCCGAGGTGGCCCGCCGGTAGCTGAACCGCAGCGTCTGCCACCCGAGCGCGGCGAGGGAAGCGTCCCGGCGGAGGTCCCGTTCGCGCGCGTCCTCCGACCCGTGGAACGCCGCCCCGTCCAGCTCGACCGCCAGCCGGACCTCGGGCCAGGCCGCGTCCAGGAGAACCGGCCCTTCCGGCAGGAGGACCCGGTGCTGGCGCCGGCACTCCGGGAGACCGGGAACGGTGAGGATGTGCTGGAGGCCGAAGATCTCCAGCTCGCTGTGGCTACCGCCCGCGACGAGCGCCAGCAGCTCGTGCAGTGCGGACCGCCCGGGCAGGTTCGGGCGACGGGCCAGCTCGCCCGTCACCTCGGCCGCATCCACGCTCCGGCGCTGCACCGCACGGAGCACCGCGGCTCTGGCGAGTCCGGGGGAGGCCCGCATCGCCGTCGCGCAATGGGCATCGCCCCAGGTGTCGACCAGAGCCCGGGGGACCGGGGTCGTCACCAAGCCGCGCGCAGCGGTCAGGCCGAGCGGTGTCCGGCTCCGGTGGACGCGCACCCACCGGGTGGTCCGGACCCTCGATCCCGCCGGCACCGTGACGTCCAGCTGCGTGTACTCCTCCCCGAGGCCGTGGACCGCGAGCGCGCTCCAGTGGCTGAGCGGCCCGCCGCAGTAGGACGTGGCGGCATGGGCGCGCACCGCCCAGTCATCGGCGAGCTGCGGGACGGTGACCCAGCCGGGGTGCAGCCGCACGAGCCGGCCGGAGGCCAGCCACCGGCTGATCGTGCGCGGGTCGACGTGCTGCGCGAGAGCCGCGGTCGAGGCCACCCGCATCGGGTCGAGCAGCCGGAGGATGTCGTGCACCGGCCCAGCCTGCTGGCCGTGGTCCTGGCGCGGGGCAGCTCCGGCGAACCTGTGGACGACGTCGGAAGCGTTGGCCCCGTGATGGGCATCGCGGCCGCCCGGATGTCCGCCGGAGGGACAACGCCCGCGGAGTCAGCCGCCGCGGACGCGGCGCCCGCTGCCTGTCGGACCGCGGCGGCGGTAGCGGTAGCGTCTCGGTGTGACCACCCGCTACGGGGCGCTGCTGCGGGCGATCAACCTGGGCGCCACGCGCCGGGTCTCGATGCCGCGGTTGCGCGAGGTCCTCACCGAACGCGGGTACGGCGCCGTCCGCACGCACCTGGCCAGTGGGAACGTCATCCTCGACAGCGCGCTGCCCGAGGCCGAGCTCGCCGCCGACCTGACCGCGGCCATCGCCCAGCACTTCGCCCTCGACGTCCCCGTGGTGGTGCGGACGGCGGACGAGCTCGCCGAGGTCCTGGCCGTCGATCCGCTGGGCCACCTCGCCGACGACCACGCCCGCTACTCGGTCACGTTCTTCCCCGAGCCGCTGGACCCCGAGCGCGTGGCGGCGGCGCCGACGGCCGAGGGCGGCGAGTACGTGGTCCGCGGCCGGGAGGTCTACCTCTGGCTGCCGGAAGGCATGCAGGGCAGCGCCATGGGCGGGTGGAAGTGGGACCGCATCCTCGGCCAGGTCGGCACCAACCGGAACTGGAACACGGTCACGAAGCTGGTCGAGCTGACCCGCTGATGCGGTTACCGATGTGCGCCGGGGGCGCGTTCCAGCCGACGGAACGCGCCCCCGCCGCACATCGCTACGACGGCCGGCGGGGTCAGGCCTCCGGGGCCGGCGCGAGGACGACGTCCACGGTGAGCTCACCCTCGCCCGGGCGCACGCTCAGCGTCTGGATCCGGCCGGCGTCGACGAGGTCCGAGCGCGCCGCCTCGAGCGCGGGCACCTGCGCGGCCGGGGCGGTGACAGTCGCCGTCTCCACCTCGGCGCGCATCGACTGCTTGGCGTCGGACTTCGCCTTGCGCACCCCGGCCAGCGCAGCCGCGGCCACCGAGACCACCGCGGGGTCGCCCCCGGTCGGCAGCTCGGTCGCGGTCGGCCACAGCGCCCGGTGCACCGAACCGGTCTGCCACCACGACCAGACCTCCTCGGTGACGAACGGCAGCACCGGGGCGAACAGCCGCAGCTGGACGTCCAGGGCGATCGCCAGCGCCGCCTGCGCGGAGGTCGCGGCCGCATCCGACCGGTAGGCGCGGGACTTCACCAGCTCCACGTAGTCGTCGCAGAACGACCAGAAGAACGCCTCTGCGACCTCGAGGGCGCGGGTGTAGTTGAACGCCTCCATCGCCGCGGTCGCCTCGTCGACGACGCCGGCCAGCCCGGCGAGCAGCGCCCGGTCGATCGGCTCGGTGACGTCGTCGGCAGTCAGCGCCGCCGAGGCGCCCAGGCCCAGGACGAACTTGCCGACGTTGAGGATCTTCATGGCCAGCCGGCGGCCGACCTTCATCTGCGCCTCGTCGAACGGCGAGTCCGCACCCGGGCGCGCCCCGGCCGCGCGCCAGCGCACCGCGTCGGTGCCGTACCGCTCCAGCACGTCGATCGGCGTCGTCGCGTTGCCCTTGGACTTCGACATCTTCTTGCGGTCGGGGTCGACCACGAAGCCGGAGATGGTGGCGTGCGTCCACGGCACCGTGCCGTGCTCGAAGTGCGCGCGGACGACGGTGGAGAACAGCCAGGTGCGGATGATGTCGTGCGCCTGCGGCCGCTGGTCCATTGGGAAGACCTTGGCGAACAGCTCCGGGTCGGTGTCCCAGCCCGACGCCACCTGCGGCGACAGCGAGGAGGTCGCCCAGGTGTCCATGACGTCGGGGTCGGCCATGAAGCCGCCGGGCTGCCCGCGCTGCGCCTCGTCGAAGCCGGGCGGCACGTCGGAGGACGGGTCGACCGGCAGCGACTCCTCGGCCGCGAGGATCGGGTTCTCGAAGTCGGGCTCACCCGCCTCGTCGAGCCGGTACCAGACCGGGAAGGGCACCCCGAAGAAGCGCTGGCGGCTGATCAGCCAGTCGCCGTTGAGGCCCTCGACCCAGTTGTCGTAGCGGTGCCGCATGTGCTCGGGCACCCACTGGATCTCCCGGCCGCGGGCGACGAGGGCGTCGCGCAGGTCGCCGTCGCGGCCGCCGTTGCGGATGTACCACTGGCGGGTGGTGACGATCTCCAGCGGGCGCTCGCCCTTCTCGAAGAACTTCACCGGGTGGGTGATCGGCTTCGGGTCGCCCTCCAGGTCGCCGGACTCCCGGAGCATCTCCACGATGCGCTGCTGCGCGCTGAAGACGGTCTTCCCGGCGAGCTCCGCGTACGGCTCCGCGGGGACGTCGGCCGGCGGCTCGGCCAGGATCCGGCCGTCCCAGCCGACGATCGCGCGGGTCGGCAGCTGCAGCTCGCGCCACCAGGTGACGTCGTTGAGGTCGCCGAAGGTGCAGATCATCGCGATGCCCGAACCCTTGTCCGGCTCGGCGAGGCGGTGGGCGACGACCGGCACCTCGACGCCGAAGATCGGCGTCCGGACCGTCTTGCCGAACAGCGGCTGGTAGCGCTCGTCGTCGGGGTGGGCGACCAGCGCGACGCAGGCCGGCAGCAGCTCCGGGCGGGTGGTCTCGATGAACACCGGGCCCTCGGGGCCGGAGAAGGCGATCCGGTGGTAGGCGCCGGGGCGCTCCCGGTCCTCGAGCTCGGCCTGGGCGACGGCGGTGCGGAAGGTGACGTCCCAGAGGGTCGGCGCCTTCTGGGCGTAGGCCTCGCCGCGGGCGAGGTTGCGCAGGAACATCCGCTGGGCGGTGGCCCGGGAGGACTCCGAGATCGTCCGGTAGACGTTCGTCCAGTCCACCGACAGACCCACGCGGCGCCACAGCTTCTCGAACTCGGCCTCGTCCTCCTCCGTGAGCTGCATGCACAGCTCGACGAAGTTGCGCCGCGAGATCGGCACCTGGTCCTTGCCGGGCTTCGCGGGCGGCTCGAAGGACGGGTCGTAGGGCAGCGCCGGGTCGCATCGCACGCCGTAGTAGTTCTGCACCCGCCGCTCGGTGGGTAGGCCGTTGTCGTCCCAGCCCATCGGGTAGTAGACGTGCTTGCCGCGCATCCGCTGGTAGCGGGCGACGATGTCGGTGTGGGTGTAGCTGAAGACGTGGCCCACGTGCAGCGAGCCGCTGGCGGTCGGCGGCGGGGTGTCGATCGACCAGATCTGCTCGCGCGGCGCGGCCAGCGCGGCGGCGCGGTCGAAGCCGTAGGTGTCCTGCTCCGTCCAGCGGGCGATCCACTTGTCCTCGAGCCCGTCGACGGTCGGCCGGTCGGGTACGCCGACGGTCGCAGCCGGGGCAGTCGTGTCCGGGGTCGCGATGTCGGGAACCATGTCGCTCATCCTAGGAACTGCACGACTGGCATCCTGAGCAGGATGAGCAACAGCAGCACCGGTGACATGGCCCGGGTGGAGAAGGAGCTGCTGGCCCGCTGGCCGGAGAGCCGCCTGGAGCCCTCGCTCACCCGCATCAACGCCCTGGTCGACCTGCTGGGATCGCCGCACCGGGCGATGCCGGTCATCCAGGTGGCGGGCACCAACGGCAAGACGACGACGGCCCGGATGATCGACGAGCTGCTGCGCGGCTTCGGCCTCCGCGTGGGCCGCTTCACCAGCCCGCACCTGGAGTCGATCCGCGAGCGGATCGTCGTCGACGGTGAGCCGGTCAGCGCCGAGCGGTTCGTCGAGACCTACGAGGACATCGCGCCCTACGTGCAGATGGTCGACGCCGCGGGCGAGGTCCCGCTGAGCTTCTTCGAGGTCATGGTCGGCATGGCCTACGCGTTGTTCGCCGACGCGCCGGTCGACGTCGCCGTCATCGAGGTCGGCATGGGCGGGACCTGGGACGCGACGAACGTCGCCGATGCCCGCGTCGCCGTCGTCACCCCGGTCGACCTCGACCACGCCGAGTACCTCGGCCCGGACGTCGCCACGATCGCGGGGGAGAAGGCGGGGATCATCAAGCCCGACGCCATCGCGGTGCTGGCCCACCAGCAGCCCGGGGCGCTCGACACCCTAGTCCGTCGCGCCGTGGAGGTCGAGGCGGTGGTCGCCCGTGAGGGCACCGAGTTCGGCGTGCTGGAGCGCACGGTCGCCGTCGGCGGGCAGCAGGTGCGCCTGCAGGGGCTCGGCGGGGAGTACGAGGAGGTCTTCCTCCCGCTCTTCGGGGCGCACCAGGCGCAGAACGCGGTGACGGCGCTCGCCGCGGTCGAGGCGTTCCTCGGCGCGGGCGCGGCGACCGGCCCGATCGAGCAGGAGACGGTGCGCGCCGCCTTCGCCGCCGTCCGGTCACCCGGCCGGCTGGAGCGGGTGCGCACCAGCCCGACGGTGCTGGTCGACGCGGCGCACAACCCGGCCGGCATGCGCGCGACCGTCGAGGCGCTCCGGGAGTCCTTCGACTTCACCCGGCTCGTCGGCGTGGTCGGGTGCGTGCACGGCAAGGACGTCGCCGGGATGCTGGCCGCCCTGGAGGAGGTCTGCGCCGAGCTGGTCGTCACCCAGAACGGCTCGCCGCGCGCCATGCCCGCCGACGAGCTCGGCGCGTTGGCCGTCGACGTCTTCGGCGCCGACCGGGTGAGCGTCCAGCCAGAGCTGGGTGAGGCGATCACCGAGGCGATCGAGCTCGCCGAGGCCGGCCCGGACGACGCCTTGGGCGGCTCCGGCGTGCTGGTCACCGGCAGCGTGATCACCGCCGGCGAGGCCCGCACGCTGATGGCCCGGGGCTCGCGGTGACCGCGGCCGACCCGCTGCGCGCGGCGAAGGCGCTGCGCGGGGCCGCGGCCGCGATCCTGGTGCTGGAAGGCATCGCCGTCCTCTTCGTGCCCCGCGGCATCGCGCAGACCGAGGAGGGGCTCGGCGCCGTCCGGTTGACCGTCCTGCTGGTCCTGGCGGTGGTGCTGATCCTCGCGTCCGGCCTGCAGCGCCGGGAGCGGGGTCTGCTGATCGGCACCGTCCTGCAGGTGCCGCTGCTGCTCACCGGCTTGCTCAACGGCGTCATGTGGTTCGTGGCGGGCGCCTTTCTGCTCATCTGGGCCTACCTGCTGCAGGTGCGCAAGGAGCTGGTGGGCACCCCGTTCGGGCCGGTCGAGGAGCCTCGGGGCACCGACGCCGACGGCGGTGGAGCGGCCACCCCGTAGGCTGCCGCCCCGTGACCGAACGCACCCTCGTCCTCGTCAAGCCCGACGGCGTCTCCCGTGGCCTGGTCGGTGAGGTGATCACGCGGCTCGAGCGCAAGGGGCTGCGCCTGGTCGCCGCCGAGCTGCGCACCCTGGACCGGGAGACCGCGGAGACCCACTACGCCGAGCACCGCGAGCGGCCGTTCTTCGCCGACCTGGTGCAGTTCATCACCAGCGGCCCGCTCATGGCGCTGGTCGTCGAGGGGCCGCGGGCCATCGAGGCGTTCCGCGCCCTGGCCGGTGCCACCGACCCGGTGAAGGCCGGCCCCGGCACCATCCGCGGCGACTTCGCCCTCGAGGTGCAGAACAACATCGTGCACGGCTCCGACTCGCCCGAGTCCGCCGAGCGCGAGGTGAAGCTCTTCTTCCCGAACCTGGGCTGAGATCTCTCCTCGTCGCCGAGATCCCGTGATCTCGGCGCTCGGACGCGCCTGATGTGCCGAGATCACGTGATCTCGGCACATCAGGGGGCGGTTCAGGAGTCGGCGTCGGCCGGCTCCTCGGGGGCGGTCCAGGCCAGGTGCCAGTAGGACAGCAGCCCGGCGGAGAACCAGAGCAGGAAGCCCAGGCACAGCGCGAGGTCCACGTGCTCGGTGAGCGCGACGAGCGTGACGGCACCGAACCAGGCGGCGAAGTGCAGGGCGGTGCTCGGCCAGCCCACCGCGCTGTACGACCGCTCGCGCACCCGCTGCTGGTGCTCGTCGAGCGACCGGGTGCTGCGGTCGAAGACGCCGCGGATGCCCAGGTTGAGCAGTGAGTGCAGCGGGATGAACACCAGCATCCCGGCCGTCCACGCGGCGAAGAACCACGTCGACCACCCGGTGCCGCTGATCGCGGCGGTGAGGGTGGCCGCGATCAGCGCCACCAGGAGGACGGCCTCGGCGACGACGGCGCGGCGACGGTTCGTCAGCGAACGGGCCCAGGCGTATCGCCCGTCCTCGAACGTGCGGGCGAGGTAGGTCTGCTCGGGGGAGATGGTCACGACGTCCTCCTGAGGAGTTCCTGGCTGAGCGAGGGCAGCGGGTCGAGGGAGAAGATCGCCTCTACCGGCAGGTCGAAGTAGCGGGCGATGCGCAGGGCCAGGGCCAGCGACGGGCTGTACTCGCCGCGCTCCACGTAGCCGATCGTCTGCGGATGGACGCCGACGGCGTCCGCGAGTTCCTTCCGGCTCACGCCACGGTCGGCCCTGAGCACGGCGATGCGGTCGTGGACCTTGTCCGCCTCACCCTTTGGCTGTCTTCCCATGCGATAAACCGTAGCATAAATACAACGGGACGGCGCAAGGGTCGTTGTCCTGGCTCACCGTGTGGGGTCCTGGCTCACGGTCGACGCTGAGCCAGGACCCCTAACGATCAGGTCACCTGATCAACACGGGCCCGGCGGGGCGGCGGCTACCCTGGACCGGTCATGACTGCAGAGCTCCGCACCACCGCCGGCGAGTCGCTGTACCCGCGACTCGAGCCGCTGCTGGCCCAGATCCAGAAGCCCATCCAGTACGTGGGTGGTGAGCTCAACGCCCAGACCAAGCCGTGGGAGTCCGCGGACGTGCACTGGGCGCTCATGTACCCCGACGCCTACGAGGTGGGGCTGCCCAACCAGGGGCTGATGATCCTGTACGAGGTGCTCAACGAGCGCCCCGACGCCCTGGCCGAGCGCACCTACGCCGTCTGGCCCGACCTCGCCGCGCTGATGCGCGAGCACGGGGTCCCGCAGTTCACCGTCGACGGCCACCGCTCCGTGCGCGACTTCGACCTCCTGGGCGTCAGCTTCGCCACCGAGCTGGGCTACACCAACCTGCTCGAGGCCCTCGACCTCGCCGGGGTCCCGCTCCACGCCGTCGACCGCGACGAGACCCACCCGGTCGTCGTCGCCGGCGGGCACGCCGCCTTCAACCCCGAGCCGGTCGCCGACTTCGTCGACTGCGCGGTCCTGGGCGACGGCGAGCAGGCCGTCGGCGACATCACCGACGTCGTCAAGGCGTGGAAGGCGCAGGGGCGCCCGGGCGGCCGCGACGAGCTGCTGGCCCGCCTGGCCCGCGTCGACGGCGTCTACGTGCCGCGCTTCTACGCGTTCTCCTACGGCCCCGACGGCACGATCGCCGCGGTGACCCCGACGCGCGACGACGTCCCGGCGAAGGTCGGCAAGCGCACCGTCATGGACCTCGACGAGTGGCCCTACCCGAAGCAGCCGCTGGTGCCGCTCGCCGAAAGCGTGCACGAGCGGATGAGCGTGGAGATCTTCCGCGGCTGCACCCGCGGTTGCCGGTTCTGCCAGGCCGGGATGATCACCCGCCCGGTGCGCGAGCGGACGATCACCGGCATCGGCTCCATGGTCGAGCAGGGGCTGAAGGCCACCGGCTACGAGGAGGTCGGCCTGCTCAGCCTCTCCAGCGCCGACCACTCCGAGATCGGCCAGGTGGCCAAGCAGCTCGCCGACCGCTACGAGGGCACCAACACCAGCCTCAGCCTGCCCAGCACCCGCGTGGACGCCTTCAACGTCACGCTGGCCAACGAGCTCTCCCGCAACGGCCGGCGGAGCGGGCTGACCTTCGCCCCCGAGGGCGGCAGCGAGCGCATCCGCCGGGTCATCAACAAGACGGTGTCCAAGGAGGACCTCGTCCGCACGGTGACGACGGCGTACGCCAACGGCTGGACGCAGGTGAAGCTCTACTTCATGTGCGGGCTGCCGACCGAGACCGACGACGACGTGCTGGAGATCGCCGAGCTCGCGGTCGAGGTGATCCGCGCCGGCCGCGAGGCGAGCGGCCGCAAGGACATCCGCTGCACCGTCTCCATCGGTGGCTTCGTGCCCAAGCCGCACACGCCGTTCCAGTGGGCGGCTCAGGCGAGCGCCGAGACCATCGACCACCGGCTGCGGGTGCTGCGCCAGGCCATCAACGCCGACCGCCGCATCGGCCGCTCCATCGGCCTGCGCTACCACGACGGCAAGCCCGGCGTGATCGAAGGCCTGCTCTCCCGGGGCGACCGCCGGGTGGGCCGGGTCATCGAGCGGGTGTGGCGCGAGGGCGGCAAGTTCGACGGCTGGAGCGAGCACTTCTCCTACGAGCGCTGGACCCAGGCCGCCGCCGAGGAGCTGGCCGCCTTCGGGGTCGACCTCGACTGGTTCACCACCCGCGAGCGCACCGAGCACGAGATCCTGCCCTGGGACCACCTGGACTCCGGCCTGGACAAGGAGTGGCTCTGGGAGGACTGGCAGGAGGCCCTGTCGGAGGAGGAGGTCGCCGACTGCCGGTGGACCCCCTGCTACGACTGCGGGGTCTGTCCCACCATGGGTACCGAGATCCAGATCGGGCCGACGGGGCGCAGCCTGCTGCCGCTCACCGTCGTCTGAGCGGGGGAGACCACATGGCTCGCCAGCCCGACGGCCCGCCGCCGCCGCCGACCGTCCAGAAGCTGCGGATCCGCTACGCCAAGCGGGGCCGGCTCCGCTTCGCCTCCCACCGCGACCTCGCCCGGGCCCTGGAGCGGGCGCTGCGCCGGGCCCAGGTGCCGATGGCGTTCTCCGCCGGGTTCAGCCCGCACCCGAAGATCTCCTACATCGGGGCCGCGCCGACCGGGTCGGCCAGCGAGGCGGAGTACCTGGAGATCGGGGTGGCGATCCGCTGCGACCCCGAGGCGGTGCGGGTCGCGCTCGACACCGCGCTGCCGCCGGACATCGCCGTCCTGGAGGTCGTCGAGGCGCAGGAGGGGACCGGGTCGCTGGCCGACCGCATCGACACCTCCGTCTGGCGCGTGGAACTGCCCGGCGTGAGCCTGGAGGAGCTCGCCCCGGCGGTCGAGAAGTTCCTCGCGGCCGACGTCGTCACCGTCGCCAAGCGGACCAAGAACGGCCTCAAGGACGTGGACGCGCGCCCCGCCGTGGCCAGCGCGTCAGCGTCGGAGGAGGCAGGTTGTGCCATACTGCACATGGTCGTCCGGCAGGTGACGCCCGCTGTACGACCCGACGACGTGTTGGCCGCCCTGGCTGCCGTCGCCGACCTGCGCCCGCCGTTGCCCCCCCGGGCCGTGCGTGAGGCGCAGGGCCGGCTCGACGACACCGGGACCGTGGCCGATCCGTTCGGTCCTGACCGTGCGGCGCGCACCCGCTGCCAGGGGGAGCACGCGACGGTCTGACCGGCGGACGCCCGGAGACCGCGCGCTGTCGAGCGCCACGGCTGCCAGACGTGACGCGCCCGTTCCAGGCCACCCGGCCCGGATGCCCAGACCACCGCAGGACCCGCACCACCACCCCCGGCGTCACCGGAGGTGCGCACCACCACATCCGGCTCCCCGCCGCGGCAACCGTCGCGCGGGAGCCGCCCACAGACTTCGCAGGGCGAGCCAGTCCGCCGTACCCCGCGCGGCGGCCCGCCCCGCCCAACCCGTGCTCCTGCGCGGCCGCCAGTCCTCTCGATCGGCGCCCGGGAGCAGCACAGGAGGCGAGAGCCCTCGTGGCTGACACCGACCACCCGACCACCGAGAACGACGACACGCAGGAGACCGCGGTCCCGCCGGGCACACCGCAGCCCGCCGAGGCGGAGGTCACCGGCACGCCGGCCACCCCCGACGAAGGGGCGCCGGACGCCGAGGACGCCGACGGGACGGCGGCCGCCGACGACACCGCGGATGCCCCGGACGGCGCCGCGGCCGAGACGCCCGAGCCCGAACCGGCCGGACCGCGGTTCGGCGCCCAGTTCAGCTCACCGGAGCCCACGGCCGTCGTGGCCCGCCCCCGCCGCCGGGCCACCCGGCCGGCCGCCGCGGCCGACCCCGACCACGTCGAGGCCGTCCGACCCGTCGCGGCCGCGCCGATCCCCGCGTTCGTGAGCTTCGTGGCGCCGCCCGACGACGCACCGCCCGCGCCCCGCCGGCGCAGCCGCCGTCCGGCGGAGTCCCCCGAACCCGACGTCGACGACGCCGCGGGCGACGAAGACGGCGAGGACGCGACCGCCGACGAGGCGCCCCGCTCCCGCCGCAGCCGGTCCCGCCGCCGCCCCGCGGAGGAGCAGCCGGAGCGGGCGGAGGCCGACACCGAGGACGAGCAGGCCGAGGACACCGACGACCGCGACGAGTCCGGCGAGGACCGCGACGAGGGTGGTTCGTCGGCGAGCCGGCGTCGCCGCCGGGGCCGGCGCGGCCGCGGGCGGGGCCGCAGCGGCGAGGACTCCTCGGACGCCGACTCCGACGAGGACGGCGGCGACGAGCGACCGCAGGCCGACGACACCGAGGACGACGAGACCTCCGGTGCTGCGACCGACACCGACGAGGACGAGGGCGAGGACGAGGGGTCGACCGGGTCGGGCACCCGCCGCCGGCGGCGCCGCCGTCGCCGTGGCGGGAGCTCCGGCGCGGACGAGTCCTCCGACGACACCGACGACGACGACCGTCCCGAGCGGGCCGGGCGCAACGGCCGCAGCACCAGCGACGACGACGTCCGCGGCATCGCCGGCTCCACCCGGCTCGAGGCCAAGCGCCAGCGCCGCCGGGACGGCCGGGACACCGGGCGCCGTCGCCAGCCGATCCTGACCGAGTCGGAGTTCCTCGCCCGCCGCGAGGCCGTCGACCGGAAGATGGTGATCCGCCAGCGCGGCGAGCGGACGCAGATCGCCGTGCTCGAGGACGACATCCTCGTCGAGCACTACGTCACCCAGGCCTCGGCGACCTCCTTCGCGGGCAACGTCTACCTGGGCCGGGTGCAGAACGTGCTGCCCAGCATGGAGGCGGCGTTCGTCGACATCGGCAAGGGCCGCAACGCCGTCGTCTACGCCGGTGAGGTGAACTGGGACGCCGTCGGGCTCTCGGGCAAGCAGCGCTCGATCGAGCAGGCGTTCAAGTCCGGCGACAAGATCCTGGTGCAGGTCACCAAGGACCCGATCGGCCACAAGGGCGCCCGGCTGACCCAGCAGATCAACCTGCCCGGTCGCTTCCTCGTCTACGTGCCCGGCGGCTCGATGACCGGGATCAGCCGCAAGCTGCCCGACACCGAGCGCCAGCGGCTCAAGGACATCCTCAAGCGGATCGTCCCCGAGGACGCCGGCGTGATCATCCGGACCGCCGCGGAGGGCGCCTCGGAGGAGGAGCTCACCCGCGACGTCAACCGGCTGAAGGCGCAGTGGGACGTCATCAAGCAGAAGTCCGAGTCGACGTCGAACGCGCCGACCCTGCTCTACGGCGAGCCCGACCTGGCGATCCGGGTCATCCGCGACGTCTTCAACGAGGACTTCAAGGAGCTCGTGGTCCAGGGCGACGACGCCTGGGACACCGTCGAGGCCTACGTCGCGCACGTGAGCCCCGAGCTCACCGCGCGGCTGACCCGCTACACCGGCCAGGGCGACGTCTTCCACGACCTGCGGATCGACGAGCAGCTGACGAAGGCGCTGGACCGCAAGGTCTGGCTGCCGTCGGGCGGCTCGCTGGTGATCGACCGGACCGAGGCGATGACCGTCGTCGACGTCAACACCGGGAAGTTCACCGGCTCGGGCGGCAACCTCGAGCAGACCGTGACGCGCAACAACATGGAGGCGGCCGAGGAGATCGTCCGCCAGCTCCGGCTGCGCGACATCGGCGGCATCATCGTCATCGACTTCATCGACATGGTGCTCGAGAGCAACCGTGATCTCGTGCTGCGCCGGCTCACCGAGTGCCTGGGCCGCGACCGCACCAAGCACCAGGTCGCCGAGGTGACCTCGCTGGGCCTGGTGCAGATGACCCGCAAGCGCGTGGGCCAGGGCCTGCTGGAGGTCTTCTCCGAATCCTGCGAGCACTGCCGCGGGCGCGGCATCGTCGTGCACCTCGACCCGGTGGACGAGAAGCGCCGGGGCGGTGGCAACGGCGGCGGGAGCAACTCCGGCGGCGGCAAGGACTCCGGCCGGGACTCCGGCGGCAAGGACTCCGGCGGCAAGGACTCCGGTGGCAAGGACGCCGGTGGCAAGGAGTCCGGGCGCAGCCGCGGCGGCAAGGACGCCGTCGCGAAGGAGGCCGAGGAGGTCGAGGCGACCGGCGCGGGCGCGGCCGAGGCGCCCGCCGGTGACGGCGAGGCCGTCGAGGGCGGCCGCGGCGGAGGACGTCGCAGCCGTGGCCGGCGCAACCGCGGGCAGTCGGGGGAGGAGCGCGCGGCCGAGGACGCCGCCGTGCTCGCCGGCACCCGCGCCGACGACGGGACCCCCGCCGGTGAGCCCGTGGCCGACGGCTCGGCCGAGACGGTCGAGGACGTCGACCCGGTCGTCCCGGCCCCGGTCGCCGGTTCGCCGGAGCCCGGGCGGACCGGCCCGGACGACGCGCCGGCAGGTCCGGAGGCGCCGGTGGTCGTGCCGCCCGCACAGCGGGTCGACGCGCGGGTGACGACGGTCCAGCCGCTGCCCGAGACCGCGCCCGCCCCGGTGCCGGTCGCGGAGACCGAGGCCGAGGACGTGCTCCCGGCCGGTGAGGTCGGCGCCGTCGAGGCGCCGGCCGAGTCCGCGCAGCCGATCACCCCGGCGACGACGACGGCCGACGTCGTCCCCGGCGGGGTGGCGCACGCCGCCGACGCCGGGGCCGAGACCCCGGCAGCACCGGCCGAGCCGGCCGCCGGCGACGGCGAGGCGCCGGCCGCGGCTGCCCGGCCGCGCCGCCGCCGGGCGGCCAGCCGGCCGGCCGGTCCGCCGGTGTCCTAGTCCCTGGCAGTGCCCCGCGGCCCCGTCCGGCGGCCCCGGACGGGGGCGCGGGCCCGGGGGAGCGGGGTCGCCAGGGCCACAGCCGGGGCGTGTCGACCGGTGCGGGCAGCCTCGGGTACGCTGGTCGGGTTGCTGCGCCACCGCGCAGGCGCCTCCGGGTGCCGCCGGGACGGCGTGCGCAGCCCGTCCAAGCACCCGGCGCCCCCCGGTCGTGCGCGCCGGACACAGAGCTCGACGTGAAGAAGCTAACGAGGAGTCAGTGGTGTACGCAGTGGTGAAGGCCGGCGGGAGCCAGCACAAGGTGGCCGTGGGCGACACGTTCACGATCAACCGCCTGCAGGGCGCGGCGGGCGACACCGTCGCCCTCCCGGCCATCCTGCTGGTCGACGGCGACACCGTCACCAGCGACGCGGCGGCCCTGGCGAAGGTGACCGTGACCGGTGAGATCCTCGAGCACGGCAAGGGCCCGAAGATCCACATCCACAAGTTCAAGAACAAGACCGGCTACCACAAGCGGCAGGGGCACCGTCAGCCCCTGACCAGCGTCGTGGTCCGCGACATCTCGAAGGGCTGACGCCGACATGGCACACAAGAAGGGCGCCTCGTCCTCCCGCAACGGCCGCGACTCGAACGCGCAGCGCCTCGGCGTCAAGCGTTTCGGTGGCCAGGTCGTGAAGGCCGGCGAGATCATCGTCCGCCAGCGCGGAACCCACTTCCACCCGGGCCTCGGCGTCGGCCGCGGCGGCGACGACACGCTGTTCGCGCTCGCGCCGGGTTCGGTCACCTTCGGCACGCGACGGGGACGCAAGACCGTCTCCATCACTGCGGTCGAGGCCTGAAAGAGGACCCCGTCCTCCTCTGGACGGGGCCGACAAGCAGTTCGCTTCGCGACGAGCGCACGGGCCGACCGGCCCGTGCGCTCGTCGCGCTTGACAGGTAGGTAGGAGGCGGCGCGGACTCGTCCGCTCGACACCCATGGCCGCTTTCGTCGATCGGGTCACCATCCACGTCGCTGCCGGCAACGGCGGGCACGGCGTCTCCTCGGTGCACCGCGAGAAGTTCAAGCCGCTCGGTGGGCCCGACGGGGGCAACGGCGGGGACGGCGGCGACGTCGTCCTCGAGGTCGACCCGAACGTGCACACCCTGCTGGACTTCCACCACCGACCCCACCAGAAGGCGGCCAACGGCCGCCCCGGTGCGGGCAGCAACCGGCACGGCGCCCGGGGCGAGGACCGCGTGCTGCGGGTGCCCGAGGGCACCGTGGTCAGCACCCCCGACGGCCGCGTGCTCGCCGACCTGGTGGGCGCCGGCACCCGCGTGGTGCTCGCCCACGGCGGCAAGGGCGGGCTGGGCAACGCCGCGCTGGCCAACCCCCGCCGCAAGGCGCCGGGGTTCGCGCTGCTCGGTGAGCCGGGCGAGGCGTTCGACGCGGTGCTGGAGCTCAAGAGCATCGCCGACGTCGGCCTCGTCGGGTACCCGTCGGCCGGCAAGTCCTCGCTGGTCGCCGCCATGTCCGCGGCCCGGCCGAAGATCGCCGACTACCCGTTCACCACGCTGGTGCCCAACCTCGGCGTGGTCCGCTCCGGCGACACCGTCTACACGATGGCCGACGTGCCCGGCCTGATCCCGGGCGCCTCGGCCGGCAAGGGGCTGGGCCTGCAGTTCCTCCGGCACGTCGAGCGCTGCGCCGTCCTGGTGCACGTCATCGACATGGCGACCATGGAGTCCGGCCGCGACCCCGAGACCGACATCGACGCGCTGGAGCACGAGCTCGCGGAGTACGGCGGGGAGGAGCTCGACCTCGTCGGCCGGCTCCGGATCGCCGTGCTCAACAAGATCGACGTCCCCGACGGCCGCGAGCTGGTCGACCTGGTCCGCCCCGCCCTCGAGGAGCGCGGCCTGCAGGTGTTCCCGATCAGCGCCGTCACCGGCGAGGGGCTGGCGGCCTTCGGGTACGCGCTGGCCGCGGCCGTCGAGGAGCACCGTGCCTCGCTCCCGGCGCCCGAGCCGGTGCGGGTGACGCTGACCCCGCGCGCGGTCGACGACTCCGGCTTCACCGTGGAGCGCGACCCTGCCGACCCGGAGGCGTTCGTCGTCCGCGGCGTCAAGCCCGAGCGGTGGGTCCGGCAGACCGACTTCACCAACGACGAGGCCGTCGGCTACCTCGCCGACCGGCTCAACCGCCTCGGGGTGGAGGAGCAGCTGGCCCGTGCCGGCGCTCGCGAGGGCGACGCCGTGACCATCGGCGACGTCACCTTCGACTGGGCGCCGACGCTTCCGGCGGGCACGCTCACCGCCGAGGAGTCCGCGGGCCTGGGTGGCCGCGGGACCGACAATCGGCTCGAGGTCACCGAGCGCATCGGGGCGGCCGAGCGACTGGCGGCCAAGCGCGCCCGCCGGGTGCCCTTCGAGGTCACCGAGGACGGCTGGACCGACGAGGACCTCGAGGGGATGGACGACGACCTGCCCGGGAAGGCCCCCCGGTGACCCGCGCGGCCGCCGAGACCGCGGCCCGGCCCTCGATCGCCGGCGCGGGCCGGGTCGTGGTCAAGGTCGGCTCCTCTTCGCTGACCACGCTGCCCGGGGGCCTGGACGTCGCACGCCTCACCGCGCTGGTCGACGCCCTCGCCGCCGTCCGGGCGTCGGGCCGGGAGGTGGTCCTGGTCTCCTCGGGCGCGATCGCCGCGGGGCTGGCGCCGCTCGGCCTCGACGGGCGCCCTCGTGACCTCGCCACCGCGCAGGCGGCGGCGAGCGTCGGGCAGCTGCGCCTGGTGCAGACCTACGCCGACGCGTTCGCCCGGCACGGGATCACCGTCGGCCAGGTGCTGCTCACCTCCGACGACCTGACCCGGCGCAGCCACTACCGCAACGCGCAGCAGACGGTCGACAAGCTGCTCAGCCTCGGCGTCCTCCCGGTGGTCAACGAGAACGACACCGTGGCCACCGAGGAGATCCGCTTCGGGGACAACGACCGGCTGGCCGCGCTCGTCGCCCACGTCGCGCGGGCCGACGCGCTGGTCCTGCTCTCCGACGTCGACGGCGTCTACGACGGCGACCCGCGCATCGGCCCGGCGCAGCTGGTCGACACCGTGCGCCACCCGGCGGACCTCGCCGCCGTCGCCCTCGGCTCGGCCAGCCGCAACGGCGTGGGCACCGGCGGCATGGCGACCAAGGTGGAGGCGGCCTTCATCGCCGCGCACGCCGGCGTCCCGGTCGTCGTGACCTCCACGCCCCAGGCCGCCCCCGCGCTCGGTGGGAACCGGGTGGGCACGCTGTTCGCCCCCATGGGCAAGCGGCCCAGCGCCCGCCAGTTCTGGCTGCGCTACGCCAGCCGCCCCCGCGGCCGCCTGGTCCTCGACGACGGCGCGGTGGCCGCTCTCCGGGAGCGGCACGCCTCGCTGCTGGCCGCGGGAATCACCGGCGTCGTGGGGGAGTTCCTCGCCGACGACCCGGTGGAGCTGGTCGGGCCGGACGGCGTGGTCGTCGCCCGCGGGCTGGTCGCCTACGACGCCCGCGAGCTGCCGTCGCTCCTCGGGCGCAAGACCGGCGACCTGCCGCCCGAGCACCGCCGGGAGGTCGTGCACCGCGACGAGATGGTCCTGGTCGGACGCCTGCGCTGAGGGCTGCAGCCCGGCTGAGAGACTGCCCGGGTGACCATCCGCCCCATCCGCGAACTCGGTGACCCGGTGCTGCGCACCCCCTCCGACCCGGTCCGGGCCTTCGACGGCTGGCTGGCCGCGTTGATCCGCGACCTCGAGGACACCGTCGACCACCCCGGCCGGGCCGGGGTGGCGGCTCCCCAGATCGGCGTAGGCGTCCGCGCGTTCTCCTACAACATCGACGGGGTCATCGGGCACATGGTGAACCCGGTCATCGTCGAGCGGTCCGAGGAGATCCAGGACGGCGACGAGGGCTGCCTGTCGGTGCCGGGGATCTGGGCGCCGACCGTGCGCGCGATGCGCTGCGTCGCCGAGGGGTTCGACGTCGACGGCAAGCCGCTGCGGCTGGAGGGCGAGGGGTTGATGGCCCGCTGCCTCCAGCACGAGGTGGACCACCTCGACGGCAAGGTGTTCCTCGACCGGCTCACCGGCGACGCCCGGAAGGCCGCGCTGCGGGCCCTGCGCAACCGCTGATCCGGCGCGGTCCGACGGGTCGAGCGCAGGGGGCTCAGCCGCGGGACGACGCGCAGTCGGCGCAGGTCCCGAACACCTCGAGATCGTGCTGCACGTCGGCGAAGCCGTGCTCCGCGGCGATGCGGGCGGCCCAGCGTTCGACCGGGGGGTCGGCGACCTCCACCGTCATGCCGCACGAGCGGCACACGAGGTGGTGGTGGTGGCTGGGGGAGCAGCGGCGGTAGGCCGCCTCCCCGTCGGGGCTGCGCAGCACGTCGAGCTGGCCGTCGTCCACGAGGGCCTGCAGTGCCCGGTAGACCGTCGCCAGCCCGACCGAGTCACCGCGCTCGCGCAGCAGTGCGTGCAGGTCCTGGGCGCTGCGGAAGCCGTCGAGCTCCTCCAGCAGCGCGAGGACCGCGCTGCGCTGGCGGCTCGGCCGCCGGGCGCTGCCGTCGGTCTGGTCGGCTGTGCTCACCGTGCACCTCCCGTCCCGGGCCCGCCGGGGACCGTCGCCGTGCCGTGCTCGTCGTAGTGGACTCCCGCGCCGGTCAGGTGGGGGGCGTGCAGGTGGCCGTCGTGGTCGTAGTCGACGTGGTCGCCGTGCGGTACCGGCCGGTGGCCGCACCCCTCGCCGTGCTCGTGCGGATGGGCGCCGTGGACCGGGCCGCGCCGCCGGTGCCGACGGCGCGCGGTGGCCTCCCGCAGCGCCACCGCGGTGGACACGACGAGGAAGACCGCGATCGCCAGCAGCACGATCGTCCCGCCCGAGGGGGTGCCGGTGTAGTACGACGCCGTCGTCCCGGAGACGCTGACCACCAGGCCGATGCCGCACGCCAGGTAGAGCGCCTGCCGGAAGCTGCGCGCCAGCAGCTGCGCCACCGCGCTGGGCACGATCATCAGCGCGCTGATCAGGAGCAGGCCGACGATGCGCATGGAGAGCACCACGGTGGCGGCGACCAGGGCGGCGAGGACGACGTTCAGGGCGAGGACCGGGAGGCCGACGGCCCGGGCGTACTCCTCGTCGTCGCTCACCGCGTAGAGCCGCTGGCCCAGCAGGGCGACGGCGGCGAGCACGGTGAGCGCGATGACCGCGAAGACGACCAGGTCGCCGGCGCCGGTGGTGGTGATGGCGCCGAAGAGGTAGGCGTCGAGGTTCGTGGCCTGGCCCCTCGGCGCGAGGCTGAGCAGCACCACGCCACCGGCGATGCCGCCGTAGAAGAGGACGGCGAGCGCGACGTCGCCGCTGGTGCGGCCGCGGGCGCGGACCAGTTCGATGAGCACCGCGCCCAGGACGGCCGCGACCAGGGCCGCGCCCACCGGGGCGGTGGAGGTGAGCACCCCGATCGCCACCCCGGTCAGGGCGACGTGCCCGAGACCGTCGCCGAGCAGCGAGAGCCGGCGCTGGACGAGGAAGACTCCCACCGCCGGCGCGACCAGCCCCACCATCAGCGAGGCGAGCAGGGCGCGCTGCATGAACCCGTACTCGAGGATCTCCACGTCAGCGGCTCCCCTTCGCCGTCCGCGCCGTCACGGTCGGCTGGTCGAGCCGGTACCCCGGCCGTTCCGGCTCCGCCGCTTCCCCGCAGTGGTGATCGTGGCCCGTGGCCGGCTCCGCGCCGGTCAGCGGCCCGTCGTAGGCGATCCGCCCGTGGTCGACCACGACCGCGCGGGTGAGCACGCCGGCCAGCGGCGCGGTCTCGTGGGTGACCACGAGCAGGGTGGTGCCGGTCGCCGACACGCGGCCGAGCACCTCGGCCAGCGCGTGCTGGCTGGCGGCATCCACCCCGGCGGTCGGTTCGTCCATGATCAGCAGCTCGGGCTGGGCGGCCAGCGCCCGGGCCACCAGGACGCGGCGCTGCTGGCCGCCGGAGAGGGAGGCGACCGGCTCCTCCATGCGGTCCGCGAGCCCGACGGCGGCGACGGCCTCGCCGACCGCCACGCGGTCGGCCGCTCCGAGCCGCCGGAACAGGCCCAGCCTGGCCAGCCGGCCGACCGACACGACCTCGCGGACGGTGGCGGGTACCGCTCCGCTGACCGTGTGCCGCTGCGGCACGTAGCCGATCCGCCCGCGTTCGCGCAGCCGGCCCACCGGCGCGCCGAGGACCTCGACCTCTCCGTCGAGCACGGTGGCCAGGCCCAGCAGGCCCCGGGCGAGGGTCGTCTTGCCCGAGCCGTTCGAGCCGAGGATCGCCACCGCCTCGCCGTGCCGCACCGTCAGCTCGACGCCGGCCACGATCGGCACGTCGTCGTAGCCGATGCTGGCGCCGCTCAGCCGGACGGCGGCGCCGGAGCGTGCGGTCATGAACAGGACTGGCCTTCCTGCAGCGTGGCAAGGTTGGCGCGCATCACCTGCAGGTAGTCCTCGCCCGCGGACTCGTCGGTGAGCCCCTCGATCGGGTCGAGCACGGCGACCTGCGCACCCGCCTCCTCCGCGACCGTCTCGGCGACCGCGGGGTCGACCAGGGTCTCGGTGTAGACGGTCGTGATCCCGTGCTCCCGGACCAGGTCCGCGATCTCGGCCTGCTGCGCAGGGCTGGGCTCCTGGGACGGGCTCAGCCCGCTGATGCCGACCACCTCCAGACCGTAGCGCTCGCCGAGGTAGCCGAAGGCGTCGTGGCTGGTGACCAGGGTGTCGACGGCGCAGTCGGCGAGCCCGGCTTGCATCTCCTCGTCGAGGGACTCCAGGTCCGCCCGCAGGGCGGCGGCGTGCTCCTCGTAGGTCGACGCGCCGTCGGGGTCCAGCTCGGTCAGGCGCTCGGCCAGGGCGTCGCCCACGGCGGCCAGCCGGGTCGGGTCCAGCCAGAAGTGCGGGTCGGTCGACTCGTCGCCGTGGGAGTGCTCCTCCTCGGCGGCGTGCTCCTCGGCGGCGTGCTCGTCGGCCGCGTGCTCGTCCTCGGCGTGCTCGTCCTCGGCGTGCTCCGCGTGCTCGCCCTCGACGAGGTCCGCGGCCTGGCCGGCGTCCCAGGCGGCGTCGCCGGCCTCGGAGGCGGCCGCCTCGTCCAGCGCCGGCTGGAAGCCCTCCAGGTACACGAGCAGGTCGGCGTCCCCGACGGCGGCGACGTCACGCGGGGTCAGTTCGAGGTCGTGCGCCTCGGCTCCCGACGGCGTCAGCGAGGAGACGGAGACGCGCTCCCCGCCGACGCGGGCCGCGGCCCACTCCAGCGGGTAGAAGCCCGCGACCACGGAGACCTCGTCGCCGCTCGCACCGCCCCCGCCGTCGGATGCGCACCCGGCGGCGAGGAGCACGCCGGTGGTGGCGAGAGCGGTGAGGGCGGCCCGGGAGGCGGCGATGCGCATGAGAATCATTCTCGCACGCCGCGTACGTGGGCGGTCCAGGGGCCCGGACGGAGGTGGGGCGGGGGCGCCCGCCGCGTACCCTCACGGGCGTGTCCGACGTCTCCGGCCTGCCCTTGATCGGTGCCGCCGCGCTGCGCGCGAAGGCCGCCTCCCGCGTGCTGCGCACCCTGCCGACCGACACCAAGGACGCCGCGCTGACGGCGATGGCCGACGCGCTGGTCGAGCGCACCGACGAGATCCTGACCGCCAACGCGGCCGATGTCGCCGCCGCGCGGGCCGACGGCACGCCGGAGGCGATCGTCGACCGGCTGCGCCTGGACGCCGGCCGCGTCGCCGGCGTCGCCGACGCGCTGCGCCAGCTGGTCGCGCTGCCCGACCCGGTGGGCGACGTGGTGCGCGGCTCCCGGCTGCCCAACGGGCTGGAGCTGAAGCAGGTCCGCGTCCCGCTCGGCGTGGTCGGGATCGTCTACGAGGCGCGCCCGAACGTCACCGTCGATGCCGCGGGCCTGTGCCTCAAGAGCGGCAACGCGGCGCTGCTGCGCGGGTCGGCGTCGGCGTTCGGCACCAACGCCGCGCTGCTCGCCGTCCTCACCGAGGCCGGGGAGAAGGCCGGGCTGCCCGCCGGGTTCGTCGAGCTGCTCCCGGCCGACCGCGCGTCGGTGGGGGAGCTGCTGAACGCCCGCGGTCTGGTCGACGTGGTGATCCCGCGCGGCGGCGCCTCGCTGATCCAGCGGGTGGTGCGCGAGTCGCGGGTGCCGGTCATCGAGACCGGGGAGGGCAACTGCCACGTGTACGTCGACGCCTCCGCCGACCCGGAGATCGCCGAGGCGGTGGTGCTCAACTCCAAGACCCACCGGGTGAGCGTCTGCAACTCCGCGGAGACGCTGCTGGTGCACCGCGACGTCCCGTTCCTGCCCCGGTTGCTCGCCGCGCTCGCCGGCGCCGGCGTCACGCTGCACGGTGACGACGCCGCCCGGTCCGCGCATGACGGCGTCGTCCCAGCCACCGACGAGGACTGGGGCACCGAGTACCTCTCGATGGACATGGCGGTGCGGATCGTCGACGACCTGCCGCAGGCCCTGGAGCACATCGCGCGGTGGAGCACCGGCCACACCGAGGCCATCGTGGCCGACTCGGCCCGCGCCATCGCCGACTTCACCGCCGGGGTCGACGCCGCCGCCGTGCTGGTCAACGCCTCCACCCGGTTCACCGACGGCGGCGAGTTCGGCTTCGGCGCCGAGATCGGCATCTCCACCCAGAAGCTGCACGCCCGGGGCCCGCTCGGCCTGCCCGAGCTGACCTCCACCACGTACGTCGTCACGGGGTCCGGCCACACGCGCTGACCCTGCCGCCTCTCGAGGAGTCGCATGCCCCGCCCGCCGTCGCAGTCCCCCCACTTCTCGTCGGTCGCGGACGTCAGCAAGCGGCTGTCCACCGCCGGCTACCTACCCGACGCGCAGATCGCGACGACGGTCTTCCTCGCTGACCGCCTCGGCAAGCCGCTGCTGGTCGAGGGACCGGCGGGCACCGGCAAGACGGAGCTGGCCAAGGCGCTCGCCGCGGCCACCGGGTCGGAGCTGATCCGCCTGCAGTGCTACGAGGGCCTGGACGAGGCACGCGCGCTGTACGAGTGGAACTACAAGAAGCAGCTGCTGCGCATCCAGGCGTCCCAGGCCGAGGGCGGCGCCGACTGGGACACCGTGCACGACGACATCTTCGGCGAGGAGTTCCTGCTCTCCCGGCCGCTGCTGACCGCGATCCGCCGCACCGAGCCGACCGTGCTGCTCGTCGACGAGACCGACAAGGCCGACGTCGAGGTCGAGGGGCTGCTGCTCGAGGTGCTCAGCGACTTCCAGGTCACCATCCCGGAGCTCGGCACGATCGCGGCCACCCGCCGGCCGACCGTCGTCCTCACCTCCAACGCCACCCGCGAGCTCTCCGAGGCCCTCAAGCGGCGCTGCCTGTACCTGGCGCTGGACTACCCGTCGGCCGAGCGGGAGCGGGAGATCGTGCTGTCCCGCGTGCCCGACCTCGCCGCGGGGCTGGCCGACCAGCTGGTGGCCACCGTGCGGGCGCTGCGCGGGCTGGAGCTGAAGAAGTCGCCGTCGATCTCGGAGACCCTCGACTGGGCGCAGACCCTGCTGGAGCTCGGGCTGGACACCCTCGACGAGCCGGCGATGGCCGCGACGCTCGGCGTCGTGCTCAAGCACGCCAGCGACCAGACGCGGGCCGCGGCCGAGCTGCGGCTGAACTGATGGGGCAGCCGGTCGCGCCGGTCCGGGAGCCCGGGGGGCTCGCCGGGCACCTGGACGGGTTCGTGCGGGCGGTCCGCGAGGCCGGCATCCCGGTCGGGATCAGCCAGGCGGTCGACGCCGCGGAGATCCTCACCGTCGTCGACCTGCTCGACCGCGAGCAGCTGCGCCACGGGCTCGCGGCCGTGCTGCTGCAGCGCGCCGCGCAACGCGATGCCTACGACGTCCTGTTCGACCTGTGGTGGCCGCTCGGCGACCGCCCGGCGCCCGACGCGGGGGACGGCGACGGCCCGGGCGAGCCGGGGGAGTCCACCCTCGACGTCCCCGACGACGCCGCGCTCGCCGCGCAGATGCGGGACGAGCTGCTCCAGCTGCTGCAGGACGGCGACCCCGAGGCCCTGCGCCGGTTCGCCCGCGAAGCAGTCGACCTCCTGGGGCAGGGGCAGCCCACCCCGTCGGGGCAGTCGTACTTCAGCTACCGGGTGATGCGGGCGCTCTCGCCGGACACGCTCGTGGCCCAGCTGCTCGCCGGGCTGCTCGGGGAGTCCGGCCGTGGTGGCCTGGCCGAGCAGGTGGCGCGGCAGACGGTGCGCGACCGGCTGGCGGCCTTCCGGACCGCGGTCGAGGCGGAGGTCCGCCGGCGGACGGCGGCGGAGAAGGGCCGCGACCGGGTCGCGAAGAACGCCGTGCGGCCGCTCGCCGACCAGGTCGACTTCCTCCGCGCCCAGTCGGCCGACCTCGCCGAGCTGCGCCGGGCGGTGGCCCCGCTGGCCCGCCGGCTCGCCGTCCGGCTCTCCGCCCGCCGGCGCCTCGGGCGTCAGGGCCGGCTGGACTTCCGCAAGACCGTGCGGGCCTCGCTCGGCACCGGCGGGGTCCCGGTGGTCACCCACCACCGGCCGCGCAAGGTGCACAAGCCCGAGCTCGTGGTGCTCTGCGACGTCAGCGGCTCGGTGGCCGGGTTCAGCCACTTCACGCTGATGCTCACCCAGGCGCTGCGGGAGCACTTCACCGGTGTGCGGGCGTTCGCGTTCGTCGACTCCACCGACGAGGTCACCCGGTTCTTCCGGCCGGGTGTGGACGTCGCCGACGCCATCGCCCGGATCGGCCGCGAGGCCCAGGTCGTGGGCTTCGACGGGCACAGCGACTACGGCACCGCGTTCGACGTGTTCGCCGACCGCTGGGCCTCGGCCATCGGTCCCAAGACGTCGCTGCTCGTGCTCGGCGACGGGCGGACCAACTACCGGCAGCCGGGTGTCCCGGTGCTGGCCGGCCTGGTGTCGAAGGCCCGCTCGGCGCACTGGCTGAACCCCGAGCCGCGCCGGCTCTGGGGGAGCGGTGACTCCGCCGCCGACCGGTACGGCGAGGTCATCGACATGGTCGAGTGCCGCAACGCCGCTCAGCTCGCCGACTTCGTCACCACCCTGTGAGAAGGGACCGACGTGCCGGTGCGCCGGCGGCCCCGAGGTGCTTCCGGGTCGGTGCGTAACCGGACGCTGCCGGCTCCGTTGGACAACGCGGTGCCGACGTGTCGTCACCCGCCGGGGGGGGGGGGGGGGGGGGGGGGGGGGGGGGGGGGGGGGGGGGGGGGGGGGGGGGGCGGGGGCGGGGGGGGCGGGGGGGCGGCCGCGCGGGGGGGCGGGTGGGGGCGCCCCCCGGCGACCCCCCAGCGAGCCCCGGCCGCCCGGCCGCC
>NZ_JBJHAJ010000009.1:0-140014 GCF_054051015.1 Blastococcus sp. SYSU DS0616
CCCCCCCCCCCCCCCCCCCCCCCCCCCCCCCCCCCCCCCCCCCCCCCCCCCCCCCCCCCCCCCCCCCCCCCCCCCCCCCCCCCCCCCCCCCCCCCCGGCAGGGCTGGTACGGTGATGTCACCGACGCGGGGTGGAGCAGCTCGGTAGCTCGCTGGGCTCATAACCCAGAGGTCGCAGGTTCGAATCCTGTCCCCGCTACCACCACGAAGGCCCGGCCCCACCAGGGGTCGGGCCTTCGTCGTTCTCGTCCTTCCGGGTGCTCGGGCCGCCGGTCCCGTGGTCAGACGGCGCTGAGCTCCTCGTGCGTGCGGGCGTCGGGCCAGTCGCGCGACCAGCCGTCGGCCTGGCGTGGTGCACGGCGGTAGGGCGTCGGCCGCGGTCGTGCCGGCGGCAGCGCCGGTTCCGCCGTCGGGGTGCGCCCTCCGGCCGGCACCTGCTGGACGGGAGACGACGTCCCCGGGGCGGCGGGGAACCGTGGGGCCGGCGGCGTGCCGACGTGCGCGGGTGGGCGCGGTCGCGTGGTCAGCGCGGCGAGCAGCGTGTGCGGGCGCGTGCGGTCCGGGTCGGCCACCGGCGCGGCGGCCAGCGGGCGTGCCGGGGGTGCGGGGAACGGTTCTCGCCGCGGTGGGTGGGCCGGATCCGGCAGGCGGAGCTCGGCGAGGTCCTTCCACGTCGAGTGCCGCAGCCCGTCGACGGTGCACCGCACGCGGGCGGAGACCCGGCCGTCGGGGGTGTGCCGCCAGCCGAGCAGCTCGCCGGAGTACCAGATCCCGCGGTGGTGGATCTCCACCGGCTGCGGGTCTCCGACGAAACTGCTCGCCGCCACGTCCCCCGCCACGACCCGGACTGTAGGCGGGCCGGGAACGGGGGTGCCGGAGGCGCACGGGTCCGGCGCCTCGCGCGTGACGGCCCGTCCCACCGTTCACACGGGTCCGTGCCGACGCCTCCGCGTCAGGCGCGCGCCACCCCGCGACCGCCGCCGGTGACGCTCCGCGCGCGTGCTCCTCGGGCCTGGACCAGGCCGGTCAGGCGCCGCTCCCCGGGCAGCCTGGTCCGTCGCAGGGACTGCGCCACGTACTCGCCGAGCAGGGACCCCGCCGCCAGCGCCAGGCCGATGGCGATGGCGGTCCCGAGCAGCGTGAGGCCGCCCAGCGTGTCGCCCTCGGTGAGCCGGCGCAGACCCCGGTAGATGGCGAGCCCGGGCAGCAGCGGGATGATCCCGGCGGCCACGTAGACCAGCGCGGGGACCCGCTGGCGGGCAGCCATGACGAAGCTGCCGAGGCCGATGACGACGGCGGCGGCGGCCGTCGCGAGGGTGACCGACAGCCGCAGCTGGTCCAGCCCGACGAACACCGCCCAGCCGAGCGCACCGGCGGCCGCCGCCGGAGCCAGGGTGCGCCGGGGGGCGTAGTTGGCGACGGCGAAGGAGGCCGAGACGGCGGCTGCGGCCGCGAGCTGCAGCGGCACCTCCGCCAAACCGCTGGGCGAGGGGTCCCACATCGTCATCGGCACGCCGAGCCGCACGCCGATCGACAGCCCGACCGCCACCCCGCTGATGATCCCGGCCGTCAGCAGCAACGTCTCGAAGGCCCGGGCGCTCGCCGTCACGTAGAAGCCGGTGATCGCGTCGTGCACCGAGCCGACGAGCGTGACACCCGGCAGCAGCAGCACGATGCCGCCGGCGACGACGAGCGACGGGCGGACGCCGATGTCGGCGGCCACGAGGGCGAGGGCGACCGAGGTGGCGATCAGCCCGCCGGCGGCGTTGAGGAAGAAGGGCGGCAGTCCGCGGCGGCCGAGGCGGTCGATGGCGAGGTCGACCAGCACCGTGGCACCGAAGGCGGCCGCCGTCACCACGGGCCCGGCGCCGAGCAGCACGGCGACCCCGGCGGCCAGGAACGCACGCGCCCCGGTGACCACCCACCGGCGGTAGGGGTGCCGTGCGGTGGCGATCGCCCGCAGCCGGTGGTCGGCCTCCGGCGGGGTCACCCGTCCCGCGGCCAGGTCGCCGACCACGTTGTGGACGGCGGTGGCGCGGGAGTAGTCCAGCTCCCGCCGCTGGACCAGGCGCAGCCCGCTGATCGGGGCGGCGTCCGCGGCGGGGTGGCCGGAGACCGTGATCGAGGTGAAGGTGATGTCGCACTCCACCCGCCCGAGCCCGCAGGACCGGGCCACGACCGTGCACGTGGCGGTCACCTCGGCGGCGCTGGCGCCGGCCGACAGCAGCAGTTCCCCCGCCCGGAGGGCGAGGTCGACGGCGTGGTGGGGGTCCTGCTGCGTGGGCGGCTGAGGTGGCACCCGCCCACGATCCCCGACGGTTCCGGTCCCGCGGGGGTGGGGCTTGTCACGCCCGGAAAGATGCGGCGCTCCGCAAGTGGTGCAAGTCTGGATCGTCGTCCGGCCGTCGACCCCGCCCCCGTACGGTCTGCCGCCGGTGGGCGCCCGGCTCTCTTGTTCCCGACCGAAGGATCCTTCCGCTCGTGCGAAGAACATCCGCCGTCTTCTGGGCCTCGCTGGCCATCGTGCTCCCCTTCGTCCTCTGGGGCGTGCTGTCACCGGAGTCCCTCGACTCCGCCGCCACCTCGGCGCGCACCTTCGTGGTCGACCGGTTCGGCTGGTTCTACCTGCTCACCGCCACGATCGTGCTGGTCGCGGTGATCGTGGTCGCGGCCTCGCGGTGGGGACGGGTGCGGCTGGGTGCGGACACCGACCGGCCCGAGTACAGCACCCGGGCCTGGTTCTCGATGCTCTTCAGCGCGGGTATGGGCATCGGCCTGGTGTTCTGGGGCGTGGCGGAGCCGGTGTCGCACTTCCTCACCCCGCCGACGGCCGACCCGGGGACCACGGAGGCCGCCCGGGATGCGTTGCGCTACTCGTTCTTCCACTGGGGCCTGCACCCCTGGGGCATCTACGCCGTCCTGGCCCTGGCCCTGGCCTACGCCCGGTTCCGCCGCGGCTGGAAGGCCACGATCAGCGGGGCGCTGCGACCGCTGCTCGGTGACCGCGTCGACGGCCCGCTCGGCGTGGCGGTGGACACGGTCGCCGTGGTCGCCACCGTCTTCGGTGTCGCCACGTCGCTCGGCCTGGGCGCCGCGCAGATCAACGGGGGCCTCGCCTCGCTCGACGACGGCATCGCGACCGGTTCCGGCGTGCAGCTGGCCATCATCGCGGTGGTCACCGTCCTCTTCCTGATCTCGGCGCTCTCCGGGATCAACCGCGGGATCAAGTGGCTGTCGACCGCCAACGTCGTCCTCGCGGTGGGGCTCTTCGCCTTCGTGCTGTTCACCGCGGCGTCCGGCCGGCTGGTCGGTGCGTTCACCACGACCCTCGGCAGCTACCTCGCCGAGCTCCCCACGATGAGCCTGCAGACCGGCCCCTTCGACGCCGAGCGGTCGGATTGGATCAACGGCTGGACGATCTTCTACTGGGCGTGGTGGATCTCCTGGTCGCCCTTCGTCGCGACCTTCATCGCGCGCATCTCGCGCGGGCGCACCATCCGGGAGTTCGTCATCGGCGTGCTGGCGGTGCCGACGCTGGTCAGCGGGCTGTGGTTCTCCGTCTTCGGCGGAGCCGGAATCCTCGCCGAGCAGGAGGGGGCGGAGCTCGCCGGGCAGTCGACCGAGTCGCAGCTGTTCGGGCTGCTCGACACGCTGCCCGGTGGGGTGGTGGCCGGGATCGGGGCGATGATCCTGATCGTCACGTTCTTCGTGACCAGCGCCGACTCCGCCACCTTCGTGCTCGGCTCGCTCAGCAGCCGCGGTGGGCAGGACCCGGCGCGCGTCGTCAGCGTGATCTGGGGGCTGGTCATCTCCGCCTCCGCAGCCGTCCTGCTGGTCAGCGGCGGCCTGGGCGGGGTGCAGACCGCCTCGATCGTCGCCGCCTTCCCCTTCGCGGTCGTGCTCCTCATGGTGCTCGCGTCGCTGGTCAAGGGGCTGGGGGAGGAGCCCCGTCTCCCGCGCCGCGCTCCGGAGGACCCGCTGCTTCCCGGCACGACGGCGTCGCCGAACGGTCACCCCACCGGCGGGGCGACGGCTGCGCCGCCGGCAGCGGGCACGTCCAGCACCTCCTGAGCCGGCTGTCGGCCCCGTGGTCCCGCCGACCACGGGGCCGACAGCGGGTCGGTCCCGCCGAGAGGGTAGGGTGGCGGACGCAACGCGGGGTGGAGCAGCTCGGTAGCTCGCTGGGCTCATAACCCAGAGGTCGCAGGTTCGAATCCTGTCCCCGCTACCAACGCAGTGCAGTGGCCCCGCCGGGCCCCGGAGACGGGCTCGGCGGGGCCACTGTCGTCAGCGGCCGACCGTGGGTACGCAGTCCGACCGGGTCGTCCTCACCGACGGCCGGGGCGGGGTGGCTGCGTCGGTGCGGGTGCGCGCTCGAGCACGTGCCCGAGATCGTGTGCCTCGAGTCCGGCTCGCTCAGGCGGTCCGGTCGGCCCGCTGACCGGACCGATCGAGGCCCGGGCAAACCCCGTCAGCGGCCGGTTCCGCCTCAGCGCTGTGGTCCGCGCCCCCGGCCCCGGCTGGGCTCTGCGCGTCGGCGGCGGACCTGCCGAGCAGCCACACGCCCAGCATGACGGCGAAGATGATGACGATGATCGCGACGGCGAGCGCGGCGATCCGCCGCCGGGCCGGCTTTCCGCGCCCGACGCGGAACTCGGGATCATGCGGTCCACCGTGCCCGCGGTGGTCTCCTCCTGCGCTCATCGGTCCTCCCGGGTTGGCCGGTGCCGCGTCCGCGGCTACCGGGGGTTGGGTCGGGGCCTGAACGGGGCGGCCGGAAGGTCCGGGCTGCGCGCCCACTCGCGAGGCCGGAGAAGACGTCGTCCCCGCCCCGAGCACGAGCACCCGCTGACGAGGCGGGCTCGGCGGTGAGCGTGGCTGCCTCCGTGTCGTCCCCGGGGGCCGACGTGCTCGACCGACCGGTCGTCCCCCTCACCTCGACTGGGGGGCATGGTCATCCGATCGTAAAGTCCCGTCTCGGTTTCATCCCGGCTCGACGGGTAGCGCGTCCAAGGACGGTGCAACCCAACGGGAGGGATCTCCCCATGAGCCAGACTGTCGCCGACGTCCTGCTGGACCGCCTCCGGGAGTGGGGCGTCGAGAAGGTCTTCTCCTATCCCGGTGACGGGATCAACGGCATCCTCGAGGCGTTCGGGAAGCAGGACGGCCTGCAGTACGTCCAGTCCCGGCACGAGGAGATGTCCGCCTTCGAGGCGGTGGGGTACGCCAAGTTCACCGGCCGGGTGGGCGTCTGCATGGCCACCTCGGGGCCGGGCGCGATCCACCTGCTCAACGGGCTGTACGACGCCAAGCTCGACCACGTGCCCGTGGTCGCGATCGTCGGGCAGACCGACCGGAGCGCCATGGGCGGCTCCTACCAGCAGGAGGTCGACCTGCTGTCGCTGTTCAAGGACGTCGCCCACCACTACGTGCACGTGGTGAACACGCCCGAGCAGCTCCCCAACGTGATCGACCGCGCCATGCGGATCGCGGCCGCCGAGCACGCGCCGACCGCGGTGATCATCCCGGCCGACGTGCAGGAGCTGGAGTACAGCCCGCCGACGCACGAGCACAAGATGGTGCCTTCCAGCAGCGCACACACCTCGGCGCCGACGATCGTTCCGGACGACCGGTCGATCCGCGCCGCCGCCGACCTGCTCAACAGCGGGAGCAAGGTCGCGATGCTCGTCGGCCAGGGGGCTCGGGGCGCCCGCGCGGAGGTCATCGAGGTCGCCGACATCCTCGGCGCCGGCGTGGCGAAGGCGCTGCTCGGCAAGGACGTGCTCCCCGACGACCTGCCGTTCGTGACCGGGTCGATCGGGCTGCTGGGCACCCGGCCGACCTGGGACATGATGAAGGACTGCGACACCCTGCTGACGGTCGGCTCCAACCTGCCCTACAGCGAGTTCTTCCCCGAGTACGGCCAGGCCCGCGGGGTCCAGATCGACCACGACGCGAAGTACATCGGCATGCGGTACCCGTACGAGCTGAACCTCGTGGGGGACGCCGCCACCACCCTCCGGGCGCTGATCCCGCTGCTGGAGCGCAAGGCCGACCGCTCGTGGCGGGAGGGCATCGAGGACGGTGTCCGGCGCTGGTGGGAGACCATCCACATGCGTGCCATGACCGACTCCGACCCGGTCAACCCCATGCGGCTGTTCTACGAGCTGAACGATCGGATGCCCGGCAACGCCATCATCACCGCGGACTCCGGGTCGTCGGCCAACTGGTACGCGCGTCACCTGCGGTTCGGCCCGGACACCCGGGGCTCGCTGTCCGGGACGCTGGCCACCATGGGCCCGGCGGTGCCCTACGGCATCGGTGCCAAGTTCGGGCACCCCGACCGGCCGGTCATCGCCTTCGTCGGCGACGGGGCGATGCAGATGAACGGCCTGGCCGAGCTCATCACCATCTCCCGGTACTGGCGGGAGTGGACCGACCCCCGCATGGTGATCGCGGTCCTGCACAACAACGACCTCAACCAGGTGACCTGGGAGATGCGGGCCATGGGCGGATTCCCGAAGCTCGCCGACTCGCAGACGCTGCCCGACGTCTCCTACGCCGCGTTCGCCGCCGGCCTCGGCTTCGAGGCGATCACGGTGGACGACCCGGACCAGCTGGGGCCGGCGTGGGACCGCGCGCTGGCGGCGGGCCGGCCGGCGCTGCTCGACGTGCACGTCGACGCCGACGTCCCACCCATCCCGCCGCACGCGACGCTCGAGCAGATGACCGAGACGGCCAGGTCGCTGTTCAAGGGCGACGAGGACGCGTGGGGTGTGGTCAGCCAGGGGGCCAAGACCAAGATCCAGGAGTTCCTGCCGCACCGGGGCTGAGCGATGGCGGTCACCGATCTGCCCCCACCCACCAGCCTGCCGCCGGAGCCTGCCGGGCCCCACCGGGTGGACGTCGCGGCGCTGGCGGCCGACCTGCGCCGCCGGGTCGACGGCGGTGTCCGGTTCGACACCGGCACCCGCGGCGCGTACTCCACCGATGCCTCGAACTACCGGATCCCGCCGCTGGGGGTCGTGGAACCGCGGACGGTGGAGGCGGCGGTCGAGGCGGCGGCGGTCTGCCGCGAGCACGGTGTGCCCCTGCTGTCGCGGGGCGGCGGCACCAGCCTCGCCGGCCAGACCACCAACGCCGCCGTCGTCCTGGACTGGAGCCGGTACTGCACCGGCCTGGTCTCGGTCGACACCGACCGGCGGACCTGCGTCGTGGAGCCGGGCATGGTGCTCGACCACCTCGACGCCCGGCTCGCCGAGCACGGGCTCACCTGGGGGCCGCAGCCGGCGACCCACTGGACCTGCACGGTCGGCGGCATGCTCGGCAACAACGCGTGCGGGGCCTCGGCGCAGGTGTACGGCAAGGCGGTGGACAAGGTCTCCCGGCTGGAGGTCCTGCTGCCCGACGGCACCCGCATGTGGGTCGGGCCGACGAGCGACGAGGAGTACGCCGAGATCGTCCGGGCGGGTGGCCGCCGCGCCGAGGTCTACCGCGGGCTCCGGGCGCTGCGGGACCGCTACCTCGCCGAGATCCGCACCGGTTTCCCGCGGATCCCGCGCCGCGTCTCCGGCTACAACCTCGACGCGCTGCTGCCCGAGAACGGCTTCGACGTGGCCCGGGCGCTGGTGGGCAGCGAGGGGACGCTGGTGACCGTGCTGCGCGCGGAGCTGCAGCTGTCGGAGCTGCCGCGGGTGCGCCGCCTGGCGGTCCTGGGCTACCCCGACGTCGTCGCCGCGGGCCGCGACGTCGCCCGGCTGCTCCCGCACCGTCCGCACCGGCTCGAGGGCGTCGACGAGGTGCTCCGCCGCAACCAGGACGAGCTCGGGATGAACCCCCGGGCCCTGGAGAAGCTGCCCGACGGCAGCGGCTGGTTGCTGGTCGAGCTCGCCGGGGAGGACGAGGAGGAACTGGGCGGACGCATGGATCGGATGGTCGAGGACCTCCGCTCCGCGCCCGAGCCGCCGGCCGTGCTGGTCCTGAGCGACCCCGCGGACCAGGCGGACATGTGGGCCTTCCGCGAGTCCGGGCTCGGCGCAACTGCGCATCCGCCGGACGCGCACGACACCTGGCCGGGGTGGGAGGACTCCGCCGTCGCACCCGATCAGCTCGGGGAGTACCTGGCCGACCTCGCGGAGCTGCTCGACCGGCACGGCCTGACGCCCTCCTCCCTGTACGGGCACTTCGGTCACGGGTGCGTGCACCTGCGCATACCGTTCCCGCTGGGCGCACCGGGCGGCGAGGACACCTACCGCCCGTTCCTCGAGGACGCCGCCGAGCTCGTCACCCGCTACGGCGGCTCCATGTCCGGCGAGCACGGCGATGGTCAGGTGCGCGGCGAACTGCTGCCCCGGATGTTCGAACCCGAGATCGTCGAGGCGTTCGGCCGCATGAAGGCGCTGCTGGACCCGGACAACCGGATGAACCCGGGGAAGGTCGTCGCCCCGTACCCCCTCGACGAGCACCTCCGGGTCACCGCCGACTACCCCGCCTGGCAGCCCGAGGTCGCCTTCGGCTACCCGGAGGACGACGGCTCGTTCGCCCACGCCGCAGCCCGGTGCGTCGGCGTCGGCAAGTGCCGCTCCTCCCTGGAGGTCGGGTCCGGCCAGGTGATGTGCCCGAGCTACCAGGTGACCGGCGACGAGAAGCACTCCACCCGCGGCCGCGCGCGCCTGCTGTTCGAGATGCTCCGCGGCGACGTCATCCGCGACCGCTGGCGTTCCACCGCGGTCCGGGACGCGCTGGACCTCTGCCTGGCGTGCAAGGGCTGCCGCAGCGACTGCCCGGTCGACGTGGACATGGCGACGTACAAGGCGGAGTTCCTGTCGCACCACTACGCGGGCCGGCTGCGCCCGCGGACCCACTACACGCTCGGCTGGCTGCCGCTGGTCGCGCGGTTCGCCGCGCTGGCGCCGCGGGTGGTGAACGCCCTGACGCAGACGCCGGGGGTGCGCACGGTGGCCAAGGCGGTCGGCGGGGTGACCCCGGAGCGCGACCTGCCGCTGTTCGCCCCGCAGCGCTTCACCTCCTGGTACCGCGACCGGGGACCCCGAGGAACGGGGGAGCGCGGCGAGGTGCTGCTCTGGCCGGACACGTTCACCGAGTTCTTCCAGCCGCACATCGGCGAGGCGGCGGTGACGGTGCTGGAGGACGCCGGCTTCACCGTGCGAATCCCCGACCAGGAGCTCTGCTGCGGGCTCACCTGGATCTCCACGGGCCAGTTGGCGACGGCCGCGCGGACCCTGCGCCGGACGGCGGGCGCGCTCGCACCGGAGCTGCGCGCGGGCATGCCGGTCGTGGCGCTGGAGCCCAGCTGCACCGCGGTCTTCCGGTCCGACGCCCCCGAGCTGCTCCCGGACGACGAGGACGTCCGGCTGCTCGCGGCGTCCACCCGCACGCTCGCCGAGCTGCTGGGCGAGCGCGCTCCGGAGTGGGAGCCCCCTCGGGCGGATCGCGCGGCGATGGTCCAGACCCACTGCCACCACCACTCGATCATGGGCTTCGACCAGGACCGCGAGCTGATGCGGAGGGCCGGGTTCGACGCCGACGTGCTGAACTCCGGCTGCTGCGGACTGGCCGGCAACTTCGGGTTCGAGCGCGGTCACTACGACGTCTCCATGGCCTGTGCCGAGCAGGCCCTGCTGCCCGCGGTGCGCGAGGGCGACCCCCAGGCGGTGGTGCTCGCCGACGGCTTCAGCTGCCGCACCCAGGTCGAGCAGGCCGACACCGGCCGCAGGGCGGTGCACCTGGCCGAGGCGCTCGCCGGTCTGGTGACCGGCGCGCGGCTCGAGGACAACCCGGAACGGGTGCTGGCACCGGCCCCGCATCCGCCGGGCCGGCTGGCGCAGGGGGCGGTGCTCGCGGCGGCCGCCGGCGTCACCACCGCCGCGGTGACCGGGGCGGTCACCGCGGTGCGGCGCACGCTGACCGGCCGCTCCGCCGGCTGACCACCTCCTGGAGAGGAGCACCGCTGCCGTGGGAACCACACCGGACGTCCCGGTGCAGAGCGTGGTCGTTGCCGTCTACCGGCTGCCGACCGACCGCCCCGAGGCCGACGGCACCCTGCAGTGGGACGCGACGACGGCGATCGTGGTGCACGCCGCTGCCGGGGACCGCACCGGGACCGGCTGGACCTATGCCGACCAGTCCACCGCGGCGCTCATCCCCGGCCTGCTCGCCGGCGTGGTGGAGGGGCGATCGGCCCTGCACCCGCAGGACGCCACGCATGCCATGGCCCGGGCCGCCCGCAACGCCGGCGTTCCCGGCCTGGTCGCGATGGCGATCTCCGCGGTCGACGTCGCCCTCTGGGACCTGAAGGCGCGGCTGCTCGACGTGCCGCTGGCGGTGCTCCTGGGGGCCGTGCGCCGGGACTCGCCGGTCTACGCCAGCGGTGGGTTCACCACCTACGACGACGCCGCGACCCGCGAGCAGCTGACGGGCTGGCTCGACCGGGGCTTCGACCGGGTGAAGATCAAGATCGGGGAGTCGTGGGGCAGCGCGGAGCGCCGCGACCTGGCCCGCACGCGGCTGGCCCGCGAGGTCGTCGGGGACCGCGTCGATCTGCTGGTCGACGCCAACGGCGGCTACACCGCCAAGCAGGCGGTCCGGGTGGGCCGGGCGCTCGACGACCTGGGGGTGGTCTGGTTCGAGGAGCCGGTCTCCTCCGACGACCTGGCCGGGCTGCGACTCGTGCGCCGGTCCCTGGACTGCGACGTCGCCGCCGGGGAGTACGGCGCGCGGATCGAGGACTTCGCTGCCCTCTGCGGCGCCGGCGCCGTCGACTGCCTGCAGGTGGACGCCAGCCGCTGCGGCGGGGTCACCGAGTGGTTGCGCGCGGCGGCGGTGGCCGCGGGGCACGGGCTCGAGGTCTCCGCGCACTGCGTGCCCACCCTGCACGCACACCTCGGCCTGGCCACGCCCAACCTGCGCCACCTCGAGTGGTTCCACGACCACGAGCGGTTCGAGCGCCGGCTGTTCGACGGCGCCCCCGAGCCGCGGGAGGGCCGGGTCCGGCCGGACCTCGCTGCCCCGGGGCTCGGCGTGAGCCTGCGCGAGGCCGACGTCGAGGAGCTGCGGGTGGCCTGAGCCGCGACGCCCGGGGTCAGAGCGGGGACTGGCGGGAGCGCCGCCGGGCGTACCAGAACAGAGCGCCCGCGAGCACCGGCGGGGCCGCCACCAGCGCGATGCGCAGGAACCAGATGACGGTGACCACCTCCAGCCCGAGCACCTGGGCGATCACGTCGCTGGCCGCCCCCGCGCCCGTCACCGCGCCGAGCACCACGACGAAGGTGACGAAGGCGACGCGGAACGGCGCGTCGAGCGGCCGCTCGCTGAGGTCGAGGTCGGCTTCCGGACGCCGGCGGAACAGCCGCTCCAGCAGCGGGTAGACCAGCACCGCCCCGCCGATGAGCACCGGCAGCAGGACACCGCCCAGGAACGGGTTGGTGATCGTCGCCCCCAGGATGCTGAACTCCACGGCCGGCAGGAGGAGGATGCCGCCCTCGGCCGGGAACAGGTACCAGTCCGGGTACATGTCGTTGCCGGCCACACCGGGCAGGTACGGGCCGATGTGCAGGACGTCCCCGAAGGGGACCAGCGCGGCGGAGACGACGAGCAGCGTGGTGGTCAGCAGGGTGAGCAGCAGCGCGCGGGACCGCAGCCCGCTCCGGCCGGGGGTCGCCACGACCAGCTGCCCGTCGGGGCGACGGCGCCGCGGCAGGACTGTGTGCCGCTGGCGGACGACGAGCCACAGGTGGACGGCGAGCAACCCTCCGAAGGCGACCGGCAGCAGCAGGACGTGCAGCCAGAACAGCCGGGGGACGACGTCGGCGACGTCCGGGCCCGCGAAGACGAGGTCGGCCAGCTCCCCGCCGAGCCAGGGCATGCTCGCCGCGATCGAGTACCCGATCCGGACGCTGCTGCCGGTGATCACGTCGTACACCAGGTTCTGGCCCGACCAACCCAGCGCGAAGGCCAGTGCGAGCAGGACCAGGCCGAGCAGGTAGTTCGAGATGCGGCGACCCCGGAAGGCCCCGGCGAGGAGCACCCGGAGCACGTGCAGCAGCAGCGCCGCGACGAACAGGTAGCTCGCCACCCGGTGCACCCGGCGCAGCAGCAGCCCGCCGGGCAGGTCGTGGCTGATCGAGACGACGGAGGAGAACGCGGCCGGCAGCTCCCGGCCGTCGTAGAGGTCGGCCGAGCCCTGGTACTCCACCAGCTCGGCCGACGGCTCGTAGAAGAAGGTCAGCACCAGCCCGGTCAGCAGCAGGACGGCGAAGCAGATCACCGCGACCGGCCCCAGCAGGAACGACCAGTGCGTCGGGACGAACAGCTCGCGTAGCCACCGGGGCCGGGTGGGGGCTTCCTGGACGCTCATCCGCGCACCGGACCGATGGGCGTCCCGAAGTCGCCGAGGGCCACCAGGAAGCCGTCCGCGTCGACGCCGAGGGGGAGCTGGGGGAGGGGGCGCGACGCCGGCCCGAACGTCGGTACTGCCCCGCGCGCCGCGTCGAAGGTGGCCTGGTGGCAGGGGCAGAACAGCGAGTCGCTGTCCTCCTGGTACAGCCCGACCGGGCAGCCGGCGTGCGTGCAGACCTTCGAGTAGGCGACCAGCCGTTCGCCGACGACCCAGTCGAGGACCGTCGGCGGCTGCGCGCTCTGCGCGGAGAGCCGCACCAGCACGACCGCCGCCAGGTCCTCCCGGGCGGCGCCCTCGGGCCACACGGTGCCGAAGCCGCCGATCGGCACGTCCGCCGCGCGGATCCGCTGGCCCTCGGCGGTCACCAGGTGCGTCCCCCGCCGCCAGCTGGTGGCCGGCGGCTCGTCCCGGCCCAGCCAGGCGAGCAGGCCGATCCCGGCGAGCGCGCCGACGCCGACGCCACCGAGGACCCAGCGCCGGCGGACCGGGTGACCGGCGACCGCCGCGAGCAGCGGTGCGTCCCCCGGCTCGCGCTGGCCCGGCCAGACGAGCTCCTGGTCCTCGTCAGCGGGCAGCGCGGCGGCCACGACGAGAGCGGCGCACAGCGTGCCGATGCCGAGGAGCAGCCCGAGCGCGGAGGTGGGCCAGTCCAGCACCAGGCCCGCCACGAACGCCGCGAGCAGGATCGCCGCCACGGCTCCGGCCGCGAGCGGGACCGGGCGGCGCAGGAGCGCGGGGCGGGACTCCGGGCGGGGCTCCGTGGCCGTCACTGCTCCGTGCCCTCCCTGTCCTCCGGGTCCGAGGGGGTGCGCCCGGCCGGTTCCGGGGCCGATCGCCGGCCGGTCCGGACGACGAGCACCAGCGCGCCCGCCATGGCCAGGGCGATCAGGCCGGTGAAGACACCGCCGTAGACGCGACTGACGTCCGAGAGCCCCAGGGGTGTGGTCTCGGCGTCCGACAGGTCCTGCACGTAGGCGGCGATGTCGGCGGCGTCCTGCTCGCTGAGGACCTCGTCGCCGAACCGGGGCATCTCGAACGGGCCGACCCGGATCGCCTCCACGATGCCGGTGGGGTCGATGCCGGTGACCTCCGGGGCGACCGTCCCGTCGGCCGAGATGCCGCCGTTGCCCCCGGCGCTGTGGCAGGGCGCGCAGTTGGTCAGCCAGAGCGGCTGCCCGCGGCCCGGGTCGCCTGCCCCCACCTCCGGGATCCCGCCCTCCAGGTCGAACTCCTCGGCCATCCAGGTGACGACCGCTTCGCGCTGGGCGTCGGTGAGCTGTTCCTCCACGGCGCCGACCGGCCGGTGCAGGATCGGCATCCGGCCGGTGCGGATGACCAGGTCGACGTAGGCCACCGGCAACCCGCGCAGGTCCGGCCCCGCCTCGTCGCCGGTCCCGGGGATGCCGCTGCCGTCGTTGTTGTGGCAGATCCCGCAGTACCGCTGGTAGACGGTCCCGCCGTCGGCGACCTCCTCGGCGGGCGGCGCCGGGGCCGGGGCGGCCTCGACCGGTGCCGCCACCAGGGTGAGGGCGACGCAGGCCGTGACCAGCGCCAGCACCTGGAGCAGGCGCGCGGCCGTCGGGATCCGGCGGCGGCTCACGAGGGCTCCAGCGAGTACAGGTAGGCGACGATGGCGTCGACGTCCTCGTCGGTCACCCCGAGGTCGGGCATCAGGTTGCCGGGGTCCAGCTCCTGGGGGTCCTGGATCCAGCTCCGCAGGTTCTCGGGCGTGTGGGGGAGCTGCCCGGCGATCACCCGCCGCTCGACGAGCGTCCCGAGCGGCGGACCCACCCGGCCCTGCGGCCCGGTCACCCCCGGCACCTGGTGGCAGGCCGCGCAGCCGTACTCGCGCAGCAGCTCGCGCCCGCGGTCCGCGGACACCTGCGGCTCGCCGGTCGCGTCGGTGCAGGCGCTCAGCCCGGCCGCGGCGGCCACGAGCGCCGCCGCCAGCCGGGCCCGCATTCCCCGCCGCCCCCCGGTCACCAGCACGGTCCGTACACGAGGACGGGGGGCAGCGCCAGCACGATCAGGCCGACCGCCAGCAGGTTCATGGTGAGGCCGGTGAGCGCGAGCAGCCGGTTGCGCGCGGGGCTCGGCACCGGGTCCCAGGCGCCGGCCGGGGGCGCGTCCGCGGGGTCGCGCCGACGCCGCCAGGGCAGCAGCGGCCGGAGCTCGGGACCGGGGACGGCGGCGGACTCCGGCTGCGGTGGCAGGTGCCGCATCGACCACCAGGACGCCCAGGTCGCGGCCAGGGCCATGACCGTGAGGGCCACGGTCAGCACGACGAGGAAGACGGGGAGCGCCAGGCCCTCGGTGGGGCACCCGATCTCGATGAACCAGTAGCCGACCAGCAGGTGCAGCAGCCAGGCCGCGGTGCCACCGCCGACACCGAACCAGAACAGGACCGGCCGGCCGGCGGGGCGCTTGGTCTCCGGAGTCGCGGCGGTCACCAGAACCTCGGCGTCAGGTAGAGGGTGGCGGCGATGACGATCCAGGACCAGACCACGAAGTACCAGTAGTGCGCGGCGGTCACCGCCATCTCCTGCTCGCGGGGGGGCATGCTGCCGGTCCGCACGCGCAGCAGCACGATGCCCAGCCCGAGCAGGGCCAGGGCGGCGTTGACGTGGTGGAAGCCGGCGAGGGCGAGGAAGAGGGAGCCGTACACGTCGCGCTGCGGGTCGATGTCGTTGGCCGCGTAGTCGGCGAACTGCACGAGGAGGAACGCCACCCCGAGGACGACGGCGGCGGCCAGCGCGGCGGGGACCCGGCCGGCCGCCTTCCCGGCCCGCGCCGACAGGTGGACCGCGGCCACCGGGACGGCGCTGAGCAGCAGCAGCGCGGTGGCGACCGCGGTCAGTCCCAGCGCGGGGGCGGGCGCCGGCTCGGGCGGCCACGTGTCGAAGCCGTCGCGCAGGTAGAAGTAGGAGAACAGCAGCGCCGCGAGCATCGACACCAGGACGAGCTGGAGCAGCAGCATCCCCCACCACCCGGTGCCGCGGGCGATGTGCGGGGCCGGACGGGGGGCGGCGTCCCCGGCGTGTCCGCTGGTCCTCACAGCCGGTCCTGCCTGTTCCAGACCCAGGCCACACCGGTCACGACCGCGGCGAGCACACCGGTGAGGGCGACGGGGTAGACGTCGATCATCGTGCCGATCAGGGCGACGGTGAGCGAGGAGGCCATCAGCAGCGGCCACCACGACTTCTGCGGCAGGGTGACCAGCTCCTCGGGGGCGGCGTCGAGGATGCTGGTGAGCACGACCTGCCGCACGGGAGCGCGGGGCTCGCGCAGCTCGTCCTGCCAGGTGGCCGGGTCGTACTTCGGCCGGAAGGGCCGGGTGTCCCACAGCGGCGAGCGGCTGGCGACCTCCGGGATGCCGCGGAAGTTGTAGGCCGGCGGCGGCGAGGTCGCGTACCAGTCCAGGGTCTCCCCGCCCCACGGGTCGTCCCCGGCCCGCTCGCCGTACCGCGCCGACAGCACCACGTTGCCCAGCGTCATGAGCAGGCCCAGGGTGAGGACGACGGTGCCCGCGGTCGCGATCGCCTGCGTGAGCTCCCACCCCGTGTTCTCCGCGTAGGTGTAGAGGCGGCGCGGCATGCCCTGCAGCCCGGTGATGTGCAGCGGGAAGAACGTCACGTTGAAGCCGACGAAGGTCAGCCAGAACGCCGTCTTGCCGATGCGTTCGTCGAGCAGGCGGCCGCTCATCTTCGGCATCCAGAAGTGGACGGCGGCCAGCACCGGGAAGAGGATCCCGCCGATGAGCACGTAGTGGAAGTGCGCGACGACGAAGTAGCTGTCGTGCGCCTGCTGGTCGAACGGGACCGAGGCGACCATCACCCCGGTGACCCCGCCGAGGACGAAGATCACGATGAAGCCGACGACGTACATCATCGGCGTCTTCCACACCGCCCGGCCCTGCCAGATGGTGGCGATCCACGCCGAGACCTGGATGGCGCTCGGGATCGGGATGAACAGGCTCGCCACGGAGAAGAAGGCCAGCCCGAGCTGCGGGATCCCCGTCACGAACATGTGGTGCACCCACACGCCGAACGACAGGATGCCGATGGCGACCGTCGAGACGGCGATCAGGCTGTAGCCGACGATCCGGCTGCGGGCGAAGACCGGCACGATCGTGGAGACGATGCCCAGCCCCGGCAGCAGGATGATGTAGACCTCGGGGTGGCCGAAGAACCAGAACAGGTGCTGCCAGAGCAAGGACTCGCCACCGGCCGCCGGATCGTAGAAGTGCGTGCCGATCTTGCGGTCCAGCTCGAGGAGCACGCTGGCGACCACCAGCGGCGGGAACGCGAAGATGACGGCGATCCCGGTGACCAGCACGTTCCACGCCAGCAGCGGCATCTGGCTGATCTTCATGCCCGGCGCCCGGTACCGGAGGATCAGCACCACCAGCTCGATCGCTCCGGCGATCGTCGCGATCTCCACGAACGTCACGCCCAGCAGCCAGAAGTCCATCGAGTTGCTCGGGGAGTACTCGGGCCCGGTGAGCGGGGTGTAGGCGAACCAGCCGCCGTCGGGGACCTGGCCGAACAGGAAGCTGCTGTAGAGGAAGATCCCGCCGAGCACGTAGATGTACCAGCCGAAGGCGGTCAGCCGGGGGAACGGCAGGTCCCGGGTGCCGAGCATGAGCGGCAGGAAGTACATCGCGAAGGCTTCGCCCACCGGCACGGCGAACAGGAACATCATCGTCGTGCCGTGCATGGTGAACAGCTCGTTGTAGGTCTGCGCGTCGAGGAAGGTGCTCTCGGCGCTCCCGAGCTGCCAGCGCATCAGCACCGACTGGATGCCGCCCAGGGCGAAGAAGACGAACGCGGTGATGAGGAAGCGCTGGCCCACCTGCTTGTGGTTGAGGGCCGTGAACCAGCCGGCCAGGCCGGGTGGGGTGGCCCACGTGGCGGCGAGCCGGTCCTCTGTGGCCGGGGGATCCTGCAGCGCGGTCATTCGAGGCTCTCCAGATAGGCCAGCAGCGCTTGCAGGTCGTCGCCCGAGAGGTTGTTCGGCGGCATGCGGACCCCCGACTTGAGGCCCTGCGGGTCGAGGATCCAGCCCGCCAGGTTGCCCCGCGTGTTCTCGAGCATCCCCGCGGCGATCGTGTCCCGGGACGCGAGGTGGGTGAGGTCCGGGGCGAAGTCGTCCCCCTCGCTGACGTCCTCGATCCGGTGGCACTGCCCGCAGCCCGCGGCCAGGTACACCTCGCGGCCGGCCTCCTCGAGCTCGCCGTCCGGCTCCGCGGAGCCCGCCTGCAACGCGACCAGGTGGTCGGCGAACTCGTCCTCATCCTGGGCGACGAGGACGAACTGCATGCGGGCGTGCTGGATGCCGCAGAACTCGGCGCACTCCCCGAGGTAGCGACCGGCCTCCTCGACCTGGAAGGACAGGACGTTGGTCTGCCCGGGGAGGAGGTCGAGCTTGCCGGCCACCGGCGGGATCCAGAGGCTGTGGATCACGTCCGCCGACGTCATCTCCAGCCGGACGGGGCGGCCGACCGGCACGTGGATCTCGTTGGCGGTCACCACGTCGGCGTCGGGGTAGCGCACCTCCCACCAGAACTGGTGGCCGACGACCTCGACGGTGAGCGCCTCGGGAGGGGCAGGCCGGGAGATGTCGACGCCCACCACGAGGCTGTAGGCGAAGACGGCGGGCAGGACGACGATCGGGACGACCACGCCCCACACGGCGATGAAGGCCTTCGCGCCCCGGTTCGCGGCCCGTGGCTCGCGGCGCGCGCGGTGCCGGAGGGCCAGCACCAGGAACACCACGGTGGCCAGCCACAGCAGACCGCCCAGGACGATCATGAACCAGGTGAGCCCGGCGATCTGCGCCGCCTCGGGGCCCACGGGATCGAGCACCGAGCCTGGCTCCGGTGCGGCCACCGGAGCGAGGTCGGCTGGCACGATCGCACCTCCGTGGCGGGCTGGTCGGGCTGCCCCTCCGGGGAGGGCTCCCGTGCGGTCCCGTCCGACCCTAGTGGCTGGCTTCGGCCGCACAACCGCAGCTGCTCGGCCCGGGCGCGGGCGGCGGTGGCACCATCCTCGGCACGATGACCCAGTCGAGGACCGGCCGCCCTGCCGCGGGGGAACCGCCGGTGCTGTGCCTGCAGGAGGTGGCCCGCCGCTACGGCGGGCGGACCGCGCTCGCCCCCCTGACGCTGCGGCTGTCGGCCGGCGCGGTCTGCGTCGTCGGCGGGGGGAACGGCGCCGGCAAGACCACGCTGCTGCGGATCGCGGCGGGGCTGGTGGAGCCGACGTCGGGCACCCGGTCGGTGACCGGGCACGCGCTGTACCTGCGCCCCGGGGCGGCCGCGCGCCGTCGGCAGCGGGCACTGGACGCCGTGACGTTCGCCGGCGCCCTGGCCGGCCGGGAGCAGCCGGCCGGTGCCGCTGCGGCGGCCCTCACCGCGTGCGGGCTCCCCGAGGAGTTGTGGGGACAGGAGGCCGGCCGCCTCTCGGCGGGGCAGCGGGCGCGGGTGACCCTCGCCGTGGCCCGCGTGGTGACCCCGGCGGTGGTGTGCCTCGACGAGCCCATGGAGCACCTCGACGCGACCGGACGCGAGGCAGTGCGCCGGACGGTCGAGGACCTGGCCGGTCACGGGGCGGCGGTGCTCGTCGCGGGCTCGGAGGTCGCCGCCGGCCTGGGCCCGGTCGACGCCCGCCTGGAGCTCGTCGGGGGAGCTGCGACGGTGCTCGGGTGAGCGGGGGAGGTGGACAGCGGCAGGGCCGCGCCGGCGTGCTGCGCACCGTTCCCCTGCTGGTCCGGCGGGACGCGCGGATCGCCCTGGGTGGCGTCGACGGCTTCGCCTCGGTGCTGCCGTTCGTCGCGGCCGGGGTCGTGCTGGGGGGTCTCGTGCTCGGCCCCGACCCCGTCGCGCTCCGGGCCGCCGCGCCCGGCCTGGTCTGGCTGCTCGTGCTCACCGCCGCGGTTCCGCTGGCCCGGCTGGTCGCGGCGGCGGAGCGCGACGAGGACTCCTGGGACCTGCTGCGCGGCCTGGTCCCGGCCGGGGCGCTGTTCCTCGCCAAGGCCGCCGTCCTCTGGACCGCGCTCGCGGTCACCTGGACCACGGGGACCGTCCTCGCCGTCCTGCTCCTCGACGGCCCCGTCTCCCTCGCCGGGTGCGCGGCGGCGGCGCTCGGCCTGGGCGGCGTCGCGGCGAGCACCACGGTGTTCGGCGCCCTGCTGGCGGCCTCGGCCCGCGGTGCGGGCCTGCTCGCGGCCCTGGTGCTCCCCGCCGGGCTGCCCGCCCTGCTGGCCGGGACGCAGGCCGGCGTCGTGGCGGAGCCGCTCCCGTGGCTGGTGCTGCTGGTCGCCTACGACCTGGTCGCCGGGGCGACCGCCTGGGCCGTCTTCCCCTTCCTCCTGGAGGAGTGAGAGGCTGGCCGGGTCCCCGCTGACCCAGCCGTCCCCGGGCCTTCCCGGGCGGGGACCGGTCGACAGGAGGAGCGAGCGTGCGTAGGACTCCGGTGCCCGGCGGTGCGCTCCTCCCCGCCGCCGCTGCCGGGGCGACCGCGGTCGCGCTGGTCCTGGCGCTCGTCGTCGCCCCCGAGGACGGGGTGCAAGGTCCGGCGCAGCGGTTGATGTACGTGCACGTCCCGGCCGCCTGGGTGGCCTACCTGGCGTTCGCGACCGTGCTGGTGTGCAGCGTGGGCTACCTGGTGCGCCGTGAGCTCGGCTTCGACCGGTACGCGCAGGCGGCCGCCGAGCTGGGCGTCGGGCTGACGGCGCTGGCGATCGCGCTGGGCATGCTGTGGGGCCGCCCGGTCTGGGGCGTCTGGTGGACGTGGGATGCCCGGCTGGTGACGACGGCGGTGCTCCTGCTGGTCTACGTCGCCTACCTCGGCGTCCGCCGGATGGCCGACGACCCGCACGTCGCCGCCCGCCGGTCCGCGGCCATCGGCATCGTCGCCTTCCTCAACGTGCCGGTCGTGCACTTCTCGGTCGTCTGGTGGCGGACGCTGCACCAGCCGCCCACCGTGCTCGGCCCCGAGGGCAGCCCACCGATCCACGCCACGATGGCGTGGGCGCTGGGCGCGGGCGTCCTCGCCTTCACCCTCCTCGCGGTGCTCGTCGTCCGCCGCCGGGTCGCCCGGCTGCGGGCGGAGGCGTCCGAGCCGGCCGGCGCGCCCGCCGGTGCCGGCGGCGAGGACGCGCCGGTGATCACCGTCGTCCCCGGGGGCGGCCGGTGAGCGGGCAGCTGGCGGTGGTCCTCGGCTACCTGCTCACGCTGCTGGTGTGGGCCGGGTACCTGTGGGCCACCCGGCCCGGGCGGGGTGACCGGTGAGCCGGTCCACCGCGCGGCGGCGCACCCTGTCGCTCCGGCTGCTGGTGGTGGTCGGGGCGGTCTCCGGCGCGCTCGCCCTGCTGGGGGTCAGCGGGCTCGCCGACACCCTCGTCTACTACCGCACGCCGACGGAGGTCGTCGCGGAGCAGCCGGCGGAGGACGAGCGGCTGCGCCTCGGGGGTCTGGTGCAGGCCGGCTCCCTGGAGCGCGTCGGCGCGGAGGCCCGGTTCACCGTCACCGACGGCGTCGGGACCCTCTCCGTCGTCTACTCCGGGGCACTGCCGGCGGTGTTCGCCGAGGGGCAGGGCGCCGTCGTCGAGGGGTGGCTGCGCGCGGACGGCGTCTTCGTGGGCGACCTGGTCCTGGTCAAGCACTCCAACGAGTACCAGCCGATCGGGGAGACCGGGTGACGGCGCTGCTCGGGACCGCCTCGCTGGCCTCGGGACTCGTCCTCGCGCTCACGTCCGTGGCGGCCTGGGTGGGCGTCGCGACGGGCCGCGCGCCGGCCGGATCGGCGCGGCGGCTGACCTATGCCGTCCTCGGGACGGCGCTGGCGGCCGCCGCCGTGCTCGAGTGGGCGCTCCTCACCCACGACTTCGGCGTGCGGTACGTGGCGGAGAACGGCGGTCGCGCCGTGCCGCTGTACTACACGGTGACCAGCCTCTGGTCCGCCCTGGAGGGGTCGCTGCTGCTCTGGCTGGTGGTGCTCGCCGGCTACGCCGCCGCGGTCGCCCGCCGCCCGGACGCGCGGGCCGCCCGGCACCACCCCTGGGTGCTGGTGACGCTGTCGGTCGTCGCCGCCTTCTTCTTCGCGCTCGCGCTGTTCGGGGGCAACGCGTTCGAGCGGGTCTCCCCGGCGCCCACCGACGGCCCGGGCCCGAACCCGCTGCTGCAGGACAACCCGCTCATGGGGGCGCACCCCCCGCTGCTGTACCTGGGGTACGTCGGACTCGCGGTCCCCTTCGCCTACGCGGTCGCGGCCCTCGTCACCGGGGACACCGGGCGCGGCTGGCTGCTGGCCGTCCGCCGGTGGACCCTCGTGTCCTGGACCTTCCTGACGCTGGGGATCGTGCTCGGCGCCTGGTGGTCCTACGCGGTGCTGGGCTGGGGCGGCTACTGGGCGTGGGACCCGGTGGAGAACGCCTCCCTGCTGCCGTGGCTGACGGCCACGGCGCTGCTGCACTCCGCCATGGTGCAGGAGCGGCGGGCGACCCTGCGGGTGTGGAACGTCTGCCTGGCCGTCGCCTCCTTCGTGCTCGTGCTGGTCGGCACGTTCCTGACCCGCAGCGGCATCGTCGACAGCGTCCACGCCTTCAGCCGGTCGTCGCTGGGTGCGCTGCTCCTGGGGTTCGTCGCCGTCGTGCTGGTCGTCGTCGCGGTGCTGCTGGTGTGGCGGGCCGACCGGCTCGGGCCCGACGGGACCCTGTCCGCCCGGCTCTCCCGGGAGACGGTGTTCCTCGGGAACAACGTGCTGCTGGTCGGGCTGGCCTTCACCGTCCTGCTGGGCACCCTCTTCCCGGTGTTCGCCCAGCTGGCCGACGGCCGCCAGGTGTCGGTGGGCCCGCCCTACTACAACCAGATGGCGGTGCCGGTCGCGCTCGTCGTGCTGCTGCTGATGGCGCTGGGTCCGCTGGTGTCGTGGGGGAGCGACTCGGTGCCGGCGCTCGCCCGCCGGGTGGCGGTGCCGGTCGCCGTCGCCGTCGGGCTGGTCGCGCTGCTGGTGGTGCTGGGCGTCTCCGGCGCCGCGGCGCTGACCGCGTTCGGCCTGGCCGCCCTCGTCCTGGCCACGTCGGTGCAGCTGGTCGGCCAGGGGACGCGCGTCGTCCGGCGGGCCACCGGCCGGTCGTGGCCGCGGGCGCTGCTGGAGGCCGGCCGCCGCCGGCGCCGGTTGTACGGCGGGCTGGTCGTGCACGTCGGGGTGGCGCTGGCCGCCGTCGCCGTGGCGGCGTCCTCCTCCTTCGCGACGGCGACGGAGCAGCGCGTCGCGGTGGGGGACGCGGTGAGCGCGGCGGGCTGGACGGCGCGGCTGGAATCGGTGGAACGCGAGCGGACGGCGCAGGAGATGCGCGTGGTCGCGCGGCTGGAGCTGGAGGAGGCCGGCCGGGCGAGGGGCGCGGCCGCGCCCGAGCTGCGGACGTTCCCCGCGCACTCCATCACGGTGGCCTCGCCGGCGGTCCGGTCCACGCTCGCCGGTGACGTCTACCTGACCGTCACCGAGGTCGACCCGGACGGCGGGTGGGCGTTGGTCCGGATCGCGGTGAACCCGCTGGTCTCCTGGCTCTGGATCGCCGGCGGGGTGATGGCGCTGGGGGCCGCGGTGGCCGGCTGGCCCGCCCGCCGCGTCCGGCGGGGGCAGCAGGCGTCGGAGGAACCCGCGTCGAGCCTGTCGTCGGGGGAGCGGTGAGTGGCCGGCGGCGGTGGCTGCTGCTGGTCCCCGCCCTGCTCGTGGGTCTGGTGCTGACCGTGCCGCTCGCGCTCGCGCTGGACCGGCCCGAGGGGGCCCCCTCCACGGCGATCGTGGGGAGCCCGGCCCCGGCCCTGGCGGGTGCCACCCTGGACGGTGGGCACGTCGACCTCGCGGACCTGCGCGGTTCGGTGGTGCTCGTGAACGTCTGGGCTTCGTGGTGCGCGCCGTGCCGGGAGGAGATGCCGTTGCTGGTCGAGACGGCGCGGCAGTGGGGGCCGCAGGGCCTGCGGGTCGTCGGCATCGACGTGAACGACGACGACGACGCCGCCCGCGAGTTCCTCGCGGGCGTCGGCGGCACCCCGTTCCCGAGCGTGGCCGACGCCGACGGCCGGCTGGCCGTGGAGTGGGGGACGACGGGTGTGCCCGAGACCTTCGTCGTCGACCGGGACGGCACGGTCGTCGCCCGCCGGGTGGGCGCGGTCTCCGCCGCGTGGCTGGCGGACGAGGTGCTGCCGCGGCTGGAGGCGGGGTGAGCGGCCGGGCGCGGGTCCTGGCCGTCGTGCTCGCGGTGCTCGCCCTCGTCGCCGCGCTGTGGTGGCGCCAGGAGCCGGTCACGCAGCCCGATCCGGCGGCGACCGCGCGGGAGATCGCGGCCGGACTGCGGTGCCCCACCTGTGCGGGCGAGTCCGCGGCGGACTCGGCGGCGCCGGCGGCCCGGGGGATGCGGGCGGTCATCGCCGAGCAGGTGGCGGCGGGCGAGAGCCCCGAGGAGATCCGCGCCTGGTTCGTGGGGCGCTACGGCGAGTGGATCCTGCTCGACCCGCCCCGGGAGGGGGTGGGCTGGGCGCTGGTCGTCCTGCCGGGGGTGGCCCTGGTGGGCGGGGTGGTCGCGGTCGGCGTCCTGGTCTCCCGCCGGCGGCCGGGCAGCCGAATCACGTTGACCGACGCCGACCGCGCGGCGGCCGAGGCCGCCGTGGCCGCGGCCGCCGCGCGGCCGGACCGGCTGACCGGGTCGGGCGACGACGAGCGCCTGGAGGCGGCCCTGCAGCTGCTGGACGACGTCCGGTCCGGGCCGCGGACGACCGCGCAGGCGCGCGCCGCGGAGGACGAGCTGCTGGCCGAGATCCTGCGGCTGTCGGCCCCCCGGCGGGAGCCGGTCCCCGACGACCTCGGTGAGGGCGGCGCCCCGGCTCCGGAGGAGAGGCCGGTCCGGGTGCGGCGGACATGGCTGCCGCGACCGGCGGTCGTCGTCCCGGTGGTCGCCGTGGCCGCGGCCGGCGCCGTCGCCCTGGTCGCCGTCCCCCGCGCCGCGGCGCCCGCCGCCGCCGACGCCGCCGAAGAGGGATCCGCACCGGTGAGCGCCCCGGGCGCGGTCGGCGCCGACCCCGCCGACGAGCTGCTGCGGCAGGCGCGGGCGCTGGACGACGCCGGGCACTTCGCCGAGGCGGCGACCGGCTACCGGGCGGTGCTCGAGGAGCGGCCGGGCGACCCGGCGGTGGCGCTCTCGCTGGCGTTCGCCCTGCTCCGCGACGATCGGCCCGACGAGGCCCGCCCCGTGGTGGAGACCGTGCTGGCCGAGCACCCCGAGCACCCGGAGGCGCTGCTCATGCTGGGGTCCGCGCAGCACGCGCTCGCCGACGACGCGGCGGCCGCCACGCTGCGGCGGTTCCTGGAGCTGGCCCCCGACCACCCGGCCGCCGACGCGGTCCGCGCCCTGCTGGAGGAGCCGTGACCGGGCGCCGGGCGCACCGGCGGCTGGTGCCGCTCGGGCTCGCGGTCCTCCTCAGCGGGTGCGCGGCCGGGGCCTCGTCCACGGCACCGGCGGCACCCGCGCCGCCGGCCGCCGACCAGCGCGTCGGGCTGACCGAGTGGGAGATCGTGACCGAGGGGCGTCCGCTGCTCCCGGGGGAGATCCGGCTCGTGGTGACCAACGCGGGAGCGGCGCCGCACGACCTCGCCGTCCGCGTCGACGGCGACCAACGTGCCGTCACCCCGGTGCTCGACCCGGGCGAGGCGCACGAGCTGGCGTTCGCGGTGGCGGCGGACGAGCGCGTGGAGCTGTGGTGCACCGTGACCGGCCACCACGCCGCGGGCATGCACACGGTCCTCGACGTGGTGGCCGGAGGGCCGGCGCGGTGAGCGGCGCCCCGGTCCCCGGCAGCACGCTGGCCCACCCGCTCGGCGGGGGCGGCGACTGGTCGTACGCGACGATCGCCTTCCTCGGGCTGGCCGCGCTCGGCTACGCCTGCCTGCTGGCCTGGACCGCGCCCCGTCGTCGCTCGCCCTGGGCGGCGGCCGGACCGGGGGCGGCCTGGCTGCTCGGCCTGACCGCGCTCGGCGCCGCCCTCGCCTCGCCGCTGGAGCGGCTGGCGGAGGACTCCCTCACCGCCCACATGACGCAGCACCTGCTGCTGACCATCGTCGCCGCGCCGCTGCTCGTGCTCGCCGATCCGGTGCCGCGCGTGCTCACCGCGCTGCCGCCCCGGGCCCGCGAGGTCCTCGCCCGCCCGTGGTCGGCGGTGGCCCGGGGTGCCCGTCGTCCCGCCGTGGTGCTCGGGGTGGCCGTCGGCTACCTGACCGTGGTCCTCCTCTGGCACCTGCCGGGGGCCTACGAGGCGGCGGTGCGCTCGGAGGCGGTGCACGTCGCCGAGCACCTGACGTTCCTCGCCGCGGGTGTCGTCTTCTGGTGGTGCGTGCTGCGCGTCCCGCGCCGACGGCTCGGCCAGCTCGTGGCGGGGCTGGTCGCCGTGCTCGTGCCGGCGTTCGGCGAGGCCGTGCTCGGTGGCGTCATGATGCTCTCGTCCAGCCCCTGGTACGGGGTGTACGTCGAGCGGGCCGCCGACCACGGCTTCGACCCCGTGGCCGACCAGCAGGTGGCCGGCGCCGTCCTGTGGGCCGCCGGCACCCCGGTCTACCTGCTGGCCGCCGTCGTGCTCGTCCTGCGCCTCGTCCGATCCGCGCCCGCGGACGACGCGCCGCAACCGGCGGTGCCCCCGATGCCCGACCGGTCGCGGTCGCCGCGCCCCGCTCTGGACGCCGCGCGGCGCTGAGCGCCGCGGTGCCTCAGCCCGCGGCCGGGCGGCGGGCTGAGGCGATGCGGACGTCGTCGCGCAGGCTCTCCACCGTCTCGTCCGGGACCAGCGGCCACGCACGGCGCAGCTCCGCGAGCGCACCCCCGAGGAGCGCGCCGGCGCCACCGGCGAGGAGCCCGGTCGCCAGCGCGGCGGAGGTGGCTGGGCTCACCCTGCGGTCCAGGGCGCGCAGCAGGAGAGCCGTCGCGCTGCCGACGGACATCGCGCCGAGGACGCCGGCGGCGCCGAGGAGTGCGCCGGCGCGACCGGCCTGCTTGGCCTTGCCGGCCAGCTCGGCCTGGGCGTGCTGCAGCTCCTGCCGGACCAGGGCCGAGAGGTCGGTGCTCAACGACTGGAGCAGGTCGCTGGTGGAGTTGCTCCGGGTCGGTTCGCTCATGGGTGCTCCTCGCGCTGTGGCGGGTGGACCGGTGCGGCACCACGTCCGCTACCCGCGGCCCCCGGGGTCCGAACCCGGGGCGCGCGAACCGGGGCGTCGGGCCGCGGGGGGCCGCAACGGGGGCCCGGTGCGCACGCCGAAGACCTCCCGCAGCGCCACCCGTGCCGCGTTGTCCCCGCACATGCCGTGGACGGCGGGTCCCGGTGGGGTGGCCGACGAGGCCAGGTAGGTGCCCGGCACGGGCGTCTTGTAGGTGTTCCACCGGGGCACCGGGCGGGCGAGCATCTGCCGGAGGGACGCCTCGCCGTTGGAGATCTCCCCGCCGACGTAGTTCGGGTTGTACGCCTCCATCTCGGGTGCGCGCATGGTGTGCCGGGCCAGGATCGTGTCGCGGAACCCCGGGGCGAACCGCTCCACCTGCGCCTCGATCCGGTCGGTCATGTCGACGTCGGACCCGTTCGGCACGTGCGCGTAGGCCCACAGCACGTGCCCCCCGGACGGTGCCCGCGTCGGGTCGGCCACGGTCGGCTGCACGGCGATCACGAACGGCCGGTCGGTGTCGCGTCCCGAGGAGGGGGCGGACTCGGCGGCAACGGTCTCGTCGAGGGTGCCCGACAGGTGCACGGTGCCGGCGCGGCGGACGTCGGCATGAGTCCAGGGCACCGGTTCCGACAGCGCCCAGTCGATCTTGAAGACGCCTGGGCCGTGGCGGTACCGGGAGACCCAGCGGCGGTACCCCTCGTGGACGCGGTCGCCGGCCAGCCGGACGAAGGCCTGCGGGGTGGTGTCCAGCAGGACCGCGGGGACGCCCTCGAACTCGCGCAGGTCGGTGACCTCGTGCCCGGTGACCACCTCACCTCCCTGTTCCCGGAGGGCGACGACCATCGCGTCGGCCAACCGCTGCGAGCCGCCCTCGACCACCGGCCAGCCGCTGTGGTGAGCCAGCATCCCCTGCAGCAGGCCGAGCCCGCCGGTGATCGCGCGGGTGAGGTCCAGCGTCCCGTGCGCGGCGGCCCCGGCGAGCAGTGCGCTCGGCTCCTCGGTGCGGAACCACCGGCGCGCCAGCCAGCGGACGTCGGGCAGGCCGTTGACGGCGAACGAGGCCATCGCCGGGAGGCTCCGGGTGGGGAACCGGCGCAGCGCGCTGCCGAGGAAGAAGTCCACGAGGTCGTCGCCCGCGTCGACCAGCGGGCCGAGCAACCGGCGGTAGGCGGGGCCGTCGGACCCGAACCCGTCGGCCGTCTCCTCCAGCGACCGGTGGGCGACCGCGGCCCGGCCCTCGTCGAGGGGGTGGGCGTACGGGACCTCCGGGTGCAGGAGCCGCACGCCGCGGGACGGCAGGTCGAACTCGCGGAAGAACGGAGCGGCGGCCGCCATGGGGTGCACCGAGGCGCAGATGTCGGAGAGGAAGCCCGGCCGGGTCAGCTCGGCGGAGCGGATGCCTCCTCCGGGCCGGTCGTCGCGCTCGAGGACCTGCACCCGCAGCCCCGCGGCGGCCAGCCGCAGGGCCGCGGCCAGGCCGTTGGGCCCCGAGCCGACGACGACGGCATCCGGCTTCCCGCTCATCGTCCCCATGCTGGGCGACGAGCCCGGTGCGGGCGAGCCGGCGACCACGGCGCAGCGCGCGGACGTGCAGGCAGCGCGGGGGATGGCTAGGGTCGGATACGGCAGCTGAACGGGCCGAGGCGTGCGACCGAGACCGTGCCTGCACGCCCGGCGACCCGTCCGCCCCTCCCGGCGGCGCGGGCTCTGCAGGAGGGGCGCATGAAGACCTGGCTCGACGCCTGGCCGGTGGTCCGGCAGCTCACCGGGAACGATCCGCTCGGTCGTGGCGACGCCGTCCGGAGCAAGCGCACGAACTCCCTGACCCCCCGCACGGCCACCGCCGACCGGGTGGTGCAGAGCGTGTGCCCCTACTGCGCGGTGGGCTGCAGCCAGCGGGTGTTCGTCCAGGACGAGAAGGTCACCCAGATCGAGGGTGACCCCGACTCGCCGATCAGCCGCGGCCGGCTGTGCCCCAAGGGGGCGGCCAGCAAGAACCTGGTCACCAGTACGACCCGTCAGACCAAGGTCCGCTACCGCCGTCCGTACGGGACGGAGTGGGAGGACCTCGACCTCGACACCGCGATGGACATGATCGCCGACCGGGTGATCAGGACCCGCCGCGAGACCTGGCAGGACGAGGTCGACGGCAAGCGGGTCAACCGGACGATGGGGATAGCGAGCCTCGGAGGGGCGACCCTCGACAACGAGGAGAACTACCTCATGAAGAAGCTCTACACCGCCCTGGGCGCGGTCCAGGTCGAGAACCAGGCGCGCATATAGCACTCCTCCACGGTCCCCGGTCTGGGGACCACGTTCGGTCGCGGCGGCGCGACGATGCCGCAGCAGGACCTGGCCAACTCCGACTGCATCGTCATTCAGGGCTCCAACATGGCCGAGGCCCACCCCGTGGGCTTCCAGTGGGTGATGGAGGCCAAGGCGCGCGGCGCGACGGTCATCCACGTCGACCCGCGGTTCACCCGCACCAGCGCGCTCGCCGATCTGCACGTGCCGCTGCGGGCGGGCAGCGACATCGCCTTCCTCGGCGGGCTGATCAACCACGTGCTGTCCAACGGGCTGGAGTTCCGGGAGTACGTCGCCGCCTACACCAACGCGGCGGCCATCCTGCGGGAGGACTTCCAGGACACCGAGGACCTCGACGGCCTGTTCTCCGGCTACGACCCCGAGAAGGGGCAGTACGAGGAGAAGTCGTGGCAGTACGAGGGCGCTCCCGTGACCGCCGCGGCCGGTCAGCGCCAGGGGCCCAAGCCGGGGGCCTCCGGTTCCCGCGACGGTCGGCAGCCCGGGACGGCGCCCGACCCGGAGGAGCACGCGGAGGGCAGCTCGGAGGAGTCGGGCAGCGGCGGCCTGCCCGTCGGCGGCAAGCCGCAGCGGGACGAGACCCTCCAGCACCCGCGGTGCGTCTTCCAGGTGCTCAAGCGCCACTACGCGCGCTACACCCCCGAGCTGGTCCAGGAGGTCTGCGGCATCGAGCCGGCGGTCTTCCGCAAGGTCGCCGATGCGCTGACCAGCAACTCCGGCCGGGAGCGCACCAGCGCCTTCGTCTACTCGGTGGGGTGGACCCAGCACACCGTCGGCGTCCAGTACATCCGGGCCGCGAGCGTGCTGCAGGCCCTGCTGGGCAACATGGGGCGCCCCGGGGGCGGCATCCTGGCGCTGCGCGGGCACGCCAGCATCCAGGGGTCGACCGACATCCCGACGCTCTACAACCTGCTACCCGGGTACATCCCGATGCCGCACGCCCGCGAGGACCGTGACCTGGACGACTTCGTCGCCGAGGCGTCGGGCTCGGTCGGCTACTGGGGCAACATGCGGAAGTACGCGGTCAGCCTGCTCAAGGCGTGGTGGGGCGACGCCGCGCAGCCGGAGAACGACTTCTGCTTCGACCACCTGCCCCGGTTGACCGGCGACCACAGCAACTACTCGACGATCGCCGAGCAGATCCAGGGCACCGTCCCCGGGTACTTCCTGGTGGGGGAGAACCCGGTCGTCGGCAACGCGAACGGGAAGATGTCCCGCCTCGGCCTGGCCAACCTGGAATGGCTCGTCGTCCGCGACCTGCAGATGATCGAGTCCGCCACCTTCTGGGAGAACGGCCCGGAGATCGAGACCGGTGAGCTGATCACCGAGCAGATCCCCACCGAGGTCTTCTTCCTGCCCGCCGCGGCGCACGTGGAGAAGGACGGCTCGTTCACCAACACCCAGCGGCTTCTGCAGTGGCACTCCCAGGCCGTGGAGCCGCAGGGGGACTGCCGCAGCGACCTGTGGTTCTACTTCCACCTCGGCCGAATCATCCGCGAGAAGCTCGCCGGCTCCACCGACCCGCGGGACCGGCCGATCCTCGATCTCACCTGGGACTACCCGACCCACGGTCCGCTGCAGGAGCCCAGCGCGCACGCGGTGCTCCGCGAGATCAGCGGGACGGGGCCGGACGGCACGGCGGTGTCGGGGTACACCGAGCTGGCCGACGACGGCTCGACCAGCTGCGGCTGCTGGATCTACTCCGGTGTCTTCGCCGACGAGATCAACCAGGCCAACCGCAAGAAGCCGCACACCGAGCAGGACCTGGTGGCGCCGGAGTGGGGCTGGGCGTGGCCGATGAACCGCCGGGTGCTCTACAACCGTGCCTCGGCCGATCCCGAGGGCCGGCCGTGGAGCGAGCGGAAGAAGTACGTGTACTGGGACGAGGACGCCGGGAAGTGGACCGGGCCCGACGTCCCGGACTTCCAGGCCACCAAGCGGCCCGACTACACCCCGCCCGAGGGCGCCACGGCCGAGGACGCGCTGGCCGGCACGGACCCGTTCATCATGCAGGGTGACGGCAAGGCGTGGCTGTTCGTGCCCGCCGGGCTGGCCGACGGGCCGATGCCGACCCACTACGAGCCCGCCGAGTCGCCGGTGCCCAACCCGCTGTACGCGCGGCAGGCCAACCCGGCGCGCAAGGAGCTCAGAGGAGCGTGGAACCGGGCCAACCCCGCGATGAACGAGGTCTTCCCGTTCGTCGTCACCACCTACCGGCTCACCGAGCACCACACCGCCGGCGGGATGAGCCGCACCCTGGAGTACCTCGCCGAGCTGCAGCCCGAGTTCTTCTGCGAGGTCAGCCCCCAGCTGGCCGCCGAGCGCGGGCTGGAGCACATGGGCTGGGCCACGCTGGTCAGCGCCCGCAACGCCATCGAGGCACGGGTGCTCGTCACCGAGCGGATGCGCCCCCTGCGGGTCGCCGGCCGCGAGGTGCACCAGATCGGCATCCCGTACCACTGGGGCCAGAACGGCATCACCACCGGCGACTCGGCGAACGAGCTGCTCGGCGTGGTGATGGACCCGAACGTGCACATCCAGGAGTCCAAGGTCGCCACCTGCGACATCCGGCCCGGCCGCCGGCCCCGGGGGCCGGAGCTGGTCGAGTTCGTCGAGGACCACCGCCGCCGGGCCGGCGTCGCGAGCGGGCGGCTGGGACCGAACGGACGGGCCCCGATCGAGGAGCGGTCATGACGACCATCAGTTCAGCGAGCACCGCCTTCTCCGGGGACGACCCGCAGAACCGGTTGTTCGGCCCGGTCCCCGACGTCGCCGGCGAGCGCGGGTACGGCGACGACCACCCGCCCCGGGTCGGCTTCTTCACCGACACGTCGGTGTGCATCGGCTGCAAGGCGTGCGAGGTGGCGTGCAAGGAGTGGAACACGCTCCCGATGGACGACGCCGAGGGCAACCGGGCGCAGCTCGGGCTGACCGGGGCGTCGTACGACAACACCGGCATGCTCGGGGCCAACAGCTGGCGGCACGTGGCGTTCGTCGAGCAGAGCCGCGCGGTCGACCTCCCGATGCCGACGGTGGGAGCGCCGGGCGCGGTCGGCGGTCAGCGGCCGCTGCAGGACCCGCCCGTCGTCCACCCCCGGGTGCCGGCGTCGGCGACCACGGCCGAGCAGAGCGCGCCGCAGCAGACGCCGTCGGCGGACCGGGAGATCCGGTGGCTGATGAGCTCCGACGTCTGCAAGCACTGCACGCACGCCGCCTGCCTGGACGTCTGCCCGACCGGCTCGCTGTTCCGCACCGAGTTCGGCAGCGTCGTGGTGCAGGAGGACATCTGCAACGGCTGCGGCTACTGCGTGCCCGCCTGCCCCTACGGCGTCATCGACCAGCGGGAGGACGACGGGCGGGTGTTCAAGTGCACCCTCTGCTACGACCGGCTCACCGACGGGCTCCAGCCCGCGTGCGCGAGCGCCTGCCCGACCGAGTCGATCCAGTTCGGCGACCTCGACGAGCTCCGGGCCAGGGCCGACGCCCGGCTGGCGGCGCTGCAGGACAAGGGGGTCGAGGGCGTCCGGCTCTACGGGCGCGACGAGGACGACGGCGTCGGTGGCGCGGGCGCCTTCTTCCTGCTGCTGGACGAGCCGGAGGTGTACGGGCTCCCGCCGGACCCGGTGGTGACCACCCGCGACCTGCCGTCGATGTGGCGGCACGTCGCTGCCGGCGCGGCGATGGTGGTCGGCGTGGTGGCGTCGGCGTTCGTGGGGCGACGCCGGTGACGGCGGCCGACGGCGTCCCCGGGGCGGGCTGGCGCCGGGCGGACGGGCCACCGGCCGAGGACCGGGAGCGACGGCGTCGCGCTGGGGGCCGCCCGCCGCGTCCTGGCGAGTCGGTGGTCGGGGAGGCGGAGTTCACCTCCTACTACGGGCGGCCGGTGATCAAGCCGCCGGTGTGGAAGACCCCGGACGTGCCGCTGTACCTCTTCCTCGGTGGGGCGGCCGGCTCGTCGGCGCTGCTGGGGACGATGGCCGAGCTGACCGGCCGGCCGCAGCTCGCGCGGGTCGCGCACCTGACCGCCGGTGGCGGGGCGCTCTCGTCGGTGGCCTTCCTCATCCACGACCTGGGCCGGCCGGCGCGGTTCCTCTACATGCTGCGCGTGTTCAAGCCGACGTCGCCGTTGTCGGTGGGGTCCTGGATCCTGGCGCCGTTCAGCGCCCTGGCCACGGCGACGGCCGGCGCCCACCTGCTGGGTCGCTTCCCGCGCCTGCGGGTGCTCACCGGGGTGGGGGCGGCCGTGCTCGGCGGGCCGATGACCACCTACACGGCGGCGCTGCTCTCCGACACCGCGGTGCCCTCGTGGCACGAGGCGCACCGGGAGCTGCCGTTGGTCTTCGCCGGCTCGGCCATGGCCGCCGGGGGAGGCATCGCCACGGCGTGCACCCCGGTCGCGGAGGCCGGGCCCGCCCGGAAGGTCGCGGTCGCCGGTGCCGCGATCGAGCTCGGGATTATGCACCGGGTGGAGCACGGCCACGGGCTGGTCAGCGAGCCCTACCGCGCCGGCCGCCCGGGTCGGCTGCTGAAGGCGGCCCGGGCCTGCACGGTCGCGGGGACGGCGCTGACGCTGGCCTCCGGCCGGCGCCGGCTGCCGGCGGTGCTCGGGGGAGCCCTCCTGGCGGCCGGCTCCGCGCTCACCCGGTTCGGTGTCTTCGACGCCGGCATGGCCAGCGCGAAGGACCCGAAGTACACCGTCGAACCGCAGCGGACCCGGGCGGCCGACCGGGACGCGGCGAACGCGAGCGCGGAGGAAGCGCGCACCCCGTCCTGAGTTCGGCAGCACGGTGACTCCCGGGTGGGAGGGGCCCCGCCCGGCATGGAGGCCCGCCGTGCCGTATTGGCACGCGGGTCGAGCCGAGCCACCGGGCGTTGAACCGCGCCCTGACGCGGCTCAACGCCCGGCGGGGCGGCCAGACGTGCCCTTCCTGCGCACCACCTGAGGCCACCTGCTGCCGAACTCACGCCGTCCTGAGTTCAGCAGCAAGGTGAGATGTTCTGTGCGCAAGTCGCACGACAGCGCGTGACCTCCGCTGGGTCGAGCTGCAGGTCACGACCTGCCGGTGAGAAGGTCCTCCACCACATCGGCGAGTTCGGCTACCGGACGTCGCCCGTCGAGCTCCCGGCTGGCACCTCGGCGCAGGAGCGGCTCGACCTCGTCCAGGTAGCGGGCCATCTCGGCCTGCTGCTCCATCGTCTTGCCGTACGGGTTGTTCTGCCGGGTGCGCACCCGGTCCAGCAGCACGTCAAGCGGCGCGCTCAGGAGGACGACATGCTCGAAGCGGTCGTAGAAGCGGCCTTGGTTGTCCACCGTGCCGGAGATGACCACCTCAGGGTGCGTGGCCAGCAGCCGGTCCATGCGCTGTTCGTCCCAAGTGCCGTCGGGACGTTTCCACCCGCCGTAGTCGGTGTCAACGGTCAGGTGACCTCGGCGTCCCAGCTCGGCCAAGAGCGTCGTCTTCCCGGCGCCTGACATCCCCGTCACCAAGACTCGCGCCATCGCGAGCACCGTAGTCACTTGGCCGGTGAGCACGTATGGGGTCTGCGGGAAGCGCCGTCCTCCCGCCCCACGACGATGTCAGCACCGCCGCTGGGGACTTGCGCACATCTGTCACACCTTGCTGCCGGACTCACGCCGTCCTGAGGTCCGGACGGCCCGACTCCCACGGGACCAGCCGGCTCAGAGCCGGCCGGCTGTGTCCGATCCGGGTTGCTCGGCCGGGTGCGTCCCGCTGAGGTGCCGGGCGGCGTTGACCAGGCCGACGTGGCTGAACGCCTGCGGCACGTTGCCGAGCTGACGACCGAGCCGGGTGTCGTACTCCTCGCTCAGCAACCCGACGTCGTTGCGCAGCCCGAGCAACCGCTCGAACAACTCCGTCGCCTCGGTTCGGCGTCCCGTGCCGTTCAGCGCGTCGACCAGCCAGAAGCTGCAGGCGAGGAAGGCGCCCTCGGGACCGGGCAGCCCGTCGTCGGTGTCCTCGGCCTCCGGCCGGTACCGCAGCAGGAGGCCGTCCTCGTCCAGTTCGCGGCGGACGGCCTCGACGGTGCCCGTCACCCGGGGGTCGTCCCAGTCGAGGAACCCGAACCGCGGGATGAGCAGCAGGGCCGCGTCCAGACCCCGCGAGCCGTAGTACTGGGTGAACGTGCCGCGCTCGGCGTCGTAGCCCTTCGCGCACACGTCGGCGTGGATCTCCTCCCGCAGGGCCCGCCAGCGGTCCACCGGACCGTCGAGGCCCTGCTGTTCGACCGCCCGCACCGCGCTGTCGACGCCGGCCCAGGCCATGACCTTGCTGTGCACGAAGTGCCGACGCGTGGCGCGCACCTCCCACAGGCCGTTGCCGGGCTCGTGCCACGCGCCCTCCAGGTAGTCCAGGAGCTCCCGCTGCAGGGACCACGCGTCCGCGCTGTGCGGCATGCCGGTCTCGCGGGCCAGGTGCAGGCTGTCGAGCACCTCGCCCCAGACGTCGAGCTGGAACTGGTCGGCGGCGGCGTTCCCGATCCGTACCGGCGCGGAGCCCTCGTAGCCGGCGAGCCAGGGCAGCTCGTGCTCCGGCAGCCGCCGGGTGCTGTCGAGGCCGTACATGATCCGGAGGTCTGCAGGTCCCCGATCAGCGCGTAGTCCTCGATCCGCCCCGCCATCGGTCAGCGGTCGCGGCGCCAGGCGGCCACCGCCGTCGCCAGGAGCCCGGCACCGGCCGCGGCGAGGGTGCCGTGCTGGCGGGAGGCCCAGATCTGCGGATCCCGGTCGCGGGTCCGGTGCCGGAAGCTGCCGCGGGCGCCGAAGTCGCGGCCGTCGGGCCCGTCGGCCGGCTTCCAGAGGTTCACCGGGTCGTCCGGAGAGGCCGGCTCACCGCGCTGCTGGCCCTCGTACCCGTTGCGGGCGAGGTACCAGTCGAGGAACTGCGGCCAGACCTTGTTGCCGAGGATCGTCCAGACGGTCGGGTTGCCGACCCACCACGCACGGCGCCGCGGGTGCTCGCTCGCGTGCACGAGGGCCTCGGCCATCATGTCCACCGGGTAGATCGGCGGCACCGGCTGCGGCCGTTCGGGGAGCCTGTTGAGCACCCAGTCGAACTGCGGGGTGTTGACCCCGGGCAGGTTCACCATCGTGACGTGCACGTTGCTGCCGTCGTGCCGGAGCTCGGTCAGCAGGGACTCGGTGAAGCCCTTGATGGCGTGCTTGGCCCCGCAGTAGACGCTCTGCAGGGGGATGCCCCGGTACGCCAGGGCGGAGCCGGTCTGCACGATCACGCCGCGGTCCCGGGGCTTCATCCGCCGCAGCGCCGACATGGTGCCGTGCACGAACCCGAGGTAGGTGACCTGGGTGACGCGCTCCCACTCCTCGGCGGTGATCTCCTCGAAGGGCGCGAACACGGTGCTGAAGGCGACGTTGCACCAGACGTCGATCGGCCCGAACTCCTCCTCCACCTGGCTCGCCGCCGCGTCGACGGCCGCCGCGTCGGCGACGTCGACCGGGATCACCAGCGGGGTGCCGCCGGCGGCCCGCACGTCCGCTGCGGCCCCGGCCAGGCCGGTCTCGCCCCGGGCCAGCAGGGCTACCCGGTCCCCTCTGCGGGCGAAGGCGACGGCGGTGGCCCGCCCGATCCCCCCGCTCGCACCGGTCACGACGACGACCCGACCGGTCCCGGCTTCTCCCGTTGCGCGCACGGCAGCCCCTTCCGTGGTTGTCGCGGCGCGGGCGCGGCCCGGCCGCACGAACGCGGTGCCGCGACCGGGGAGGTGCGGCGACATCGGCCTCCTCCGGTGTGCACGACCCGCGGGGGCGGCAAACCCGTTCCGGCGGACGTTCCGGGCCCGCCGGGACCCGGAGGGGTCAGTCCGCCGCCCGGTCCGACGCGTGGTCGTTCCCGCCGAAGACCCGCGCGGCGACCTCGCGCCGAACCACGGTGGCCCACTCGTGCTGCCGGTTGGCCTGCTCGACCAGCCCGTCGAGCTGTTCCTTGTCGAGGCGGTCGTCGGCGTCGGCCACCTCCCGCAGGGTCTCGAATCCGCTGCGCTTGGCCCGGACCGCGGAGGCGAGGAACTCGAACTCCACCAGGTCGCTCAGCGGGGAGCGGGTCAGGAGGCGGCCGTTGAGCTTCAGCCGCGAGATCTTCTCGCCGATCCACAGCGCCACCTGCTTGTGCCGCTGGATCGGGAGGCCGAGGGCGTCCATGGTGGCGCTCAGCGCGGCCTTCTCCTCGTGCAGCTCGGCCAGCAGCTGCTCGAGCCTGGGTGCGTACTTCGTCCCCCGGTGCACGTCCAGCATCCGCCGGACCAGCTCGATGCCCCCGGTCGAGGCAGCCAGGTGGTCGTTGCAGTAGATGGCCAGCAGATCGACGTTGCGCAGGCCGGCGGACGGTTGGGACACGGGGGACCTCCAGGGGACGAGCGGCTGGTCACAGTGTCGTCGCGGGCGTGGCGTCGCGCGCGTCGCGGGACCGACACCGAGCTCCGGTGGCCGGCAGGTGTGACTCCGGTGCCCGGCAGGTGTACTGTAGGGATCACCGACGCGGGGTGGAGCAGCTCGGTAGCTCGCTGGGCTCATAACCCAGAGGTCGCAGGTTCGAATCCTGTCCCCGCTACCACGACGGAGGCCCGGTCACGCAGGTGACCGGGCCTCCGTGCGTCAGGCCCGTGGCATCCCGCGGCAGTGTGTTGTGTGTCACCCCGATTCTCTCTAGCGTGCGGGGCACGACCGCCGCCCAGGGAGGACCGCTCGTGTCCGTCGACGCCGCACCAGCACCGGGAACCGTGCCGCCCTCGCGCAAGGCGGGCGCCGCCGACCTCGGCATCGACCTGTCCGACCGCGACTTCTGGCTGCGCCCCCCGGCCGAGCGCCACGCCGTCTTCGACCGGCTCCGGGCCGAGCGACCGTTCGCGTTCTTCGCCGAGCCGGAGATCCCGAACATGCCGAGCGGTCCCGGCTACCACGCGGTCACCCGCTACGCCGACCTGGAGGCGATCAGCTGCCAGCCGGCCGTCTTCTGCTCGGGGGAGGGCGCGGTCTCCATCCAGGACATCCCGGCTGACCTGAACGAGTTCTACGGCTCGCTGATCAGCATGGACGACCCGCGGCACGCCAAGATCCGCCGGATCGTGGCGAAGACGTTCACCCCGCGGATGCTCGAGCGCGTGGTGGACTCCGTGGCCGGGATCGTCGACGACGTCCTGGCCGAGGTGCGGCGGAAGGCGGCCGCGGGGGACGGCACGTTCGACGTCGTGGCCGACCTCGCCGCACCCATCCCGCTGCGGGTCATCTGCGACATGATGGGCATCCCCGAGGCGGACCGGGCGATGGTGCTGGCGAAGTCCAACGTCATCCTCTCCGGCGGTGACCCGGAGCTCGTGGAGAACGAGGAGGACCCGCTCACCGGGGTGCTCATGGCCGGCATCGAACTGGCCGGGCTCATGGAGCGCCTGGCCGCCGAGCGGGTGGCGCGGCCCACCGACGACCTCACCACGGCCCTGGTCACCACCGACGTCGACGGCGAGCGCCTGACCCACCAGGAGATCGCCTCGTTCTTCATCCTGCTGCTGGTCGCGGGCAACGAGACCACCCGCAACGCCATCTCGCAGGGGCTGCTGGCGCTGCAGGAGCACCCGGACCAGCGGGCCCGCTGGCTCGCCGATCCGGGGCTCACCCGCACGGCCGTCGAGGAGATCGTGCGCTGGACCAGCCCGATCACCTGGATGCGCCGTACCGCGACCCGCGACGGGGAGCTCAACGGCTACCGGTTCGCCGCCGGTGACAAGTTCCTGCTCTTCTACGCCGCCGCCAACCGCGACCCCGAGGTGTTCGCCGAGCCGCACCGCTTCGACCTGGGGCGCGACCCCAACCCGCACGTCGGCTTCGGGTCGAAGGGGCCGCACTTCTGCCTGGGCGCCCACCTGGCCCGGCGCGAGCTGGCCATCACCTTCGCCCGGGTGTTCGAGCAGCTGCCGGACCTGGAGATCACCGGTCCGCCGGACCGGCTGCGGTCCTCGTTCGTCAACGGGCTCAAGCGGCTCCCGGCCCGGCTGGCGGGGAGCTGATGAGCCGGCTGGCGGCAGACCTGGAGCGCTGCGTGGGCGCCGGCGCCTGCGAGGCCCTCGCGCCGGACCTCTTCGAGGTCGGCGACGAGGGGACGGTGACGGTGCTGCGCCCGCACCCGGAAGGCGGCGAGCTCCGCGACGCCGAGGAGGCGGTGCGGCAGTGCCCGACCCGCGCCTTGCAGCTGGTCGAGGAACAGCCGGCCACCGCGGCCGGTTGACCGCTGACATGGAGACCACCGTCACCGACGTCCCCGAGTCCGACCGGTTCGAGATCCGCGACGGCGACCGCGTGCTGGGCGTGGCCGCCTACGAGCGCCGCGGCGACACCCTCGTGTTCACCCACACCGAGATCGACCCCGACGCCGGGCAGTCCGGGCTGGGCAGCACCCTCGTCCGCGCCGCCCTCGACGAGGTGCGCTCGCGGGGCGGTGCCGTGGTGCCGCGCTGCTCGTTCGTCGCCGGCTGGATCGAGCGGCACCCCGACTACGCCGACCTGGTGGCCGACACCGACCGCTGAGGCGCGGGACGGGGGCGAGGATCTCCTTTCCTCCGGATGCCCGGGCGACGTCCGGCTGCGAGGCTGGACGTCGTGCGTGTTCTGGTGGCGGGATGGTTCAGCTTCGACGAGGTGATCGCCACCGTCGGCGACGAACTGGGGGCCGACGCCGTCGCCGGGTGGCTGACCGAGCTGGGCATCGACCACGACGTGGCGTGGGCGCCCTACCTGGGGCGGGGCGTGCACTGGCGCGATGTCGACCCGGCGGACTACACGCACCTGGTCTTCACCACGGGACCGGTGGGGAGGGACCTCGCTCCGCTCCGGGAGCTGACGGCGACCTTCGCCACCGCCCGGCGGCTGGCGGTCAACGTCTCCGTCGTCGACGACGCCGTGCGGTCGATGTTCGACGAGGTCTGGGAGCGGGACGCCCCGGACATCACCCGGCCCGATCTCGCGGTGGAGGGCCCGGCACCGGAGGCGCCGGTGCTGGCGGTGGCGTTCGCGCCCGTGCAGGGCGAGTACGGCGACCGCAGCCGGGCCGACCGCGTCCGCGGCGTGATCGAGGAGTGGCTGGCTGCGCGCGCCCTGCCCTGGTTCCCCATCGACACCGACCTCTTCGACAAGCCCCACCCGCGGCGACCGGCGCAGGTCGAGGCGCTGCTCCGGCGTGCGGACGCCGTCGTGAGCATGCGGCTGCACGGCCTGGTCCTCGGTCTCAAGAACGACCGCCCGGTCATCGCCTGCGACCCGATCGCCGGCGGCGCCAAGGTGACCGGGCAGGCGCGGGCACTGGACTGGCCGCTGGTGCTGGACGCGGAGGAGGTCACCGCCGAGTCCCTGGACGAGGCGCTCGCCCGTTGCCTGTCCGGTGACCTCGCCGACGCGGTGACCCGGTCGCGCCTCCGGGGGGCCGCCGGGATCGAGGAGGCGCGGCGGTGGTTCAGCGCGCAGCTGGGGCGTCCAGCGGGCGCTGCGCACGGCTGAACCGGCGCTCGACGGCCGGAGGGACCGGTCGGCGTCGGCGCAGCACGGCCGGTAGCCGGCGCACCCACCCCAGGAGCGCTCGCCGGGCGGCCGGCTCGGTCACCGCCCGCCGGGCCAGCCGGGCGGTGGCGGCCAGCGCCACCGGGAGCGGCCGGCGCAGCCAGTCCACCAGCAGGTCGTTGCGCGTCTGCAGCGCCCAGCGATCGGCGGACACGGTGGCCGGCCCGGCGGGGTCGTGCCAGGCGACGACGTCGTCGGCGTAGACCTGCTGCCACCCGGCCGCGGCGAGGTCGAGCGCCAGCAGGTGCTCCTCCCCGCCGAAGAACAGCAGCGGCGAGAAGCCGCCGACCGACAGGTACGCGTCGCGGCGGACCACGGTGGCGAACGCCGGGTAGCTGAGCACGTCGGGGCCGGGGGCGCCCGGCGTCGTGCCCAGCACGGCGGCCCGGTGCTTGCGCGTGACCGCGTCGACCGACCCGTCGGCGGCCATCCGGACCTGCGCCGCGACGACGGCGACGCCGGGGTGGGCGTCCAGCAGGTCCGCCGCCCGGTCGAGGGCACCGGGCGCCCACCACGAGTCGTCATCGGCGAACGCGACGTAGGGCGTGGCGACCCGCTCGACGCCGGTGGTGCGCGCCACCGCCCCGCGGTTCACGGGCAGCTCGACCACCTGCACGGCGGGGTGCAGCTCGCGCACCGCCTGCGCCGTGCCGTCGGTCGACGCGTTGTCCACGACCACGACCGGCACCCCGTCGCGGTCCAGCCGGCCGAGCGACCGCAGCAGCGACTCGCGGCGGTCCCGGGTGGCGATGACGACGCTGACGCGAGGGGGGAGCACCTGCCTCCCGTACCGTGCCGCCGTGGTCCTCGAACATGCACCGTTGACCGTCCGGGACGGCGAGCAGGCGGCGTTCGAGGCCGCGTTCGCGCGGGCCCGGCACCTCATCGCGTCGATCCCCGGGTTCCGGGGGTTGCGGCTGTCCCGCTGCCTGGAACGGGGTACCGGCTACCTGCTGCTGGTGGAGTGGGACCGTCTCGAGGACCACACCGAGGGGTTCCGCGGCTCGCCGGCCTACCAGGAGTGGCGGGCGCTGCTGCACCCCTTCTACGACCCGTTCCCCGTCGTCGAGCACTACACGACAGTGCTGACGGCCGACCCGCACGAGGAGAACCGTTGATCGAGCTGCGCACCCCCGGTGAGCTGGATGCCATGCGGGCCGCCGGCGCGGTCGTCGCCGACATGCACGCGGCGGTGCGGGCGCTCGCCGCGCCGGGCGTGCGGCTGAGCCAGCTGGACGCCGTCGCCCGCGACGTCCTGGCCGACGCCGGCGCCACTTCGCCGTTCCTCGGCTACGCGCCGCTGTCCACCACCCCGCCGTTCCCCGGCGTCGTCTGCCTGTCGGTGAACGACGTGGCCCTGCACGGGATCCCGACACCGCAGGTGCTGGAGGACGGCGACCTGTTGAGCGTGGACGCCGGCGCCGTCCTGGACGGTTGGGTCGGGGACGCGGCCATCACCTTCCCGGTGGGCACCCCGCGGCCCGAGGACCTCGAACTCGTGGCCACCACCGAGCGCGCGCTCGCCGCGGGCATCGCGGCGGCCGTCGTCGGCAACCGGGTCGGCGACATCTCCGCCGCCATCGGCGCCGTCGGCCGGGCCGGCGGCTGCGGGATCAACACCGACCAGGGCGGCCACGGGGTCGGCCGGAGCATGCACGAGGCGCCGTCCGTGCCCAACGAGGGCCGCGCCGGGCGGGGGGTGCCGCTGCGTCCCGGGCTGGTGATCGCCATCGAGCCGTGGTTCCTCGCCGGCGGCAGCGACGACTACCGGGTGGACGCCGACGGCTGGACCCTGCGCAGCGCCGACGGCAGCCGCGCCGCGCACGTCGAGCACACGGTCGCCGTCACCGAGGACGGGCCCAGGATCCTGACCCTCCCGAGGTGAGTGCCGGTCGTGACGAGTGGGGGCCGGAGGCTCCCGCGAGGAACGACGCAGCGGCTCAGCGCGAGCGGGGGACGGCACGTGGCCGCGGTGTGATCCGGAGGATCACGAGGTCATGGCCTGCTCGAGGTCGGCGAGCAGGTCGTCCACGTCCTCGATTCCGACCGAGAGCCGCACGAGGTCGGCGGGCACCTCCAGCGGCGAGCCGGCGGCGCTGGCGTGGGTCATCCGGCCCGGGTGCTCGATCAGCGACTCGACCCCGCCGAGCGACTCCGCCAGCGTGAAGAGCTTCGTCCGCTCGCACACCGTCAGCGCCGCGTCCTCGCCGTCGCGGAGCCGGAACGAGATCATCCCGCCGAAGCCGGACATCTGCTTCGCTGCGATCTCGTGGCCCGGGTGGTTTGGCAGGCCCGGGTAGAGCACGGAGGTGACCTCGGGCCGGCCGGCGAGGAACTCGGCGATCCGGGCGGCGTTGGCGCAGTGCCGGTCCATCCGGACGCCGAGTGTCTTGAGGCTGCGCAGCACCATCCACGAGTCGAACGGGCCGGCGACCGCCCCCATCGCGTTGTGGTTGTAGGCCAGCTGCTCGCCGAGTGCGGCGTCCCGGGTGACGAGCGCGCCCCCGACGACGTCGGAGTGCCCGCCGAGGTACTTCGTCGTTGAGTGCACGACGACGTCGGCGCCGAGGGTCAGCGGCCGCTGCAGGTAGGGCGAGGCGAAGGTGTTGTCGACGACGAGCAGCGCGCCGGCCTCGTGCGCGATCGCAGCCGCCGCCTCGATGTCGGTGATGTTCAGCAGCGGGTTGCTGGGCGTCTCGCACCAGACCACCCGCGTCGTGGGCCGGATCGCGGCGCGCAGCGCGTCGGGGTCGGCGAGGTCGACCGGCGTGTGCTCCAGGCCCCACTCCGACAGCACCCGGGAGATCAGCCGGAACGTGCCGCCGTACGCGTCGCCACCCAGGACGACGTGGTCGCCGGCCCGGCAGGTGGTGCGCAGCAGGGTGTCCTCGGCGGCGAGCCCCGACGCGAACGCCAGCGCCGTCGTGCCCTCCTCCAGCGCGGCCAGTGCGGCGTGCAGCGTGTCGCGGGTCGGGTTGCCGCTGCGGCTGTACTCGTAGCCGCCGCGCAGCCCACCGACGCCGTCCTGCTTGTAGGTGGTGGTGAGGTGCAGCGGGGGGATGACCGCGCCGGTGGCCGGGTCGGGGTCCTGCCCGGCGTGGATGGCGCGGGTGTTGAAGCCCGGGAGCTCGCTCATGCGCCGACCGTAGGCGTGATGCCGGCCAGGTGCCCGAGCACGTCCTGTCGGGTGACCACACCGGCCGGTTTGCCGTCGACGTGGACCAGCAGCGCGTCCGCCGAGCCGAGCTGGGCGACGGCGGCGCTGACCGCCTCCCCGGAGCCGACGATCGGCAGCGGGGGCGACATGTGCTTCTCCACCCGGTCGGCGAGCGAGGCCCGGCCGGCGAAGAGCGCGTCGAGCAGCGTCTTCTCGTCGATCGAGCCGACGACCTCCCCGGCGGTGACCGGTGGCTCCGCCCGGACCACCGGCAGCTGGCTGACCCCGTACTCGCGGAGGATGTCGATGGCGTCGCGCACGGTCTCGTTCGGGTGGGTGTGCACCAGGGTCGGCGTCTCGCCGGACTTGCTGTGCAGCAGCTCGCCGACGGTCTCGCCGCCGGTGGCCTCGACGAAGCCGTAGTCGGCCATCCACGCGTCGTTGAAGATCTTGTTCAGGTAGCCGCGGCCGCCGTCGGGCAGCAGCACGACCAGGACGTCGTCCTTCGTCAGGCGCTCGGCCACGCGCAGCGCCGCCACCACCGCCATCCCGCAGGAGCCGCCGACCAGCAGCCCCTCCTCGCGGGCCAGCCGGCGGGTCATGGCGAAGGAGTCGCCGTCGGAGACCGCGACGATCTCGTCGGCGACGGCCGGGTCGTAGGTCGTCGGCCAGAAGTCCTCGCCGACGCCCTCGACGAGGTAGGGGCGGCCGGTGCCGCCGGAGTACACCGAGCCCTCGGGGTCGGCGCCGATGACCTGCACCCGGCCGCCGGAGGCCTCCTTGAGGTAGCGGCCGACGCCGCTGATCGTCCCGCCGGTCCCCGCGCCGGTGACGAAGTGGGTGATCCGGCCCTCGGTCTGCGCCCAGATCTCCGGGCCGGTCGTCTCGTAGTGCGAGCGCGGGTTGTTGGGGTTGGAGTACTGGTCGGGCTTCCACGCGCCGGGGGTCTCCCGGCTGAGCCGGTCGGAGACCGAGTAGTACGACCGCGGGTCGGCCGGGTCCACGGCGGTCGGGCAGACGACCACCTCGGCGCCGTAGGCCTTGAGCACGTTGATCTTCTCCTGCCCGACCTTGTCGGGGCAGACGAAGATGCAGCGGTAGCCCCGCTGCTGGGCAACCAGGGCCAGGCCGATGCCGGTGTTGCCGCTGGTCGGCTCGACGATCGTCCCGCCCGGCTTCAGCAGGCCGTCGGCCTCCGCCGCGTCGACCATGCGCACGGCGATCCGGTCTTTCACCGAGCCGCCGGGGTTGAGGTACTCGACCTTGGCCAGCACCAGCGGCGCGTCGGGGCCCAGGTGGCGGGTCACCGACGACAGCTTGACCAGCGGGGTGTTGCCGACCAGGTCGACGACGGACTCGGCGTACTGCACGGTGGCGCCCTCCTTCCACCAGGGCGCGGCTCCGTCGCCGTGCCCGGTCGTGATCATCTCAGCAGATGGACGGTCAGGGCTTGAGGACGACCTTGGTGCAGTCGTCCTCCTTGTCCCGGAACATCCGGTAGCCCTGCGGCGCCTGCTCCAGCGGCAGCGTGTGGGAGATCAGGAACGTCGGGTCGATCTCGCCGTCGCGGATCTTCTCGTAGAGCGGCTTCAGGTAGCGGTGGACGTGCGCCTGGCCGGTCCGCACGGTCAGCGACCGGTTCATCAGCGAGCCGACCGGGAACTTGTCCATGAGCCCGCCGTAGACGCCGATGATGGCGACCGTGCCCCCGTTGCGGCAGGCCATGATCGCCTCCCGCAGCGCGTGCGGCCGCTCGGTCTCGGCCATGACCGCGGTCTTGGCCCGGTCGTAGGCGTCCACCACGGCGGTCGGGTGGGTGGCCTCCAGCCCGGCGGCGTCGATGCACCCGTCGGGTCCGCGGCCCGCGGTGAGCTCGTTGAGCGCGTCGAGGACGTCGACCTCCTCGTAGTTGAGGACGTCGGTGGCGCCCGCCTCCCGCGCCTTCGCCAGCCGGTAGTCGAACCGGTCGATGGCGATGATCCGCTCGGCCCCGAGCATCTTCGCGCTCGCGACCGCGAACAACCCGACCGGCCCGGCGCCCCAGACCGCGACGACGTCGCCGCCGGAGATGTCGCACATCTCCGCGCCCATGTAGCCGGTCGGGAAGATGTCGGTCAGGAACAGCACCTGCTCGTCGGTCAGGTCGTCCTCGACCTTCAGCGGGCCGACGTCGGCGAACGGCACGCGGGCGTACTCGGCCTGGCCGCCGGGGTACCCGCCGACCAGGTGGGAGTAGCCGTAGATCCCGCAGGGGGAGTGGCCCCACAGCTTCTCGGCCATCCCGGCGTTCGGGTTCGAGTTCTCGCAGACGGAGAAGAGCCCGCGCTCGCAGGCATTGCAGGCGCCGCAGGCGATGGGGAACGGGACGACGACCCGGTCGCCGACCCGGAGGTTCGACACGCCCTTGCCGACCTCGACGATCTCGCCCATGAACTCGTGGCCGAGGATGTCGCCCTTCTTCATCGTCGGGATGAAGCCGTCGTAGAGGTGCAGGTCGGAGCCGCAGATGGCGGTGGAGGTGACCTTCACGATCGCGTCCCGGTCGTTGAGGAGCTGCGGGTCGGGGACCTCGTTGACCTCGACGTGGTTCTTGCCCATCCACTGGGTGGCGCGCACGGGGGTGTCCTTCCGGAGACGGGGCGGGATCAGGAGCGGGGTGCGGCGGGCTGCTGCTTGGCCATCCGGCGGGCCAGCGGGCCCTCGGGCGTGCCCTCGGAGCGGACCACCTGTCCGGTCTCGAGGATCTGCTTGAAGCGGGCGAGGTCGTCGCGGATCTGCTGGTCGGGGGCCTCGCCGAAGAGCTTCGCGACCGCCTTGCCCAGCTTCCCGGCCGGCTGCGCGTAGGCCAGCCGGACCCGCACCTCGGTGCCCTGGCCGCCGGGGGCGGGACGGAACTCGACCACCCCGGCGTTCTCGATGTCGGCCCCGGGCAGCGACCGCCAGCGGATCCGCTCGCCCGGGGATTCCTCGACCACCTCGGCGTCCCACGCCACGGTGCGCCGGCCCGGTGCCTCGGCGACCCAGTGCCAGCGCCCGATGCCGGCGGGGCGGACCTCGCGCACGTGGGCCATGAACTCCGGCAGCCGGGAGAAGTCGTGCCAGCGGGCGTAGACCTCCTGCGGCGGCTTGTTCACCGTGGCGGCCGCCGAGACGTCGATCGCGCTCGTCCAGGGCGGGGAGGCGGGCAGCAGCTCCCGCGCGGCGCTGCGGCCGCCCTGCCGCGCCGACCGCACCGCCGTGAGCAGGTCGAGCGCGGCCAGCCCGGCGACGGCGATCGTGGCGTTGCGGAGCCGCCGGTGGCGGTCGCCCTCGCGGTGCGACAGGGCGATGCCCAGAGCGGTGAGGTCCATCGCGTCGCCGGCCACGCGGGTCCAGGCCCAGCCCGGCCGGCCGGCCAGCAACCCCACGGCGTGCACCAGCTCGCGGGCCCCCACGGCGGGGATGAGCGACCGGGCGGTGGCGGAGTCGTCGACCCCGGAGAGCCGGGCGACGCCGCCGGGGTCGCGCAGCATGACCACGCCCAGGCCGGTGCTGGCCAGGCCGAGGGCGCGGGCGGTGCGGCGCAGGCCGGGCCGGCTGCGGTGGGAGCTCATGGGATCCTCCGGTTCGGTCGGTCCGTCCTCGGACGTTCGTCCGGCGGGGTGACGTCGCGCGGGCCCGGGCGGCGGCCCCGGCGCCGGTGCAGCGCGGTGGGAGCACCCGGACGCCCTGCCCGGCTACCCCCGGCCCGCACCCGGAAACTCCCCGCGGCCGGCGACGGTGCGTGAGGACGTGGGCGCGGAGACGTGCCTCGGTACGCGCGTCGTGGGGGGCACGCGCCGAACGGCCCGCCGCCGCCGTCGTCGCGGGGCGCGGTCGGGCCGCCCCGCCTAGCCTGGACCCGTGGGGGTCCCAGGCGGCGGTGGGTCCTCGCCCTCCTCGCCGCGCCCCGGTCGTCGGTACCGCAAGGTCCTGCTGGCGGGGGTGCTGGTCGCCGTCTACGCCGCCCTGGCGGTCGCCGTCCGCACCGGATCGCCCCTGGTGGCGGTGGATGCCGCGGCCCTCCGCTGGCAGCCCGCGCTCCGCTGGCCGGAGTGGGAACCGCTGCTGTCGCACTGGGTCCTGCTCGGGCAGCGGATGGTCTGCCTGGTGGTCCTGGGCGGCTGGCTGGCCGTGCGGTTCCTCCGGGACCGCGATCCGCGCCCGCTGCTCGTGGTGGCTGCCGCGACGCTGCTGCTCAACGCCACGGTGGGCGCGGCCAAGATCGCCTTCGGGCGGCTCGGCCCGTTGCAGCTCGAGGAGGCCGCGCTCCGGCCCGGGGCCGCCGAGGTCTTCACCGACGGCATGGTGTTCCCGTCGGGGCACGCCGCCAACGCCGTCGTCATGTGGGGGCTCGTCGCGTACCTCGTCACGCGTCACCGGCGCCTGGCGGCGGTCGTCGCGGCGGTGCTCGCGGTCACGGTCGGCGCCACCACGGTCTACCTGGGCACCCACTGGGTCAGCGATGTCCTGGCGGGGTGGGCCGCCGGGGCGCTGGTGCTCCTCACGCTGCCCACGCTGTGGCGCCTCGCCGACCGTGCCTGCCGGCGCTGGTCCGCCGGTGCGCGGGTGCGGACGGTCCGCCCCGCCGGCGCGGTCCCGTCCGCGCGGCTGGGGCCCGCCCGCCCGCGACCTCCCGCTGCCGGGTCGGGGTGGGTGCGGGACGCCGCCTGAGCAGTGGCGGACGGCGCGACGCCCGGACGAGGATGCGGGCATGCCTGCCGCCACGCCGCCTGCCGTCGGTACCCGCACGCTCGGCCGCGACGGCCTGACCGTCTCCAGCGTCGGCCTGGGCTGCATGGGGATGAGCCAGATGTACGGCCCGGCCGACCGCGCCGAGTCGATCGCGACCATCCACCGGGCCCTCGAGCTGGGCGTGACCTTCCTCGACACCTCCGACGTCTACGGCAGCGGCCACAACGAGCAGCTGGTGGGCGAGGCGATCGCCGGGCGAAGGGACGAGGTGCAGCTGGCGACCAAGTTCTCGCTGTCCCGCCGCCCGGACGGCGGCATGACCATCGACGGCCGGCCGGAGAACGTGCGGGCCTGCGCCGAGGCCAGCCTGCGTCGGCTGGGCGTCGAGGTGATCGACCTCTACTACCAGCACCGGGTCGACCCACGGGTGCCGATCGAGGACACCGTCGGTGCCATGGCCGGGCTGGTGACCGAGGGGAAGGTCCGTCACCTGGGCCTCTCCGAGGCGAGTGCGGCGTCGATCCGGCGCGCCGTCACCGTCCACCCGATCGCCGCGCTCCAGAGCGAGTGGTCGCTGTGGACACGCGACCTGGAGGAAGAGGTGCTGGGGGTCGCCCGCGAGCACGGCATCGGCATCGTGCCGTTCAGCCCGCTGGGCCGGGGGTTCCTCACCGGGGCGATCAGGGGTCCGGAGGACTTCGACGCCGACGACTGGCGGCGGGGCCACCCCCGCTTCACCGGGGAGGCGTTCGCGGCCAACCTGCGCCTGGTGGACGCCGTCCGCGAGCTCGCCGCGGAGAAGGGCGTGGCGCCCGGTCAGCTGGCGCTGGCGTGGGTGCTGGCCCAGGGCCACGACGTCGTCCCCATCCCGGGGACCAAGCGCCGGCGCTACCTGGAGGAGAACGTCGCCGCCGTCGGGGTCCAGCTCGACGACGACGACCTCGCCCGGCTGGACGCCATCGCGCCGCCGGGCGCTGCGGTCGGCGGGCGGTACGTGGACAGCAGCTACGCCTACGGGGACAGCCCGGAGCCGGCCGCGTGACCGCGGCCGCCGACATGCCGGGCTCCGGCCCGCTGGGAACCGTCGGCAGCCGGTGAGGACGGGCCTCTTCCTCGGGGCGGACCTCGGCACCAGCGGGCTGAAGGTGGTCGTGCTGCGCGACGACGGCGCCGTCGTGGCCGAGGCCGAGTCCCCGTACGCGTACGACCGGCCGGCGCCGGACCGGGCCGAGATCGACGTGGCGGTGTGGCGGGGCGCCCTGGACGCGGCCCTGGACGAGCTCTCGCCGGTCCTGCGGGGTTCCCGGGTGCGAGCGCTCGGGCTGTCGGGTCAGATGCACGGCACCGTCCTGGTGGACGACGCCGGTGCGCCGCTGCGGCCGGCGGTGCTCTGGCCGGACACCCGCGCGGTCGACGAGCTGGCCGGCTGGCGGCAGCTCGCCACGGCCGACCGGGCCGCGCTGGCCAACCCGCTCGTGCCCGGGATGACCGGGCCGGTGCTCGCCTGGCTGGCCCGGCACGAGCGGGAGGTGCTCGGGCGGGCGGCGGCCGTCCTGCTGCCCAAGGACGCGCTGCGGGCCGCGCTCGTGCCCGGCGGCTCGCCGGTCACCGACCGCAGCGACGCCTCCGGCACGCTGCTGTGGGACGTCCCGGCGGACGGGTGGTCGAGTGCCGCGACCGCTGCCGCCGGGGTGCCGGCGCGGCTGCTCCCCACGGTTCGCCCCGGCACGGAGCTGGTCGGCGCGGCTGCCCTGCCCGTCGGGGAGGTGCCGGTCGTCGTCGGCGCGGCGGACACCCCGCTGGCCCTGCTGGCGGCGGGCACGGACACCGGTCTGCAGGTGAACCTGGGCACCGGTGCGCAGGTGCTGCGCCCGGGCTGGTCGCCGCGTCCGGTGGTGGACCCCCTGGTGCACGGCTACGCCGACGCGCAGGGCGGCTGGTACGCGATGGCGGCCCTGCAGAACGGCGGCTCGGCCTGGGCCTGGGTGTGCGGTGTCCTGGGCCTGTCCTGGGCCGAGCTGTTCGCGGCGGCCGCGTCGGTGCCCGACGCCGGGGGAGCGGTCTTCCGGCCCTTCCTCACCGGCGAGCGGGGCGGGGTCGCCGGACCGGAGGACCGCGCCGGCTGGGACGGGCTGCACCCGGGAACCAGCCGGGCGCACCTGGCGCGTGCGGCGGTGGAGGGCGTCGTCGGGGCGGTGGCCGCCGCGACGGGGCTGCTCGAGCCACCCGACGACGACGTCCCGGTGGTGCTCACCGGTGGCGGGGTGCGGTCCGCTCCGGTGCCGCAGCTGCTCGCCGACGCCCTGCGGCGCCCGGTCCAGGTCGTGCACCTGCGCAGCGCCTCGGCCGTCGGTGCGGCGCTGCTGGCCGCGCGCGGTGTCGGGGTGGACGTCGTCCCGGTGCGCGAGGCCGGGCCGGTGGTCGATCCGTCGCGGTGCTGATCAGTGGAGCTGATCAGGAGGGCGGGACCGGCGGGGCGGAGGTCAGCGGGTGGACCGTCTCGCCCGCCCCCAGCCGCTCCAGGGCGGCGTCGTGCAGCTTGCCGTTGGTCGCCAGGGCGCTCCCGCCGGCCGGTCCCGGAGCGCCGGAGACGTCGGTGAACCGGCCGCCGGCCTCGCGCACGATCACGTCCAGCGCGGCGAGGTCCCAGATCGAGACCTCCGGCTCGCAGGCGATGTCCACCGCCCCCTCGGCCAGGAGGACGTAGCTCCAGAAATCGCCGTAGGCACGCGTGCGCCACACCGAGCGGGTGAGGTCGAGGAAGCCGTCGAGCTGCCCCCGCTCCTCCCAGCCCGAGAGGCTGGAGTAGCTGAGGCTGGCGTCACCGAGCCGGGCGACCTCCGACACGCGGCAGCGGGTGGCCGACTCCAGCCGGCGTCCGGTCCAGGCGCCGACGTCCTTCGCCGCCCACCACCGCCGGTTCAGCGCCGGCGCCGAGACCAGCCCGACGACCGGTTCGTCGCCGTCGAACAGCGCGATCAGCGTGGCCCACACCGGCACGCCGCGGACGAAGTTCTTCGTGCCGTCGATGGGGTCGAGCACCCAGCGGCGGGACCCGTGGCCGGTCGTGCCGAACTCCTCGCCCAGCACCGCGTCGCGGGTGCGTGCCCGGCTCAGCGTGATGCGCAGCATCTCCTCGACCGCCCGGTCGGCGTCGGTGACCGGGGTCAGGTCGGGCTTGGTGTCGACCGTCAGGTCCTGCGCCTTGAACCGCTCCATGCTGATCGAGTCGGCCTGGTCGGCCAGCACGTGTGCCAGCCGCATGTCCTCTGAGAAGCCCCGACCCGACGTCATGGGCACCCAACCTAGCGGGGAGTCAGTCGAAGACGGCGGAACTGACCCCGCTCGGGCCCTCGTACTCGCGGTCCTCGATGTTCCTCAGCGCGTCGAGGACATCCTTGTCGCCACCGTGCTGCTCGGCGTGCTTGACGATGTCGTCCTTGCCCGCGGGGTAGTCCATGCCGGACAGGGCCTTCTGGATGTCGATGGGGCTGACCATGGTCGGGGTCCTACCCCGCAACCGGGCACCGATGCACGGATACCGTCGGGTGCGTGGACGCAGCGACGATCGCGGGGCTGCTCGCCGACCCGGTGCGGCTGAAGGTCGTGGCCGCGCTGGCGCTGGGCGCCACGACCATCGAGGAGGTGGCCGCGGCGTCGGGGCTGTCGTTGAAGGAGGTCGCGCTCGCCGCCCGGCGGCTGGCCCGCGGAGGGCTCGTCGCCCGCGACGGGCACTCCCTGGCGCTGCGCACCGAGCGGTTCGGGGCAGCCGCCCGCGCCGCGGCGGAGGCCGCGCCGCCACCGGAGCCGCTGTCGGACGACCCCGCTGCCGACGCCGTCCTCACCGCGTTCGTCCGCGACGGCCGGCTGACATCGATCCCCGCCCAGCGCAGCAAGCGGCTGGTGGTCCTCGACCACCTGGTGCGCGTGTTCGAGCCCGGCGTCCGCTACCCCGAGCGCGAGGTGAACGCGCTGCTGGCGGTCTGGCACCCCGACGTCGCCGCGCTGCGCCGCTACCTGGTCGACGAGGGCCTGCTCAGCCGCGATGCGGGGGTCTACTGGCGCAGCGGCGGCTACGTGGAGGTCTGAGTCACCTCGTCGACGTGTCGACCTGTCGACGAATCCGTTCGACGACCCGCTGCCGGCCCCCGCAGACTGCCGGCGTGGCCCCGACCCCGTCCGCCGATGCCTTCGCCGCCCTCGCGCGTTCCTCGCCGTGGCGGTGGACGACGCTCCGCTTCACGGTGTCCTGGCCGGGCGACCCGTGGCGGGCCACGCCCGTGCGGGCGTGGCTGCGCCGGCCCGACTCCCTGCGGGTGGAGGACCTCGACGGCGCGGTGCTGCAGGCCGGCCGTGATTCGCGCCTGACCGTGCCCGCTGCCGCGCCGGTGTGGCGGGCCGACGGTCTGGTGGCGGAGCGGCCGTGGGGAGTGCTCCACGACGACCCGATGTACGAGAACTACTTCTGGATCGCGATGCTGGACCCGGCCGAGCTCGCCGACTCGCACACGGATGCGGAGCCCGGCGAGCCGCCCCTGCTGGTGGACACGGTGGTCACGACCGAGCACGGCGGACGCCCGGCGTGGGAGGCCGTCGCCCGGGTGACGCCGGCCTACGAGCCGCGCTGCGGGTGCTGCTCGCTGCTCCGCTCGCGGGACGTGGACGTCGTCGAGTACCGGGACCACCCCCAGCAGGTGCTGGCCACCTACCCCGAGGCGCACCGGGTCCGCCTGGACCTGCAGACCGGTGCCTGCGTGCTGACCGAGGCCCTCGGGGGCGACGTGGCGGGTCAGGGCCACGACCTGCGGATCGAGGCGGTCGACGAGCCGATGGCCGACGACCTGTTCACCGAGCCGCGGCGGAGCTGGTTCCGCCGTCAGTAACCGGGGCCGACCTGGCCCACCGCACCCAGCAGGACGCGCAGGGCGGCCAGCTGCTGCTCCCGGGCCGGCGGTCCCGCGGCGGCCCAGGCGTCCAGCGCGCACTCGGGGTCCTCGGCGGTGTGCCCGCAGCCCGGTGGGCACTCGGTGGCGGCCTCGGCGATGTCCTCGAAGGCGGCCAGGACGTCGTCGGCGGTGACGTGCGCCAGGCCGAAGGACCGGATGCCGGGGGTGTCGATGACGGTGCCCCCGCCGGGGAGGTCGAAGAGCACGGCCGACGACGACGTGTGCCGGCCCTTGCCGATCTTGCTCACGTCGCCGGTGGCGCGAAAGGCGTCGGGCACCAGCCGGTTGACCAGGGTCGACTTGCCGACGCCGGACTGCCCGACGAACACGCTCATCCGGTCCCGCAGCCGTTCGGTCAGGTCGTCCAGCGGCAGCTCCAGCGACATCGGGACGGCGTCCAGGCTCAGCCCGGCGTAGCGGTCCAGCAGCGGCTGCGGTGACGCCAGGTCGGTCTTGGTGAGGCACAGCAGCGGCTCGAGCCCGCCGGCGTACGCGGCGACCAGGCAGCGGTCGAGGAAGCCCAGCGCCGGCTCGGGGTCGGTGACCGAGGTGACGATGACGAGCAGGTCGGCGTTGGCCACCACCACGCGCTCGGTCGGGTCGGTGTCGTCGGCGGTGCGCCGCAGCGAGGTCGTGCGCTCCTCGATCGCGACGATGCGGGCAAGGCTGTCGGTGCGGCCGCTGGTGTCGCCGACCACCCGCACGCGGTCACCGACGACGACGCCGTGCTTGCCGAGCTCGCGGGCGCGCATGGTGGTCACGTCGACGGCGCCGTCGGGCCCGTCGACCCGCACCGTCATGCGTCCGCGGTCCACGGCGATCACCAGACCGGGCACGGCGTCGGCGTGCGTCGGGCGGGTGCGCGTGCGGGGGCGGGAGCCACGGCGGCTCGGCCGGACCCGGACGTCGTCCTCGTCCATGCGCCGGGTGCCGCGCTGCGCGCTCACGAGAGGGCTCCGCCCGGCCCGCCCAGCAGGCCCGCCCACCGCTCGCGGAAATCGGGCAGCGTCTTGGTGACCGCGCCCGGGTCGGCCACCCGGACCCCCTCGACGGCCAGGCCGAGGACGGCGGCCGCCATGACCATGCGGTGGTCGGCGTAGGAGTCCAGCAGGGCCGGCCGCTGCGGGCCGGGCGCGATCTCCAGCCCGTCGGGCAGCTGCCGCACCCGGGCGCCGACGGCGGTGAGCACCTCGTCGAGCGCCTGCAGCCGGTCGGTCTCGTGCCCGCGCAGGTGGGCGATCCCGGTCAGCCGGGAGGGGCCGTCGGCCAGGGCGCACAGCGCGGCCAGCACCGGCGTCAGCTCGCCCACCTCGCCGAGGTCGGCCACGAGCGGGCGGACGCCCGCCCCGCCGGTGACCCGCAGCGCGCCGTCGGGGGTCCGCTCGACGGAGGCGCCCATGGCGGCCAGCAGCCGGTCCAGCTGCGCGCCCGGCTGGGTGGTCACCGCCGGCCAGTCGCGCACCGTCACCCGCCCGCCGGTCACCAGCGCGGCGGCGAGGAACGGGGCGGCGTTGGAGAGGTCGGGCTCGACGACGCGGTCCAGCGCCGCGACCGGCCCGGGGACCACCCGCCAGCCGCTCCCGGTGCCGGTGACGTCGACGCCGTGCTCGCGCAGGGTCGTCACCGTCATCTCGACGTGCGGCATCGACGGCACCCCGCCGGTCAGGGCCAGGTCGATGCCCTCGTCGAACCGGGCCGCGGCGAGCAGCAGCCCGGAGACGATCTGCGAGGACTCGCTCGCGTCCACGGTGACCGCGCCCCCCCGCACCCGCCCCGTGCCGTGCACGGTGAACGGTGCCCGGCCCCGGCCGTCGTCGTCGACCTCGACCCCGAGTGCCCGCAGGGCGCCGATCAGCCCGGCGTTGGGGCGCTCACGCAGCCGCGGATCGCCGTCGACCGTCACGTCGCCGTCGGCGAGGGCGGCCACCGGCGGCAGGAACCGCAGGATGGTGCCGGCCAGGCCTGCGTCGACCGTCACCGGCCCCCGCAGCCCGCCCGGGGTGACCAGCCAGTCCTCGCCGTCCTCGTCGACCCGCACCCCCAGTGCCTGCAACGCCGCCGCCATCAGGTCGGTGTCCCGGGCGCGCAGCGGGCGGACCAGCCGGCTGGGGCCGTCGGCCAGGGCGGCCAGCACGAGCGCCCGCGCGGTGAGGGACTTGGAGCCGGGCAGCGTGACGACGGCGTCGACGGGAGCCGGGTGGTGCGGCGCGGACCAGACGTCTGACACGTGATCAGTCTGCCCGGTCACCCGCGCCGCACCGTGGCCCCGTCCCGAGGCTCGCGCCGAGCGTGCGAGGCGAGAGGAGGACGGGGTCCTTCCATCAGCCCGCCTGCGGCTTGTCGGCCTTCTTGACCGGCACGGTGCGCAGCAGCCGCCGGTTGGCGAACTCGAACATCGCCAGCTCGGAGAGCTCCCGGCCGTAGCCCGAGCGCTTGATGCCGCCGAACGGCAGCTCGGGGGAGGAGCCGGTGGGCTGGTTGATCCACACCATCCCGGCCTCCAGCCGCTCGGCCACCGCGCGGGCGCGGTCGAGGTCGCTGCTCATCACCGTGGCGCCGAGGCCGAAGGCGCTGTTGTTCGCCAGCTCGACCGCCTCGTCGGCGTCCTTCACCTTGTAGACGACGGCGGCCGGGCCGAACAGCTCCTCGCTGTAGGCGCGCATGTCCGGGGTGACGTCGGTGAGGATCGTGGCCTCGACGAACGCACCCGGGCGGTCGGGCCGCCGGCCGCCGGCGACCACGGTCGCCCCCTTGTCGATCGCGTCCTGGATCTGCGCGTGCAGGTCCTGCGCGGCCCGCTCGCTGGACAGCGGCGCCAGCGACGTCGAGGAGTCGGCCGGGTCGCCCGGGGAGAAGGTCGAGAACGCCTGCTTCAGCCCCTCGACGAACGGCTCGTACAGCTCCTCGGTGACGATCAGCCGCTTCGAGGCGGTGCACGCCTGCCCGGTGTTCTGCATCCGGCCCATCGTCGCGGCCTTGACCGTCGCGGCCATGTCGTCGGCGTCGAGCACGATGAACGGGTCGCTGCCGCCGAGCTCGAGCACCGACTTCTTGAGGTGCTTGCCCGCCAGCGCGCCGACCGCGCTGCCGGCGCGCTCGCTCCCGGTGAGGGTCACGCCCTGGATGCGGGGGTCGGCGATGACCTGCTCGACGTCGGAGATGCGCAGGAAGGTGTTGGTGAAGACGCCCTCGGGTGCACCGGCGTCGGCGAACAGCTGCTCGATCGCCACCGCGCACTGCGGGGTGATCTCGGCGTGCTTGAGGATGACGGTGTTGCCGAGCACCAGGTTCGGGCCGGCCACCCGGACCACCTGGTAGAAGGGGTAGTTCCACGGCTCGATGGCGAGCAGGACGCCGATCGGGCGGGTCTCGATGACCGCCTCGCCCTTGCCCATCAGCGGCTGGATCGGCGTCGGCTCCAGGAAGCCGGGGCCGTTGTCGGCGTAGTACTTGAGGATCATCGAGCAGAGGTACAGCTCACCGGTGGCCTCGTCGCGGCGCTTGCCCATCTCCGTGGTGATGAGCTTCGCCAGGTCCTCGCGGCGCTCGTCCATCAGCTCGGCGGCTCGGCGCACCACGGCGGCGCGGTCGGCGACCGGGAGCTCGCGCCACTGCTGGTAGGCGGCGTGCGCCCGCTCGATGATGCCGTCGATCGCCTCGGTCGGCGTGAAGTCGAACTCCTTCTCCGTCTCGCCGGTGAAGGGGTTGACCGTCGCGTAGCGCCGGTCGGCGCTGTCGCTGGCGGTCTTCGGGTGGTCGGTCGGTGGGTTCTGCGTCGCGGTCACGCGGTGATCCTCGTCTCTCGTCGAGCGTTCCGACAGAGGGGCCCTACCCGGTGGTCGCTGGCACACGCACGGGCGCCGGCTCGTCGGTGGCCGCACCTACAGTGCTGGGGGAACAGCCCCGTGCCCTCGAGGAGGCGTCATGTGCGGTCGCTACGCGGCCAGCCGCAAGCCCGAGGACCTCGCGCTCGAGTTCGAGGCGGTCCCGGCCGGCGGGCAGCCCCCGCTGGCCGCCGACTACAACGTGGCGCCGACCAAGGACGTCTACGTCGTCCGGCACGCCCGCGAGCGCGACACCGAGGGCAGGCCGACCGGTGGAGGGTTCCGCGAGCTGCGGGCGGTGCGCTGGGGGCTGGTGCCCTCGTGGGCCAAGGACGTGTCGGTCGGCAACCGGATGCTCAACGCCCGGGCGGAGTCGTTGACCGAGAAGCCGGCCTTCCGCAGCGCGGCGCGCTCGCGGCGGTGCCTGGTCCCGGCCGATGGCTGGTACGAGTGGGCCAAGCGCCTGGACTCCCCGGCCAAGCAGCCCTACTTCGTCACCCCCGAGGACGGGTCGGTGCTCGCCATGGCCGGCCTCTGGGAGGTCTGGGGAAAGGGGGAGGACCGGCTCTACACGTGCACCGTGGTCACCGCCCCGGCCACCGGTGCGCTCGCCGAGATCCACGACCGGATGCCGCTGGTGCTCCCGCGGGAGCGCTGGGCGGAGTGGCTGGACCCCGCACGCGAGGACGTGGCGGAGCTCGCCCGGTCCACCCCGCCGGAGCTCGTCGCCGGCCTGGAGCTGCGGCCGGTGAGCCCGGCGGTCAACAGCGTGCGCAACAACGGGCCCGAGCTGCTGGCCCGGGCGGACGGCGTGGACGCCCCCGCCGACCAGCCGGCGCTGTTCTGACGTGGCAGCGGACGAGGCATCCGCCGGTGCTCCGGTCGACACGCCGCCGCCACCCCCACCACCGGGCGGCGCGCTGCCGGCCTGGGTCGCGGCGGGGCTGACCTTCCTCAGCTCCGGCGCGGTCCTCGTGCTGGAGATCGTCGGCCTTCGGCTGATCGCGCCCTACGTCGGCGTGACCGTCCAGACGAGCACCGCCGTGATCGGCTTCGCCCTCGCGGCGATCGCCGTCGGCGCGTGGCTGGGTGGTGCGACGGCCGACCGCACGGACCCGCGCCGGCTGCTGGCGCCGCTGCTGATCGCCGGCGGGGCCCTGGTCGTCGCCGTGCTGCCGCTGGTCCGGTTCACCGGCTCGCTGCTCAGCGGGGCCGACGCCGGGGGCGTGCTGCTGCTGGCCGCGGTCGCCGTGGTCGTGCCCGCGGCGCTGCTCTCCGCCGTCCCGCCGATGGTCGTGAAGCTCCAGCTCGCCAGCCTGGACGAGACCGGCGCGGTCGTCGGGCGGCTGTCGGGCATCGGCACGCTCGGGGGGATCGCGGCGACGTTCGCCACCGGGTTCGTGCTCGTGGCGGTCCTGCCCAGCAGCGTCATCCTCGTCGCCACCGGTGCGGTCACCGTGCTCACCGGCGTGGCGGTCGGCGTGGTCCTGCGGCGCGGTGACGGGCTGCGCACCGTCCCGGCCGGCCTGCTCGTCCTGGCCGTCGTCGGCGCCGGCCTCGCCGCGGTCGCCCCCACCCCCTGCGAGGAGGAGACGGCCTACCACTGCGCGCGGGTGGTGGCCGATCCGGAGCGGCCCTCGGGCCGGGTGCTGATGCTCGACACCCTCAGGCACTCCTACGTCGACCTCGCCGACCCGACCCACCTGGAGTTCGCCTACATCCGGGCGGTCGCCGCGGTGACCGATGCCGTCTTCCCCACGGGCGAGCCCATCTCCGCACTGCACGTCGGGGGTGGTGGGCTCACGCTGCCGCGGTACCTCGCCGAGGTGCGGCCCGGCACCGAGAGCGTGGTGGTGGAGGTGGACCCCGGCGTGGTCGCGATGGACCGCGAGCAGCTCGGGCTGGAGACGTCGGCCGACCTGCGGGTGCGGGTCGCCGACGGCCGGGTCGGGCTGGCCGAGGAGCCGGCGGGGCAGCGCGACCTCGTCGTCGGCGACGCCTTCGGCGGGCTCTCCGTGCCCTGGCAGCTGACCACCCGGGAGGCGCTGGAGCTGGTCGACCGGGCGCTGGCCGACGACGGCGTCTACGCGGTCAACCTCATCGACCACCCACCGCTGTCGTTCGTGCGCGCCGAGCTGGCCACGATGCGCGAGGTGTTCGAGCACGTGGTCCTCCTGGCCCGCGCGCCGGTCCTGGCCGGGGAGGACGGCGGCAACGTCATCGCGGTGGGGTCGCAGCGGCCGCTGCCCGCCGAGGAGATCGCCGCCGCGCTGACCCGCCGGGACCTGGCCTGGCAGGTGGCGGAGGGGGAGGAGCTGACCCGGTTCATCGGGGACGCCCGCGTGCTGACCGACGACTTCGCCCCGGTCGACCAGCTCCTGACGCCGTACGCGGCGCCCTGACCTCAGCGTCCGATGGAGGCGGTGCGGGCGCGCGTCAGCCGCACCAGCTCGGCCGGGGGCAGCTCCAGCTGCAGCCCGCGCCTCCCGGCGCTGACCAGCACCGTCGGGAAGTCCAGTGCGGAGGCGTCGACGACCGTGGGCAGCGCCTTGCGCTGCCCCAGCGGGCTGATGCCGCCGAGGACGTAGCCGGTGGCCCGCTCGGCGTCGACCGGGTCGGCCATCGCCGCCTTGCGTCCACCGGCGGCGGTGGCCAGCGCCTTGAGGTCGAGGGTCCCGCTGACCGGCACCACGGCGACGGTGAGGACGCCGTCGACCCGGGTGACCAGGGTCTTGAACACCTGCCGCGGATCAGCCCCCAGCGCGGCGACCGCTGCCTCGCCGTGGCCCTGGTCGGCCGGGTGCTCGGGGTCGTACGGGTGCAGCGTGTGGGCCACGTTCGCCTGCTCCAGGACCCGTACCGCCGGGGTTGCCGCCACGGCGCCGCAGCGTAGCGAGCACGGCCCGTCGGGAATGGCCGCGGCCGCCGGTGCCGTTGCACCGGCCGTGAGCAGCAGCGTCTCCACCACTCGCGCACGGGCTGTGCACCGGCGTCCCCCGGGCCGTCCGGACGCCGCACGGCTAGGATCGACCGACGTGGTGCCCCGCGTCCGGGGGCCCCGGAGAGGACGGTCGGTGCCTGAGGATTCCGTGGTCGACAACCCCGGTCAGCTGCCCGAGGGCGCGCCGGTGGAGGTGCCCGAGGCCCGCGAGGGCGGGAGTCGCACGGAGCTCGCCGAGACCCGCGCCGAGCGGGACGCCCGGTTCGAGCGCGACGCGCTGCCCTACCTGGACCAGCTCTACCCGGCGGCCCTGCGGATGACCCGCAACCCGGCCGACGCCGAGGACCTGGTGCAGGAGACCTTCGTGAAGGCCTACTCCGCGTTCCACCAGTTCGCCGAGGGCACCAATCTCAAGGCCTGGCTGTACCGGATCCTCACGAACACCTACATCAACAGCTACCGCAAGAAGCAGCGGCAGCCGCAGCAGTACCCCACCGACCAGGTGCAGGACTGGCAGCTCTACGCCGCCGAGGAGCACACCTCCTCGGGCCTGCGGTCGGCCGAGATCGAGGCGCTGGACCACCTGCCGGACTCCGACATCAAGGAGGCCCTGCAGCAGCTGCCGGAGGACTTCCGGCTCGCGGTCTACCTGGCCGACGTCGAGGGGTTCGCCTACAAGGAGATCGCCGAGATCATGGGCACGCCCATCGGCACGGTGATGTCCCGGCTGCACCGCGGTCGCCGAGGGCTGCAGAAGCTGCTGGCCGACTACGCCCGGGAGCGGGGCTTCGTCCGCGCCGGGGCCGGTGAGGAGGCGACCCGCCCGTGAGCGACCAGCAGGGGGCCGGTGAGCCCCTCGACATCAACTCGTGCGACGACGTCCTGACGCACGTCTTCGAGTTCCTCGACCACGAGACCTCCGACGAGCGCCGGGGCGTGATCGCCGAGCACCTCGACGAGTGCTCGCCCTGTCTGCGCCAGTTCGGCATCGAGCAGGAGTTCAAGGCGCTGGTCCGGCGACGCTGCGGTGGCGACAAGCCGCCGTCGGGTCTGCGCGACCGCATCAAGATGCAGCTGACGAGCGTCTCGTTCGAGGAGGACGGGACCCAGGTCAGCGTCGAGCGGCTGACGATCGAGCACTCGGAAGAGCGTCCCACCGCCTGAGTGGGGGGCGAACGCCAGAGGCCCAGAACCCGACGGGTTCTGGGCCTCTGGCGTCCGGCCCCGTTCAGGGGCCCACCCTGAGCCTGCGAAGGGTGGGGAGGACGGGGTCCTTCTAGGCGTTGGGGCGCTTGCCGTGGTTGGCCTTGTTCCCCTTGCGGGAGCGACGCTTGCGTCCGCGCTTGGACATCGCTGCCCTCCTCTCATACTTGCTGGTGGGCCGGGCGGCCCGTGGGTTGTGCGGGGGGCCGGAGCCGGCGCACGCGGGGTGCGCCGCGCTGGCGGACCCGCCAAGCTGACCCGGCAAGCCTCTCACGGGGAGAGCCGGCCGTGCGCCGGGCAGGGCGAACGCAGGAGGAGCAGCAGTGCCGCAGCTGGGGATCGAGACCGTCCTCGTCGCCGGACGGGGACCCGCTGGGTGCGCCGTGGTCCGGGCGTGCCAGCGGCTCGGCCTCAAGGCGGTGGCGGTGCACAGCGAGACGGAGCGCTCGGCACGGCACGTCCGCCTGGCCGACGACGCAGTGCTGCTGGGGCCTGCGCCGGCCGCCGAGTCCTACCTGGCCGTCGACCGGATCGTGGAGGCGGCCCGGCGCAGCGGCGCCGATACGGTCCTCCCGGTTCCTCCCGCCCTGGCCGGCAACGCGCGACTGGCCGCCGAGGTGGTCCGGGCGGGTCTGCGCTGGGGCGGCCCCGATGCCGAGGTCCTGGAACGCCTCGGTGGCGACGGCGTGGAGCCGGCCAGCGAGCGCGGCTTCCTCGCCTGGGTGACCGCTGACGGACTCCGTTTCGACACCCCGGTGGCGCGGGATCGCGCCGCCGGCATCGCCCGGGTGTCCTGGACCCCCGGCGAGCCCCGGCAGCTGCCCGCGGCCGCGCACCGCCTCGCCGAGGTGGGCTGGCGCGGGCTGGTCACCGTCGGCATCGCCCCCGACGGCGAGCTGGCCGAGGTCGCCGCGGGCTTCTCGCTGGACATGGCGGTGCTCGAGCGGTCGCACGGTGTGGACGCCGTCGAGCTGGCGCTGCGCAGCGCCGTCGGGCCCCGGGTCCCCGGGCCGGGCCCCGTGGCCCGCACCGAGCCGCGGGCGGCGGTCGTCGCACAGCTGCGCGCCACGCTCCCGCCGGGGACCGCCGGCCGGATCAGCGGTCGCCTCCCCGGCTCCGGGCGACCGCCCGCGGCCGAGGGCGGCGTGGACCTGGTCGCGGTCAGCGGTTACGACCCCGGTGACCGGCTGGACGGCTGGTACGACGCGCTGCTGGCCACCGTGAGCGCCGGCGCGGACGACGTCGCGGCGGCGGCGCGTGCGGCCGGCCTGGCGCTGTCCGGGCTGGCCGGGGCCGGGGTGCCGCACGACGGCCCCGAGGTCTGCGCGGTGCTCGGCGGGCTGGCCGAGGGGCGCGCCTTCCCCGAAACCTGACGCCCGGGGCCCGTGCTTGGATGGGGGCTCATGATCGGGCGGGCGCGGGAGGTTCCGGTGGCGGTCGAGGAGATCCACGCGGAGATGGTCTCCAGTGTCTGGAAGGTCCTGGTGGAGCCCGGTGCGCGGGTGTCCGCCGGTGACACGCTGGTGATCCTGGAGTCCATGAAGATGGAGATCCCGGTGCTCACCGAGCGCGCGGGGACCGTGCAGGAGCTCCACGTGGTCGAGGGCGAGGTCCTCCAGGAGGGCGACCTCATCGCCACCGTCGCCGACGCCTGAGAAAGGACCCCGTCCTCCCCACCCCTCGCAGGCTCGGGGCGGTCCCCTGGACGGGGCCTCAGACGTCGCGGGTGTAGACGAGCAGGTCGACGCCGGGGGCGGGCGTCCAGTCGCGCGCCGGCAGCCGGGTGAAGCCCAGCCGCTCGTAGAGCCGGTGGGCCGCGCGCATGCGTGTGCCGGTGGAGATGACGACGCGCCGCCGGCCCGCCGCGCGGGCGCGGGCCAGGCACGCCTGCACCAGGGCGGCGCCCACTCCGCGGCCCTGCGCCCGCGGGTCGACCACGAGCATGCGGAAACCGGCCTCGTCGGGGGACTCGAGCACCTCGCCGAACTCGCCGCCCGCCACGAACGCCACGCTGCCGATCAGCCGGCCGGCCTCGTCGCGGGCGACCAGCAGCTCGGCCAGCCGCGCACGACCGGCCACGTCGGCCAGCTCGGCGGCGTACCCCGCCGACGCCAGGCCGCCGCGCACGTACACGTCCACGGTGAGCGCGGCGATGCGGTCGTGGTCGGCGGGGACCGCCGGCTCGATGCGGACGGCGGGGAGGGGAGGCACGCGGTGCAGCGTAGGAGAGGACCCGGTCCCGCTCGCCCGCTCGGGGTGGGCCTCGGGACGGGTCATAGGCTCGGGGCACCATGAGCAGCCTCTCGGAGCGCCTCACCCGTGGCACGGCGTCCAGCCCCGCCCAGATCGACCACGCCCGGCGGCTGGTCGCCGACTGGCAGCTGCTGGCCGACCTCGCCTTCGCCGACCTGACGCTCTGGGTGCCGCTGTCCTCGGGATCGTGGTGGTGCGTCGCCCAGGTCCGCCCGCTCACCGCGCCGACCAGCCGGCCGGAGGACATGGTCGGCGTCGAGGTGGACGCCGACGCGGCGCGGTCGTTCACCGCGGCGCTCCGCGACGGGCGGCCGGTCACCGACGGGGAACCGGACCGGTCGGGGACGCCCCCGCGCCGGCGCGAGGTCATCCCCGTGCGGCACGAGGGCGTGGGGATCGCCGTCCTGGCCAAGGACACCAACCTCGCGGTGACGCGGGCGCCGTCGACGCTCGAGCTCACCTACCTCGACATCGCCGCCGACCTCTGCCTCATGGTGTCCGCGGGCACCTTCCCGCCGGTCAGGGCGCAGGACGCGGAGATGAGCCCGCGTGTGGGGGACGGGCTGGTTCGCCTCGACGGGGCGGGCAGGGTCACCTACGCCAGCCCGAACGCCCTCTCGGCCTACCGCCGGATCGGGGTGGTCGGCGACCTGGCCGGCGCCGTCCTCGCGGAGGTGACGTGCCGCGTGGTCACCGACCGCGTGGCGGGGGAAGCGGCGGCCGCCGGCATCACCGCGGCGATCGCGGGTCGCTACCTGGACCCCATGGACGTCGAGGCAGCCAGCGCGACGCTGCTCCTGCGGGCCCTGCCGCTGCACGCCCCCGGCGCCGAGCCCGGGGCGCTGGTGCTGGTCCGCGACGTGACCGACGTGCGGCGTCGGGACCGGGCGCTGCTCACCAAGGACGCGACCATCCGGGAGATCCACCACCGGGTGAAGAACAACCTGCAGACGGTCGCCGCGCTGCTGCGTCTGCAGGCCCGCCGGATGACCGAGCCCGCGGCCCGGGCGGCGCTGGAGGAGTCGGTGCGCCGCGTGGCGTCCATCGCGGTCGTGCACGAGACGCTCGCCGGCAGCCGGGAGGACGTCGTCGACGTCGACGACGTCCTGGACCAGGTGCTCCCGATGCTCGGTGACCTGACCTCCGTGGGGCCCGCGGCCCGCACCCGCCGCACCGGCTCGTTCGGCGAGCTGCCCGCGGCGGCGGCGACCCCGCTGGTCCTCGCCGTGACCGAGCTGCTGCACAACGCGGCCGAGCACGCGTTCCCCGAGGGGGAGCCGGGGGTCATCGAGCTGGTCGCCGAGCGCGAGGGGGACGACCTACGGGTCCGGGTCCGCGACGACGGGCAGGGCCTGCCACCGGACTTCGACCCGGCGACGAGCGACGGGCTCGGCCTGCAGATCGTGCGGACGCTGGTCACCAGCGAGCTGGGCGGGAGCCTGACGATGGGGACGCTGGAGGGCCGGTCGGGCACCGAGGTCGTGCTGACGTTGCCCTGCACCGCCCGGCCGCGGCGGTGAGAGCTGCACCGTCCCGGACGACGCCGAGGCCGGTCCGGGAGGACCCGGACCGGCCTCGTGGCGGTCGGTGCGTTCGCGGTGGTGCGGTGGGCCGCCGGTGAACCCCGGCGGCCGTCGTGGTGGTCCGGATCAGGCGGTGTGGACCCGGGTGCGAGCCTGACGCCGCTTCAGCGCGCGCCGCTCGTCCTCGGAGAGCCCACCCCAGACACCGGAGTCCTGGCCCGAGCGCAGGGCCCAGTCCAGGCACGACGAGACCACCGGGCAGCGCTGGCACACGGCCTTGGCCTGCTCGATCTGGACGAGAGCGGGGCCGGTCGTCCCGATCGGGAAGAACAGCTCCGGGTCCTCGTCCCGGCAGAGCGCGCGGTGGCGCCAGTCCATGGCGTTGTACTCCTCGATGTCGTCTGCGGTCGGTGCGTCAGTCGCCTTGCTCGGTCTGCGATCGCCGGGCCGACACCGGTCACCCAGCGTCTTGGCGGCAGCGACTGCCTGCTTTGTTACCGGCAGGTTGCGTCCCAGCAGCGATGTTTTCACGTGCCGGACGCCTGTCAAGCGAATCGGGGTCGACGCTGACCCCCGCGTGAGCAACCTCACCACGCCCGTGCTAGGCCCGCCACCCGGCGGGGGGAAAAGCCGTGCCGATCACTCAAGAAGAGCCGTCAGGCGATCACGCGCAGGGCGTGCGGGACGTCCGTGATCCGGACGCCGGTGGCCGTGCCCAGGTGGTCGCCGTCGACCTGCCAACCCTGCGGCCGGACGGCGGTGATCGACAGCTCCCGGAGGTCGTGCCACCGGTGCAGGCCGCGTCCGCGCAGATCCGGCTCGGGCCGCATGGTCTGCCGCAGGGCGCGCAGCATCCGGGCGGCACCCATGCGGCCCAGGGCGAAGACGTCCAGCCCGGTGTCGAAGGAGGCCTGCGGCGTCGGGTTGACCGGTCGCGCCCCCAGGTAGGTCCAGGGGCTGACGTTGGACACCAGGCAGAGGAACAGCTCCTCGACGGGTGGCTCGCCGGGCACCTGGAGCGTCATCGCGGGGCGTCGCCGCTCCCGCCCGAACAGGAAGGCGCTGGTGCCCTCCCGGACGTAGAGCGCGCCGGTCGACCGGCGCCCCCGGGCGCGATGGGCCTCCACCCGGGCGATCACCTCGGCGTCGAACCCGAAGCCGGCGGCGAACACGAACCACCGGGGGGCGGTCCACCCCGGGCCGTCGGCGTCGGCGTCGGCCCGGGCGACCGCCTCTGCCGCCTCCGGCGCGACCCCGGTGACCGCCGCGGTGCTCGTGCCGGTGGCGCTCGCGGTGCCCAGCGACACCGACCGCGTCCGGCCGGCGCGCAGCGAGGCGAGGATCTCGGCGGTCGCCTCCACCGGGTCGCGCGACCGGCCGAGGGCCCGGGAGAACACGTTGGTCGACCCGCCCGGCACGACCGCCAGCGTCGGCACGGCCGGTCCGGGCCCGTCGGTGAGCAGGCCGTTGACCACCTCGTTCACGGTGCCGTCGCCGCCGAGGGCGACGACGACGTCGATCCCCTCGGCGGTCGCCCGGGCGCCCAGTTCACGGCCGTGCCCCCGGTGCGTCGTCTCGGCGACGTCCACCTTCAGCTCGCTGGCCAGCGCGCCGACGAGCACGTTGCGCATCTTGGCGGTCGTGGTCGTGGCCGCAGGGTTGACGACCACGAGCGCGCGCATGCCGCCAGGCTATCCAGCGGCCCGGCGTGGGTGCGGCAGGACGTCCGGTGGGCGACCGCAGCCCGGGCCCGGGCGTAATCTCGCCGTCGTGACCGAGGACCGCGGAGCGCCCACCCCGCCGCCCCGTCGCCTCGCCGACCGGCTGTTCGGCGCCACCGCCGCCCAGCCGGCGCCGCGCCCCGCCGGGCCGGCGACGGAGGCGCCGCCGTCACTGCGCCGGGCGGCCCTGGCGGTGGCCCTGGAGGCCGTGGCGTTCGCGGTGGGCGCGCTGGTGCTGCTCTACCTCACGTTGACCGGCGCCCCGCAGAGCGTGCCCCGCGCGCTCGCCGAGGTGGTGCTGGCCGCGCTGGCCGCCGGCGTGCTCGGGGCCGCCGCGCGAGGGCTGTGGAGGGTCGCCGGCTGGGCCCGGGCGCCGGTGGTGGCGATGCAGCTGTTCCTGGGGCTGACCGGCTTCACGTTCGCCTTCTCCGCGCAGCAGCCGCTGATCGGCCTGCCGATCCTGGCGCTGGTGGGCGCGGTGCTCTACCTGCTGGCCGCGCCCGACTCGCGGCTGGCGTACGACGGCCGCTGAACGAGGACCCCCTTCCCCCATCGCTCGCACGCTCGGGGCGGGCCCCTGAACGGGGCCGGTAGGGGGTGGGCGACGGGTTCCTTCTTCAGACCAGGTCGATCACGTCGGCGATGGAGTCGAGGACCCGGCTGGGCCGGAACGGGAAGCGGCTCACCTCGCTCGCGGAGGTGGACCCGGAGAGGACCAGCACCGTCTCCAGGCCCGCCTCGATACCGGCGACCACGTCGGTGTCCATGCGGTCGCCGACCATGATCGTCGACTCCGAGTGCGCCTCGATCCGGTTCATCGCGCTGCGGAACATCATCGGGTTGGGCTTGCCGACGAAGTACGGCTTGGCGCCGGTCGCCGCGGTGATCATCGCGGCCACCGAGCCGGTGGCAGGCAGCGGACCCTCCGGCGAGGGGCCGGTCACGTCCGGGTTGGTCGCGATGAACCGGGCGCCGCCCTCCACCAGCCGGATCGCCCGCGTGATCGCCTCGAACGAGTACGTGCGCGTCTCCCCGAGGACGACGTAGTCCGGATCGGTGTCGGTCATGACGTACCCGACCTCGTGCAGCGCGGTGGTCAGCCCCGCCTCGCCGATGACGTACGCCGAGCCGCCGGGCAGCTGGGTGGCGAGGAAGTCGGCGGTCGCGAGTGCCGAGGTCCAGATCGCCTCCTCGGGTACGAGCAGGCCGGTCCGGCTGAGCCGGGCCGCGAGGTCGCGGGGCGTGAAGATGGAGTTGTTGGTCAGGACCAGGAACCGGCGCCGTCGCTCGACCAGCCGGTCGAGGAAATCCTTGGCACCCGGCAGGGCGTTCCCCTCGTGGACGAGGACCCCGTCCATGTCGGTCAGCCAGCACTCGATCGGTCCGCGCTCGGTGGTCACGGGTCGAACGCTAGCGCCGCGCGGTCAGGTTCGGTCGTCGGAGGCGAACGACGCGAGCGCGTCGTCGGTCAGGCGGAACACCGTCCACTCGTCCATGGGGACGGCGCCGGCCGCCCGGTAGAACTCGATCGACGGGGTGTTCCAGTCCAGCACCGACCACTCCAGCCGGGAGTAGCCGCGCTCGACGCAGACCGCGGCGAGCGTGCGGAGCAGCTCCTTGCCCAGGCCCGTGCCCCGGTGCCGCGGCTGGACGTAGAGGTCCTCGAGATAGATGCCGTGGGTGCCGCGCCAGGTGGAGAAGTTGAGGAACCACAGGGCCATGCCCACGACCTGGCCGTCGCGTTCGGCCACGTGGCCGAACAGGGCCGGGGAGGCGCCGAACAGGCAGTCGGTGAGCTGCTCCTCGGTCAGCCGGACCTCGGAGAGGGCGCGCTCGTAGTCGGCGAGCTCGCGCACCAGCCCGACCACGGCGGGGACGTCGTCGGGCCGGATCGGCCGCACGCTCACGACAGGACCTCCTTGAGCCGTCCGGGCACCAGCCGGCCCAGCGGGGAGAGCACCGGGACGAGGACCGGGGCCAGCAGGTAGCCGTAGGCCAGCACGCACCCGGTGACGACGGGGAACAGCGCGAAACCGATCACCAGCAGCACAGCCGTGGCGACCAGCCCGTAGGGGCGACCGCTCTTGGGGCTGACCAGCGAGCGGAAGGACCGGAACCGGATGTTGGTCACCATCAGCACGGCCGGGACCGCGACCACCAGCAGCACCCAGAGCCGGTCGCGGCCCTGCATGTCGTCGCCGAACGCGAACACCGACGCGAGCACGACACCGGCCGCACCGGGGCTGGGCATGCCGATGAAGTACCGCTTGTCCGCCGTCGGGTCGATGGTGGTGTTGAAGCGGGCGAGCCGGATGGCCGCGCACGCCACCCAGAGGAAGCAGACCACCCAGCCCACCGGGTCCCACTCGTCGCGGCCCTCGGAGAACAGCGTGAACGCCAGCAGCGCCGGTGCCAGGCCGAAGGAGACCAGGTCGGCCAGCGAGTCGAACTGCAGGCCGAAGGGCGTCACCGCGCCCACCAGCCGGGCGACGGCGCCGTCGGTGATGTCGAACAGCACCGAGAGCCCGATCAGGACGGCGGCGAGGGTGTACTGACCGCGGATGGAGACCAGGATCGCGCCGAAGCCGCACAGCATGTTGCCGAGGGTGAACAGGCTGGGCAGCGTGGCCAGCGCGCGGCGCCGGCTTCCCCGCACGGAACCGCGGACGAACTCGACGGTGGCCGTGCGACGGGTCTGCGGACGGCGCTCACCGGACGCGGAGCTGGGCACGCCGATGCCCTCAGCCGGCCGAGGGCCAGCGGGCGATGACGGTCTCGCCGCCGCGCACGCGCTGCCCCTTGGTCACGGTGAGGGTGCACTCGCGCGGCACGAAGACGTCCATGCGGGAGCCGAACTTCATCAGCCCCATGCGTTCCCCCGTCGCCAGCGTGCGGCCCGGCCCGGTGCGGGTGACGATCCGGCGCGCCAGCACCCCGACGATCTGGCGGAAGACGACCGTGCGGTCGCCGTCCCGGAGCCGCAGCTCGCTGCGCTCGTTGCGGTGCGCCGATTCCTTGCGGTAGGCCGCCAGGAAGCTGCCCCTGCGGTAGGAGCTCTCCACGACCTCGCCGCGGTAGGGGGAGCGGTTCACGTGCACGTCGACCACCGACAGGAAGACGCTGATCTGCTGCCAGCCGCCCTCGGGGGCGTCGTCGGGCGCCACCCCTTCCTGGGGCTCGCCGGCGACCATGACCACGCCGTCCGCGGGGGAGAGGACGTCGTCCGGATCGGCCGGCACGGTGTCGCACCGCCGGTCGGGATCCCGGAAGAACAGGGCCATGTAGGCCGAGAGGGCCAAGAACGGCCAGACGGCCCACCGGCGTCCGGCCACGCCGAGGCCGGCCGCGGGAAGGAGGGGTCCGGTGATGAAAGGCCACCCGGCCCGGTCGATGCGCATCGTCCTCAGACCGTACCGGCCCCGGCCCGGGATGGTCCGGACGCCGGGTTCAGGCAGGGGGCGAGGTGATGTCAGGGTCGGCCCCCTGCTCGGTGGTGCGCGACCGGGGCGGCCCGCCGTACCAGTCGAGGCAGATCATCGTGGCGTCGTCGCGGAGGTCCCCGCCGGTCTCCTTGAGCACGGCCCGGCCGAGGGCGCGGACCACCTCACGCGGGTGAAGGTCGGCCGTGTCGGCGAGAGCCCTGGCGACGTCCAGGTCGACCGCGTTGCGCTCCTGCATGCCGTCGGTCAGGAAGACGATCCGGTCCCCGGGCTCGAGCGGGAAGGGCTGGGCGCCGAAGGACTTGCCGGGCACGACGCCGAACGGCGGTTCGACCCGTAGTTCGATCTCCTCCACCCGGCCGTCGCGCAGCCGCAGTGGGAGGACGTGCCCGGCGTTGACGACGGTCGCGGTGCCGGCGTGCAGGTCCACCTCCACCAGCTGCCCGGTGACGAACTGCCCGGCGTCCGCGTTCTCCGCCAGGGAGTCGTTGGCGTACCTGGCCTGTTCGGCGAGGTCGAGGCCGCGGCGTCGGCCGTTGCGCAGGGCGCCGACCAGGAGTGTGGCCAGCAGGGCTGCCGAGACCTGGTGGCCGACGGCGTCGGTGATCGACAGCTGGAGGCGGTCGCGGTCGAGCGTGTAGTCGAAGGTGTCCCCACCGACCGAGCTGGCCGGCTCCAACCAGCCGGCGAGGGTGAACTGGCCGGCCTCGCACGTGTAGGACGCCGGCAGCAGTCGGCGCTGGATCTCCGCCGCCAGCGCGAACGGCGTCGTGCGCTGGCCCCACTCGAAGACGTCGGTGTGCCTGCGGGCGGCGATGACGACGTAGGCGAGCGCGTGCGCCGCGTTGCGGACGTCGGCCATCTCCTTCTGGGAGGGGTATCGGGCCAGCTCTATCTCGATCACGCCGATCGCGTCGCCCCGGTCGGTGACCGGCACGACCATCACCGCCCCGCCGGCGGACTCCCGGACGTCGGCCTCCTGCGTCCGCAGCACCTGCTCGTAGACCGTGCCGTCCAGCGGCAGCGTCTCGGCCTGCTCGGCCCCGCGCTCGCGGGCGCCCTCGACGGGCACGGCGGATGTCAGCCGGACGACGGCCCGGCCGGTGAAATCGGCGATCAGCAGGGTCACCCTGCGGGCCTCGACCATTGCGCCCAGGGCGTCCGTCACGGCCTCCACCGCCTCGATGGGCGGCGCGGCCTCGACCTTCTCCAGGAGGGCCCCGACGTCGATCACGAAGTCCTCCGAATCACGCATGGGCAAACCCTAGGCGCAGGCCCGGCGCCGCCAGGCCCGAAGGGCTGCACGAGACGTGGCTGCCGGGCCGCCCACCTGGGCGGCCCGGCAGCCGAGGGGTCCTGCGGGAGGCTCAGGCAGCGGCCTTGGTCTCCCAGAAGATCTTGTCGATCTCCGCGATGTAGTCGAGCAGCTTCTGGCCCTCGGCGGGGTCCATGCTGCCCTTGCCGCCGGCCGCACCTGCCTGCTTCGTGGCCTTGTTGAACAGCTCGTGCAGGTGCGGGTACTTCTCGAAGTGCGGCGGCTTGAAGTAGTCGGTCCACAGCACCCACAGGTGGTGCTTGACCAGGTCGGCCCGCTGCTCCTTGATCATGATCGCCCGGGTTCGGTAGACCGGGTCCTCGTTGCTCTGGTACTTCTCCTGGATGGCCTTGACCGATTCCGCCTCGATGCGGGCCTGGGCCGGGTCGTACACGCCGCAGGGGAGGTCGCAGTGCGCGGTGGCCTCCACGGCGGAGAACATGCGGAACAGACGCATGAGAGGTGCCTCCGGGTTCGTGGGGTTGGATCTTCTGCGACCCTACCCCCGGTGATCAGCGCGAACACGTCGGGCGGTCGCGGTCCGGAAGGCGGTCCCGGGCTGCCGGCGCGCTGGGTGCTGGCCCGGGTGGCCGGCCCGTCGATGTCACCCACCGTCCGGCACGGGGACCGGCTGGTCGTGCGGCGGCTGCCCGTCGGGTCGCCGGTCCGCCCCGGTGACGTCGTGCTGGCCCGCTTCCCGGCCCGACCGGAGCTGCTGGTGGTCAAGCGGGTGCGCCGCGCCGTCGACGGCGGGTGCTGGGTCGAGGGGGACAACCCGTTCCTGACCGACGACAGCCGTTCCTTCGGTGTCGCCGTCGCCGTCGGCCGCGTCGTGGGCCGCCTCTGGCCGCGCCCCGGCCGGCTCCCGGACGCCCCTCCGCCGGGTCCGCTCTCAGACCTCGCGTAGCTGGGCGTACCGCGCGGCGCACTCGGCCATGGTCGGCAGCAACCCCTGCTCGCGCGCCTCGGCGAGGGTGGGCGCGTTCCGGTCCTTGGCCGACAGCTGGAGATCGAGGCCCGACGGCCAGGGCAGGTCCAGGTCGGGGTCCAGGGGGGAGATGCCGAACTCCCGGCCCGGGTCGTAGGCGGAGGAGACCAGGTAGGTGACCGAGCTGCGGTCGGCGAGGGCGACGAACGCGTGGCCCAGCCCCTCGGCCAGGTAGACCGCGCGCGGCTGCTCGCTGTCCAGCAGCACCGCGTCGTGCACGCCGAAGGTGGGGGAGTCGACGCGCACGTCGACGACGACGTCGAGCACCCGGCCGGAGGGGCAGTAGACGTACTTGGCCTGACCGGGGGGCACCAGGGCGAAGTGCACGCCGCGCAGGGCGCCCGCGCTGGAGACGCTGTGGTTGGCCTGCGCCAGGGTCAGCGGGTGTCCCACTGTCTGGGACAGCAGGTCGGCGCGATACCACTCGGTGAAACTGCCCCGCGTGTCCCCGTGCGGCGTCAGATCGATGACGTAACTGTCGGGCACGGCGAGCTCACTGATCTCCACGTGCGCACCGTAGCGACAGGGCGGCCTCCGGCCGTGGTTACGCTGCTGTGCCCATGAGCGGAAATCCGGCCTCCGGGGACCACGTCGGCACCGACCGCTTCGCCGCCGATCCGGCGTTCGCGGTGCACGAGGGCGGGAAGCTCTCCGTGTCCTCCACCCGCTCGATCGGCTCCATCGCCGACCTCGCCCTCACGTACACGCCGGGCGTCGCCCGGGTGTCCAGCGCGATCGCCGCCGAGCCGGAGCTGGCCCGCCGGTTCACCTGGGCGCCCCGTGTCGTCGCGGTGGTCTCCGACGGCACCGCCGTCCTCGGGCTCGGCGACATCGGCCCGGCCGCGTCCCTGCCGGTGATGGAGGGCAAGGCCTGCCTGTTCAGCGAGTTCGCCGGTCTCTCCTCGGTGCCGATCGTCCTCTCCACGACCGACGTCGACGAGATCGTCGAGACGGTCGCCGCCATCGCGCCGTCGTTCGGCGGGATCAACCTCGAGGACATCAGCGCCCCCCGCTGCTTCGAGATCGAGGCCCGGCTGCGCGAGCGCCTGGACATCCCCGTCATGCACGACGACCAGCACGGCACGGCGATCGTCGTGCTCGCCGCGCTGCGCAACGCCGCGGCGGTGGTCGGCCGGGAACTGGGGGACCTGCGGGTCGTCGTCTCGGGCGCCGGCGCCGCCGGCGTCGCCTGCACCAAGATCCTGCTCGAGGCGGGGGTGGGAGAGATCGCCGTGGCCGACTCGCGCGGCGTCCTGCACCTCGGCCGCGACGGGCTGACCGGCACCAAGCGGTGGCTCGCCGAGAACACCAACCCGTCGGGGTTCGCCGGCTCCATGGTCTCGGCGCTGCGCGGGGCCGACGTCTACCTGGGGGTCTCCGGGGGCTCGGTCCCCGAGGAGGCGATCGCGTCGATGGCGGAGAACTGCATCGTGTTCTCCCTGGCCAACCCGACGCCCGAGGTGGATCCGCAGATGGCCGCCAAGTACGCCGCCGTCGTCGCCACCGGCCGCAGCGACCTGCCGAACCAGATCAACAACGTGCTCGCCTTCCCGGGGGTCTTCCGCGGCGCGATCGACGCCGGCGCGACCAGCATCACCGAGGAGATGAAGCTCGCGGCCGCCACGGCCATCGCCGGCGTCGTCGGTGCCGACCTGCGGCCCGACTACATCGTGCCCAGCCCGCTGGACCGCCGGGTCGCGACCGCCGTCGCCGAGGCCGTGGCGGCCTGTGCGCGCGACCAGGGCGTCACCCGCTGATGGAGGACCTCGTCCTCCCCGCCCTTCGCACGCTCAGGGCGGGCCCCGGGACGGGGCCGGAAGGACATCAGGGCCGGTAGACCCGGCCGAGGACGCCGGCCAGCAGCCGCTCGGCGACCGGTCGGGGCAGCGCCGCGACCAGGGCGTGCACCGGGGCCATGCGCTCGGGTAGCGAGCCGCCGGAGATCCCGGCCAGCTCGAGCAACGCCTCCACCTCGGCCACGGTCAGCGCCGCGGGGTCGATCGTGGCGGCCGCCGCCACCAGCTCGGGATCGGGCACGGGGCGGGGGAGCGCGGCGGCCGCCCGGGCCGCGTCGCGGAGATCGGCCAGCAGGGCCGTCACCCGGTCGGCGGTGGCCGCCGTGACGGTGAGGTGCAGGGTGGCCGGGAGGTCCCCACCGTCCTGGGCGAAGGGCGGCTGCGGCTGCAGCAGCCAGCCGCGGGCGGTCATCTCGTCGGCGAGGTTGAGGACGTCCACGCCGTCCGGGCCGTCCGCGGCCAGCGCCACGAGGGTGGTGGCGGGGCGCCCGACCACGCGCACCCCGGGGATGTCGCGCACGCCCTCGGCCAGGGCGCACGTGGCCCGGCGCGCGCGGGCGGCGAGCTCCCGGTAGCCGTCGTCGCCCAGCCACCGGTGCACCGCCCAGGCGGCCGCCATGGCACCGGCCGGGCGGGTGCCGGCCAGGGTCGGGTTGACCACGGGGTAGCCCGGCCAGCCGGCGGTGGTGAACCAGTGCGCGTGCCGGAGCTCGGGGGTGGCGGTCAGCAGGACCGAGACGCCCTTGGGCGCGTAGCCGTACTTGTGCAGGTCCACCGACAGCGACGTCACCCCCGGTACCGACAGGTCGAAGGGCTCCGGGACGTCGTCCAGGAAGGGCAGCACCCAGCCGCCGATGCAGGCGTCCACGTGGCAGGGCACCCCGGCGCCGGCCGCGAGCCCGGCGATCTCCCCCACGGGGTCGAGCACTCCGTGCGGGTAGGACGGCGCGCTGACGACCGCCAGCACGGTGCGCTCGTCCAGCTGCCGCACCACCGCCGACGGGTCGGCGCGGCAGGTCTCCGCGTCGACGGGGATGTCGACGACCTCCACCCCGAACAGGTGCGCGGCCTTGCGGAAGGCCGCGTGGGCGGTGACCGGCAGGAGCAGCCGGGGCCGTCCGGCCCCGCCCCGCGCCCGCCACTGCTCGCGCGCGGCGAGGACGGCGAGCTCGCAGCTCTCGGTGCCGCCGCTGGTCAGCGTCCCCACGGCATCAGGCCCGCCGCCGAGCAGTCCGAGCGCGGCGCCGACCAGGTCGTTCTCGATGCGGGCCACGCTGGGGAAGGCGGTCGGGTCCAGCGCGTTCGTCCACTGGAACGCCGCCTGGGCGGCCGCCGCCAGCTCCTCGACCTCGGCCCGGCCGGAGTCGTAGACGTAGGCCATGGTGGCGCCCCCGTGGGTGGGCACGTCGCCGGCCTGCAACGCGGTGAGCTCGGCGAGCACGTCCTGCGGGTTCACGCGGGGACCTCCTGGGCGGTCGCGGGGGTGAGGCGGTAGCGGGCGAGCACGGGCAGGCTGGCCAGGACGAGCACGGCGGGCAGCACGCTGAAGCCGAGCCGGACGGCGGTGAGGGCGGTCGAGGACTGGGTCACCGTCTCCCCACCGGTGGAGGAGACGTAGCCGGCCAGCGCGAGCAGTCCGCCGAGCAGCCCCGGGCCGATCGCGAGCCCGAGGGTCTCGGCCGCCGTCCAGACCCCGGTGAACACGCCGGCCCGTCGCCGGCCGGACGCCGCCTCGTCGGCGGCGATGACGTCGGGCAGCATGGCGAGCGGGAACATCTGCATGCCGGCGTAGCCGATCCCCACGAGGACGACGAGGGCCAGCACCAGCCCGGTCCCGCCCGCGTCGCCCACCGCCAGGCCCGCCGCCGCGGCCGCGAAGAGAGTGACCGAGGAGAGCAGCCCGGCGCGCTTGCCCACGGTGCGGCTGACCCGCAGCCACAGCGGCATGACGAGGATCGCCGGGCCCACCAGCGCGGCGAACAGCAGCGATCCGGCGGCCGGGTCGCCGAGGACCTGGCGCGAGTAGTACGGCACCCCGGCCAGCATCACGCCGATCCCCAGCGCCTGGACGACGAACCCGGTGAGCAGCACCCGGAACGGCCGGGACCGCCACGCCAGCGCCAGCGCGGCGCCCAGCCGTTCCTCGCTGCGCACCTGGGTGAGCGTCGGCGCCCGCCGGGTCCCGGCGACCGCGCCCAGCATGCCGACCGCCAGCAGCACGGCCACGAAGACCGCCATCGCCAGGTGACCGCCGCGCCCGCCGCCGGCCAGGTCGACGACGGCGGGCGCCCCGGCGCCGGCGAGCAGGATGCCGACGGCGAGCGCCGCCACGCGCCACGACATCAGGGTGGCCCGCTCACCCGGGTCGTCGGTGATCTCCGCCGGCTGGGCTACGTAGGGCACCTGGAACAGCCCGTAGGCGGTGGCCGCCAGCAGGAAGGTCACCGCGACCCAGGTGGCGGCCACCCAGGGCGGGGCGCCGGGGCCGGCGAACACGAGCACGAACAGCGGGGGCAGGGTGACCCCGCCGGCCAGCATCCACGGCCGGCGGGGCCCCCAGCGGCTCACCGTGCGGTCCGACCGGCTGCCGATCCACGGGTTGAGCCAGACGTCCCACGCCTTGGGCAGGAACACCACCAGACCCGCGACCCCGGCGGCCACGCCCAGCACGTCGGTCAGGTAGTACAGGAGCAGCAGCCCCGGCACCGTGCCGAACGCCGCCGTCCCGATCGAGCCCAGCGCGTACCCGAGGTGGACGCCCCGGTCGAGCCGGGGACCAGGTGAGACGGCCGTCACAAGTGCTGCACGGTAGCGGCTCAGTCGCCCTTCACGTTCACCAGCTGGCGCAGCGTGTGGCGCACCTCCACCAGGTCGGCCGCGTCGGCCATGACGACGTCCACGTCCTTGTAGGCGGCGGGGATCTCGTCGAGGAACGCGTCGCTGTGCCGCCACTCGATGCCGCGCATCGACTCCTCCAGCTGGGCCCGGGTGAACGTCTTGCGCGCCTTCGTGCGCGAGAACACCCGGCCGGCGCCGTGCGGCGAGCTGTTCAGCGACTCCGGGTTGCCCAGGCCGGTGACGACGTAGCTCGCCGTCCCCATCGAGCCGGGGATGAGCCCCGCCTGCCCCTTCTCCGCCTGGATCGCGCCCTTCCGCGACACCCACAGCTGCTCGCCGAAGTGCTTCTCGTGCTGGCTGAAGTTGTGGTGGCAGTTGATCCGCTCGAGCTCCGGCGTGCTGTCGGCCCGCATGTGCCGGGCCAGGCAGTCGGCGACCCGGTCCATCATCTCCTCGCGGTTGAGCAGCGCGAAGTGCTGCGCCCAGCGCAGCTCGGCGACGTACCGGTCGAACTCCGGAGTGCCCTCGTCGAGCCAGGCGAGGTCGCGGTCGGGCAGGTCCAGGCCGTCCCGCCGGGCCCGCTCCTGGGCGATCGCGATGTGCTTCTGGGCGATCTTGTTGCCCACTCCGCGGCTGCCCGAGTGCAGGAACAGCCAGACGCGGTCGCGCTCGTCGGCGGTCACCTCGATGAAGTGGTTGCCGGAACCGAGGCTGCCCAGCTGCATCGCCCAGTTCGGCGCCGTCGTCGTGACCGAGGCCAGCACGCGGTCGCCGAGCTCCTCGGCCTTCGCCTCCAGCTCCTCCACCCGCCGCCGGGCGGTCGCGGTGAGCTTCTTGTTGTACCGGCCCGCCGACAGCGGGACCGCCCGCTCGATGTCCCCGCGCAGCGGCGCCAGGGGGCCACGTGCCCGCACCTCGTCCACCGACCAGGGTGTGCGGACGGCGATCATGCCGCAGCCGATGTCGACGCCGACCGCCGCCGGGATGATCGCCGCGCGCGTCGGCAGCACCGACCCCACGGTCGCGCCCTTGCCGAGGTGCGCATCGGGCATGAGCGCCACGTGGGGGTCGACGATGTCGAGGGAGGCGGTGCGCTCGGCCTGCCGGCGGGTCTCGTCGTCGAGGATGCTCGCCCAGTTCAGGAGCTTGTCGGACAGTCTTTCCACCCCTGGAGTCTGCGGGTCCCGGCCGATCACGGCGAGCGGTTTGTCCCAGGGGCCGATCGTGGGTACCGAACCGCGCATGGGAGCCAGCAGGGCGGCCGTCGCCGCCTCGGGTCAGTGGGTCGATCCCGACGACGGGATCCGGTACCCCGCCGGGGAGGTGCACGCCTGGGAACGCGGGCGCAACGAGACCTCCTGCGGGCTGTCGCTGCACCGCTCGCGGCTCACCCGCTTCCCGCACGTCGGCTGGCCGGACGTGCAGCCGGAGTCGGGCCGGCACGCCGAGGAGGTGCAGGAGGTCTGCCGCCGCTGCCGGGCCGCCCAGGGAGCCCGGCGGGACGACCGAGGGTGGACGCGCACCAACCCCCGCCCGTGAGCTGTGCCCAGCCGGTGCCGAGTTCGACAGCACGGTGTGCTGCGCCGTCCGCACGCCCTGACCCCCGCTGACAGCGTCGCCAGGTCAACGTGAGCGCTTGGCGGCCCTGCGTTCGGCCTTGCGTTCGGCTTTGCGTTCGGCCTTGAGTCGGGCCTTCCGTGCGCGGGCCTCGACGGCCTGGCGGGTGGTGCGGCCGTCCCTGCGGCCGAGCAACCAGCCCAGCAGCCGCGCGAGGGCCAGGTCGGGTCCGGCGTGGTTGCCCGGGGTGCCCTGGGACTGCTCGCCGAGGAAGTTCGGGTCCGGGGCGTGCCAGGGGTCGTGGCGGGGATCGGGACGAGGCATCGCGGACCTCCGGGTGTGGTGACGTCGACGGTGGGGCGCCAGTCGCTGCCTGGGGCGCCCGGCTCGGCGGGGAGCTGCGGAGTGTTCCCGCAGATGGCGAGGTGCTCGGCCTCGGCGAGCGCGCAGCCGGCGGACGGCTCCGGTGCCGGCGTCCGGCGCCGGTCCGGCCCGATGGCCCCGCTCGGACCTCCGCACACCTGGCGCACCGTGCTGCCGAACTCAGCCGGCGGTGAGCAGTCGGTCGACGGCCAGGTGCAGCTCGGTGTTCGTGTAGGCGAGCACGACGGTGGCGACGACGAACAGCGGCACCAGGGCCACCCGCTCCACGGTCGCGCCGGTGCGGATGGGGGAGAGCGCGAGCCGCTTGCGCTTCCCCAGCCAGAGCAGCGGCACCGGCACCCCGGCGGTGGTGATCGCGTCGCCGGCGATGTGGGTGAGCACACCGGCCGCGACCGCCCAGGGCAGCCAGGACGGGGAGGTCGTGTGGTCCAGCAGCAGCCAGGCGCCGCCCCACGACAGCACCAGGTTGCCCAGGATCGTGGTCTCGGTGCGACCGGGGATGACGAAGTGCAGGGCGCGCAGCGCCAGCCCGATGGCCAGCGCGAGCAGCAGCAGGCTGGACCAGAACGCGCCGGAGGCCGCCATGGCCAGCGCTCCGAAGGCGATCGGGGCGAGGACGGCGTCGTGGGTGCCCCAGCGGTGCCCGCCGGACAGCGCCCCGATCGCGCCCGCGGGCACGTCGGTGACCGGGCCCCACATGTCCGAGACGGTGGAGTTGCGGTGGTCGAGGTCGGGCAGCATCGCGAAGCCGCCGACGGCGGCGACCCAGGCCGCCTGGCCGACCGCTCCCTGCACGGGGGCCCACGGCAGGGTGGCGGCGCCTGCGGCCAGGCCGGAGAGCGCGTGGGAGTGACCGAGCACGTGCCCAGCGTGCCGCCGCGCCGAGCCGCGGCCGGGCAGGCGCTGCGGCGTGTCCCCGTCGATCAGTCGTCGAGCAGGTGGCGCAGCAGCCGCTCGGGCGCGGCGAAGAAGGTCTGCCAGTCGCGCACCAGGTCCAGCTCGGCCCACGGGCGCTCGGCGAACCCCGTCTCGTCCAGCTCGTAGACGCGGGCGCCCGGGAGCGCGGCCAGCACGGGGGAGTGGGTGGCCAGCAGCACCTGGGATCCGGTGCCGGCGACGCCGTGCAGCAGCGCCATCAGCCGGAGCGACGACCGGAACGACAGCGCCGACTCCGGCTCGTCGAGCACCCACAGCCCGCGCTCGAGGGTCCGGGACTCGAGGAAGGCCAGGAAGCCCTCGCCGTGGGAGCGCGCGTTGAGCGGCACGCCGTCGAAGGCGCGGGTGGCCGGGGAGGCGTCCATCCCGGCGAAGTGGTCGTGCATGGCCTCCGCCCGGAGCCAGACGCCTCCCTGCGGCCGTGGGCGCTGGCCGTCGAGCAGCAGGTCACGGTGCAGCTCCGAGTCGTCCACGGCCGGGGCCAACGGCCCCCAGTGCTTCACCTGCGCGGTGAGCGACGCGCCCCACGCACGGGCGACCGCCTCCAGCAGCGTGGACTTGCCGCTGCCGTTCTCCCCGACGACCACCGTCAGCGGAGCGAGCTCCATCCCGCCGGAGCGCAGCTGGGCGACGCCCGGCAGGTCCCAGAACCAGGCGTCGGGATCGGCGACGTCGGCCCGGACACGCACCCGCGACAGCGGGAGATCCGCGCCCGCGGCGGGGCCGGTCACTCGTCGAGGTCGTCGTCGTCCGTGCCGCCGCGGGCCAGCCAGGTGGCCAGCCGCTCCACGGGCACCTCGAAGTCGGGGTGCTGGTCGACGAACGCCTGCATCTGGTCGGCCAGCCAGGCCAGGGTCACCTGCTCCTCGCCGCGCCGTCCGGCCAGCTCCTCCAGGCCCCGATCGGTGAAGTACATGCCCCAGAACCTACGACGCCCGGTCCCCGAGCGGATCGGGGACCGGGCGTCGCACGGTCCGGTGCCGGCTCAGCCGGCCAGGTCAGCCGGCGAAGGCCTCGGCGACCAGCTTGCGCTGCTCGACCTCGTGCACCTTCGCCGAGCCGACCGCCGGGCTGGCCGACGCCCGGCGGCTGACCCGACGCAGCTTCCGCCCCTCCGGCAGCTCCTCGGGCAGGTTGACGGCCATGAACTGCCAGGCGCCCATGTTCGCCGGCTCCTCCTGCACCCACACCACGTCGGTGGCGTTCGGGTAGCGCTCCAGCTCGGTGCGGATCTGCTCGGCCGGCAGCGGGTACAGCTGCTCGACCCGCACGATCGCGGTGTCGGCGCGGCCGTCGGACTCCCGCTGTGCCATGAGGTCGTAGGCGACCTTGCCGCTGCAGAGGAGCACGCGCTTCACCGCGCCGGCGTCCAGGGACTCCCCGCCGACCCCCGTGTCGGGCAGCACCGGGCGGAAGTTCTGCTCGGTGAAGTCCGCGACCGGGCTGACCGCCGCCTTCGCCCGCAGCAGCGACTTCGGCGTGAAGACGACCAGCGGCCGGTGCACGTCCGACAGCGCCTGACGGCGGAGCAGGTGGAAGTAGTTGCCGGGGGTCGTGCAGTTGGCGACGGTCATGTTGTTCTCCGCCGACAGCTGCAGGAACCGCTCGATGCGGCCGCTGGAGTGGTCGGGACCCTGACCCTCCATGCCGTGCGGCAGCAGGAGGACGACGCCGGAGCGCTGGCCCCACTTGGCCTCGCCGGAGCTGATGAACTCGTCGATGACCATCTGGGCGCCGTCGACGAAGTCGCCGAACTGGGCCTCCCAGAGCACCAGTGCCTTGGTGTTGGCCACCGAGTAGCCGTACTCGAAGCCGAGCGCCGCGTACTCGCTCAGCAGCGAGTCGTAGACGAAGAACTTCGCCTGGTCCTCGGTCAGGTTGGCCAGGGGGGTGTACTCCGCGCCGTTCTCCCGGTCGATGAGCACCGAGTGGCGCTGCACGAAGGTGCCGCGGCGGGAGTCCTGCCCGGCCAGCCGGACGGGCACGCCCTCCATCAGCAGCGAGCCGAACGCCAGCAGCTCGCCCATGGCCCAGTCGATGCCGCCCTCGCTGGCCATCGCGGCCCGCTTCTCCAGCATCTTCTGCAGCTTCGGGTGCGGCGTGAAGTCCGGCGGGAAGGAGACGTGCGCGTCACCGATGGTCTTGAGGACCTCCTGCGTGACGGCCGTCTGCACCGTGGACTCCTGCGGCGTGCGCGGGTCCATCACCGGCTCGGGCTTGGAGGAGTCCTGCGCGTCGTGGGTCTCGGCGAAGGCGCGCTCCAGCTGGCCGCGGTAGTCCTTGAGGGCCTCCTCGGCCTCCTCGAGCGTGATGTCGCCGCGACCGACCAGCGCCTCGGTGTAGAGCTTCCGGACCGAGCGCTTGCGGTCGATGATGTCGTACATCTGCGGCTGGGTCATCGAGGGGTCGTCACCCTCGTTGTGCCCGCGCCGGCGGTAGCAGACGAGGTCGATGACGACGTCCTTCTTGAACTGCTGCCGGTACTCGACCGCAAGCCGGGCCACCCGCACGCAGGCCTCGGGGTCGTCCCCGTTCACGTGGAAGATCGGGGCGTTGACCATCCGCGCGACGTCGGTCGAGTAGAGCGTCGAGCGCGCCGAGCCGGGGCTGGTGGTGAAGCCGACCTGGTTGTTGATGACGACGTGCACGGTGCCGCCGGTGCGGTAGCCGCGGAGCTGGGAGAGGTTCAGCGTCTCCTGGACCACGCCCTGGCCGGCGAACGCGGAGTCGCCGTGCAGCAGGAGCGGCAGGACCGTGAAGCCCTGCTCGCCCTTGTCGATCATGTCCTGCTTCGCGCGGACGATGCCCTCGAGGACGGGGTTGACCGTCTCCAGGTGGGACGGGTTGCTGGCCAGCGAGACGGCGATCTCGGCGTCGGTGCGGAACGGGTTGCGGAACGTCCCGGTGGCGCCGAGGTGGTACTTCACGTCACCGGAGCCCTGGACCGTGCCCGGGTCGATGTTGCCCTCGAACTCACCGAAGATCTTGGCGTAGCTCTTGCCGAGCACGTTGGCCAGGACGTTGAGCCGGCCGCGGTGGGCCATGCCGATCGCGACCTCGTCGAGCCCGTGGTCGGTGCCGGCGATGAGCACCTCGTCGAGGATCGGGATGACCGACTCCCCGCCCTCCAGGCTGAACCGCTTCTGCCCGACGTACTTCGTCTGCAGGAAGGTCTCGAACGCCTCGGCGGCGTTCAGCCGGCCGAGCACGTGCTTCTGCTTCTCGCGGTCGGGCTGCTCGTGCTTGATCTCGATCCGCTGCTGGAGCCACTCGCGCTCCTCGGGATCGGTGATGTGCATGTACTCCACGCCGACCGTGCGGCAGTAGGAGTTGCGCAGCACGCCGAGGATGTCCCGCAGCGGCATGAGCCGCTCACCGGCGAAACCGCCGACCGGGAACGTCCGGTCCAGGTCCCACAGGGTGAGACCGTGCTGGAGGATGTCGAGGTCGGGGTGGGTGCGGACCTTGAACTCGAGCGGGTCGGTGTCGGCCATGAGGTGGCCGTTGCGCCGGTAGGACTCGATGACCTCGATGACCCGGGCTTCCTTGTCGATCTGCCCCTCGCGCGTGACCCGCACGTCCGGCATCCAGCGCACCGGCTCGTAGGGGATCCGCAGCGAGCGGAAGACCTCGTCGTAGAAGCCGTCCTCACCCAGCAGCAGCGAGTGCAGCTTGCGCAGGAAGTCGCCGGACTCCGCGCCCTGGATGATCCGGTGGTCGTAGGTCGAGGTGAGCGTGATGATCTTCGAGACGCCCATGTCCGTGAGCACCTCGGGGCTCATCCCCTGGAACTCGGCGGGGTACTCCATGGCCCCCACGCCGATGATCGCGCCCTGCCCGGCGGTCAGCCGCGGCACCGAGTGGTTGGTGCCGATCGTGCCCGGGTTGGTCAGGCTGATCGTGGTGCCGGAGAAGTCCTCCATCGTCAGCTTGTTGTTCCGGGCGCGCCGGATGATGTCCTCGTAGGCGGCCCAGAAGGCGGCGAAGTCCATCTCCTCGGCGGCCTTGATCGACGCCACCACCAGGGACCGCGAGCCGTCGGGCTTGGGCAGGTCGATGGCGAGCCCGAAGTTGACGTGCTCGGGCGCCACCAGCACCGGCTTGCCGTCGACCTCGGCGAAGGCGCTGTTCATGTTCGGGAACGCGTCGAGCGCCCGGATCAGCGCGTAGCCGATCAGGTGCGTGAAGGAGACCTTGCCCCCGCGTGCGCGGGCCAGGTGGTTGTTGATGACGATGCGGTTGTCGACCAGCAGCTTCGCCGGGACCGCGCGCACGCTCGTCGCCGTCGGCACGGTCAGCGAGGCGTTCATGTTCTTGACCACCGCGGCGGCAGCGCCGCGCAGCGGGGACTGCTTGCCGTCGCCGGCCGACGGCTTGGGCGCCGGCTTGGCGGCGGGGGCGGCCTTCTCCGCGGGGGCGGCCTTCTGCGCGGGGGCGGCGGGCTTCGGGTTGCTCTTCTGCACGGGTGCGCTCCCGGTCGGCTCGGACCCGGCGGCCGGGCGCTGGACGTCCGGCGCTGCCGCGCCGGCGGGCTCCGGCGCCGCGCTGGGCGCCGGAGCGGACTGCGGCGGGGACGCCGGTGCGGGGGCGCCCTTGGCGGGCGGCGCCTGCTCGCGGTCACCGCCACCGACGGGGCTGCCCGGCCGGTAGTCGGCGAAGAACTCGTGCCACGCCTGATCGACGCTGGACGGGTCGGCGAGGAACTGCTGGTACATCTCCTCGACCAGCCACTCGTTGGTGCCGAAACCGGCGACCGGGGACGAGGTGGACGACGGGCGGGATGAGTTCACGCTTGACACGGGGTCGAGTGCCTTCTTCGTCTTGGGGCTGCGTCTGAGGGGCGTCGCTGGACCGGGTGTCGAGTCTACGCCCGTGCCGGGTCGCCGACCCGGGACGGAGCGGGGACCGCGCGCCCGTCCCGCATGGTGGTCAGTGCGTCGCGCCGTGGGCCACGAGCAGTTCGACCAGGGCGTCGTTGCCGCTGGCCTCGTGCTCGTCGGCCCGCCGGTGCCGGGCCGCCGCCACGCGGCTGATGTCCAGCGCGCTGGCACCGTCGTGGGTGGTGGCGTTGACGTCGGCTCCCGCGTCCAGCAGCAGCCGGACGATCTCGGGCACGTCCCCCGTGGCGCCCGCCGCGACCGCCGCGTGCAGCGGCGTGCGGCCGGTGTCGGGATCCCGGCGGTCGACGTCCGCGCCGGCGTCCAGGAGGAGCCGCACCAGCTCCGCGCTGCGGCCGGTGGCGGCCGCGTGCAGCGCGCCGCCATCGGGGTCGGCGCCGCGTGCCAGCAGCAGCCGGGCGGTGCCGGCGGCGCCGCCGAACGCGGCCCACGCGAGCAGGTCGACCCCCGTGGCCGGGTCGGTCAGCGCTGCGCCGCCGTCGAGCTCGGCGGTGAGCCGGTCGACGTCGTCGAGGTAGGCCGCGCTGGGGGCGTCGACCACCGCGCCCAGCTCCACCAGCACCGGGACCAGCCCGGGCGCGTGCTCGAGCGCCAGGTGCAGCGGCGTGCGGTGCTGGTCGGTGCGGGCCGAGAGGTCGGCGCCCGCCCCGGCCAGCACGCGGACGACGTCGACCCGGTCGCAGGCGACCGCCAGGTGCAGCGGGGTCCAGCCGTCCTGGCCGTCGCGCTCGACGGTGCCCTGGACCAGCTGAGGCGACTCGGCGACCGCCGTCCGGACGGCATCTGTCTCCCCGTCGGCGATCAGCCGGCCGAGTCGTTGGACCGTCATGCGAGTGGTCACGCGTTCTCCGTTCTGCGTTCGGGGCTGCTGTTCGACCGGAGCAGGGGTCGTAGGCCTGCCACTGGCGCCTCAGGCGATGTCGCGGCGGACCGCCAGGAAGGTGCCCAGGAACGCCGCCAGGAGACCGTAACCGAGCAGCAGGAGGCCGCCCTGCCACGGCGTCAGCAACTCGGGTGCCTCGAAGTCGGACGTGAGGGCCTGCACCGCCCCGCCGGGCAGCCACTTGTAGGCCGCCTGGATGGCCCCGACGGAGGCCACGATCGGCTCCACGACGTAGAGGTAGACCAGCGCACCGACGATCGCGCCGACCTGGTTGCGCAGCAGCGCGCCGACCCCGACGCCGATCACGGTGAACAGGACCAGCACCAGACCCGACAGGGCGATGGTGCGCAGGTTGTCCCCGGCCAGGGACGGCGTGGCCCCGCGGGCACCCGCGTAGACGACCGCGACCAGGACGTTGACCGCCAGGACCACCAGCGCGAACGGGAGGGCGACGAGCGCGTACGCGAGCAGCTTCGCGCCGACCACCCGGCCGCGGTGCGGGGTCGTCAGGAAGGTGGGGGTCGCGGTGCGGTGCCGGTACTCCTGGGTCATCCCGATGATGCCGAGGATGAGCAGCAGCACGCTGGCGTTGGAGCCGACGGAGAAGATCAGCTCCTCGTAGGCGGGGGTGCCGACCGCCGGCAGTCCCGGCTGGCCCTGCTGCTCCACGCCGGCCAGGGCGGTGAACAGTGCCGTGAAACCGCCGGCCAGGACGCAGGCGCCGATCAGCAGCCCGATCCACACCCGGGTGGTGAAGAGCTTGGTCCACTCGGCGCGGACGAGGTCGGTCATCGGGAGACCTCCGGGGACGTGGCGCCGGCGGCGTACTGCTCCTGGCCGGCCGTGAGCTGGAAGTAGATCTCCTCGAGGCCGCTGGTGCGGGAGCGCAGCTCGTGCAGCTCCACCCCGGCGGCGAAGGCGCGGGCGCCGACCTCGGCGGTGGTCCGGCCGGAGACGGTCAGGGAGTCGCCGTCGAGGGTGACCGGTATGCCCGCGGCGCGCAGCGACTCGGCCAGCCGCGCGATCTCCGGGCTGCGCACCAGCACCGTGCCGCCGCTCTCGGCGCCGGAGCGGAGCTGCTCCATCGAGGCCTCGCGGACCAGCCGGCCGGCGCCGACGATGACGACGCGATCGGCGGTCTGCTCGACCTCGGCGAGGAGGTGGCTGGAGACCAGCACGGTGCGGCCCTGCTCGTGCGCGAGGTGGCGGAGGAAGCCGCGCAGCCACTGGATGCCCTCGGGGTCCAGCCCGTTGGCGGGCTCGTCGAGCACGAGGACGGCGGGGTCGCCCAGCAGCGCCGTCGCCAGACCGAGCCGCTGGCGCATGCCGAGGGAGTAGCCGCCCGCCCGGCGGCCGCCGGCGTCGGCCAGGCCGACCTGGGCCAGCACCGCGTCCGCGCGCTGCAGCGGCAGCCCGGCGGCGCGGCAGTAGACGCGCAGGTGGTTGCGGCCGGAGCGGGCGGGGTGGAACGCCGTCTCCAGGACCGCCCCGACGGTGCGGATCGGCTCCCGCAGGCCCGCGTACGGGGTGCCGTTGAACGTGGCGGTGCCCGCGTCGGGCTGCACGAGCCCGAGCAGCATGCGCAGCGTCGTGGTCTTCCCCGCGCCGTTGGGGCCGAGGAACCCGGTGACGGTGCCCGGCTCGACGGTGAACCCGAGATCGCTCACCGCCCGGACGGCGCCGAAGGACTTGGTGAGCCCCTGGACCTCGACCCGCACGGGGCCGGTCGTGGGGGCGGGGGCGGTGGAAATGTCGCTCTCCTCGTCTGCTGGCCCGTGTTCCCCACCCATCCAAGCGCACGCGGGTGACCTTCCGGGAGCCCATGGGTGCACGTTCCCCGCCACGTGGTCGACTGGGTGCGTGGGACCGGTGCGGCTGGGGCGTGCGCGGCTGGCGGTGACCGTCGTCTTCGCGGCGAACGGTGCCCTCTTCGGGAACTGGGCGGTGCGGATCCCCGCGGTCAAGACCGCCCTCGGGCTCTCCGACGCAGCACTCGGCGGCGCCCTGCTCGTGCCGGCGGTCGGGGCGCTGATCGCCATGCCGCTGGTCGGTGCGCTCAGTGCCAGGCTCGGCAGCCGGACGACGACGGTGGCCACCGCGCTGGCCTTCTTCGCGGTCCCGGTCCTGCTGGGGCTGGCGCCGTCGCTGCCCTGGCTGGTCCCGGCGCTGCTGGTGTTCGGGCTGGCGTTCGGCGGCCTGGACGTGGCCATGAACGCCCAGGCCGTCACGGTGGAGCGGGCGATCGCCCGGCCGGTGATGTCGTCGTTCCACGCGGCGTTCTCGGCCGGGGCCCTGGTGGGGTCGCTGACCGGTTCGCTGGCCGCGGCGGGGGACGTCGGGCTGCCCTGGCACCTGGGCGGCACCGGCCTGGCGCTGCTGCTCCTGACCGCGCCGCTGTTCCCGGCGCTGCTGCGGGAGCAACGGACCGAGGGGGAGGCGGGGCCGCTGTTCGCGTGGCCCCGCGGCCGGCTCCTGCCGCTGGCCCTCATCGCGCTGGTCGTCCTCCTCGCGGAGGGCGCGGTCGGCGACTGGAGCGCGGTCCACCTGCGCGACGAACTAGGTGCCTCCGCCGGGGTGGCGGGGCTGGCGTTCACCGCCTTCAGCCTGACGATGGTGGCCGGCCGGCTGGCGGGCGACCGCGTCGTCGCTGCGTGGGGGAGGGTCCGCACCGTCCGCACCTCGGCACTGGTGGCCACGGCCGGCGGGGTGCTGGTGGTCGCCGGCCCGACCGTCGCCGTGGTGCTGGTCGGCTTCGCCGCCCTGGGGGCCGGGCTGGCCTGCACGGTCCCCCTGGTCTTCTCCGCCGCGGCGGAGGGCGAGCCGGAGGCCGGGCCGGCGCTCGCCGCGGTGAGCACCCCCGGGTACCTCGGCTTCCTGCTCGGCCCGCCGGCGATCGGGGGCCTGGCCGAGCTGGTGGGGCTCTCCGCGGCGCTGGCGCTGCTGCCGCTGCTGCTCGCCGCGGTGGCGCTCCTGGCCGGCCGCACCGGCCCCGCCCGCGTGACCCCGGGCACACGGGCGGTCGTCGTCCCCTAGAGTGCCCGCCGTGAGCGAGCCCGTGACCGCCTACTCCACGGTCGTCGTCGGAACCGACGGCTCGCAGTCCTCGCTGCGCGCCGTCGCCCGGGCAGGAGCGCTGGCCGGCGCCTGCGGGGCGACGCTGGTCGGCCGGCTGCTGGGCTCCGTGCCGGCCGATGCCACCCGCGGTCGCGGTGCGCTGATCGTGCACACCACCGACTGAGGTCTGCGACGGGCATGGTTGATCCCGGGGAGGGTCCGGACCCCGGCGCCCGGGAGGCGCTGGAGCGGCTCCTGCTCGGCGGGCCGCGCCGGTACACCCGGCTGGAGGTCGGCCGGATGGCGGGGATGCCGCCGGAGCGGACGCAGCGGCTCTGGCGGGCGCTGGGGTTCCCCGACGCCGCCGACGACGACCCCGCCTTCACCGACGCCGACATCGCCGCTCTCGGCGTGCTGTCGACGCTGATCGACTCCGGCTTCGTCGACCCGGAGAGCGAGGCCTCGATCGCGCGGGCGATGGGGCAGTCGCTGTCCCGGCTGGCCGACTGGCAGACCGACATGCTGGCCGACGCGCTGCTCCGCGGCGCGCAGGCCGGCGAGGACCCGGCCGCGACCACCGAGCGCGCGGTGGCGGCCGCGCAGGCGCTCCTGCCCCGGCTGCGCGAGGTGCAGGACTACGTCTGGCGCCGGCACCTCGTGGCCAACGTCGACCGGCTGCTCGCGGCCACCGGCCCCGGCGACCGGCGGGAGCTGGCGGTGGGGTTCGCCGACCTGGTCGGCTACACCTCCCGCAGCCGCGGCATGGGCGGCCGCGAGCTGGGTGCGATGGTGGAGGACTTCGAGAGCACCGCCGCCGAGGTGATCGCCCGGCACCACGGCCGCGTCGTGAAGACCGTCGGTGACGGCGTGCTGTTCACCGCCTGGTCGGCCACGGACGCCGCGGACATCGGACTGGAACTCCCTGACGCCTGGGCGGCCGCCGACCGTCCGCCGCTGCGGGTGGGAGCCGCCTACGGGGCGGTGCTCACCCGCCTCGGCGACGTCTACTCGCCGGTCGTGAACCTCGCCAGCCGGCTCACCTCGCTCGCCCGGCCCGGCGCGCTGCTGGTCGACCGGGACCTCGCCGACCGGCTGCGCGGGCTGCCGGACTACCGGGTGCGGCCGCTCCGCCGGGTCTCGGTGCGCGGCTACGACCACCTCCAGCCGTGGCTGGTCCGGCGGAGCAGGACGACGAGCGGCGAGGACGCCGACAGCGGCTACGGCGACGACGCCTTCGACGTCGAGGACGACCCGTCGGCGAGCCGGGGCTGACCCCGACCGGGCGGCTTGGCAGGCTGGAGGGGTGAGCGCCACCCTCGTCGCCCGCGGACTGGCGGCCGGCCACGGCGCCCGCGTGCTCTTCTCCGACCTCGATCTCGTCGTCGCCCCGGGCGATGTCGTCGGCCTGGTCGGGGTGAACGGCGCGGGCAAGTCCACGCTGCTGCGCACCCTGGCCGGGGAGCTCGCCGCCGAGGCCGGCAGCATCGCCCTCAGCCCGCCGACGGCCACCCTGGGCTACCTCCCGCAGGAGCACGAGCGGCGACAGGGGGAGACGGTCCTCGCCGCGCTCGCCCGGCGGACCGGTGTCACGGCCGCCCAGGCGGCCCTGGACGCCGCGACCGATGCGCTCACCGCCGGCGCGGCGGGCGCCGACGACGCGTACGGCGACGCACTCGAGCGCTGGCTCGCGCTCGGCGGCGCGGACCTCGAGGAACGGGCGGCCGAGGTGGTCGCCGAGGTGGCGCCCGGCGTCGCGCTGGACGCGCTGATGACCGGGCTCTCCGGCGGGCAGGCCGCGCGCGTGGGGCTGGCCTCGCTGCTGCTGTCCCGCTACGACCTCCTGCTGCTCGACGAGCCGACCAACGACCTGGACCTCGCCGGGCTCGACCAGCTGGAGCGGTTCGTGACCGGTTCCCGGGCCGGTGTCGTCGTCGTCAGCCACGACCGCGAGTTCCTCGCCCGCACGGCCAACCGGATCGTCGAGCTCGACCTCGCCCAGCAGCTGGTGCGGGTGCACGACGGCGGCTACGAGGCGTACCTGGCAGAGCGGGAGGTCGCCCGCCGGCACGCGCGCGAGGAGTACGAGGAGTTCGCCGAGACCAAGGCGGGGCTGGAGGCGCGCGCCCGGATGCAGCGCAACTGGATGGCCAAGGGTGTCCGCGACGCGGTCAAGAAGCAGAAGGACCCCGACAAGTTCATCAAGGCGCACAACCGGGCCTCGGCGGAGAAGCAGGCGGCCAAGGCCAAGCAGACCGAGCGGATGATCGAGCGGCTGGACGTGGTCGAGGAGCCCCGCAAGGAGTGGGAGCTCCGCATGGAGATCGCCGCCGCGCCGCGGGCCGGCGCCGTCGTCGCCACGCTGCGCGGCGCCGTCGTCCGCCGGGGCGGCTTCACCCTCGGCCCGGTGGACCTGCAGGTCGACTGGGGCGACCGGGTGGCGATCACCGGCGCCAACGGATCGGGGAAGTCGACCCTGCTGGCCGCTCTGCTCGGCCGCGTTCCCCTGGACGAGGGGTCGGCGTCGCTCGGGCCGTCGGTCCGGATCGGCGAGATCGACCAGGCCCGGGAACGCTTCCTCGGTCAGGAGCAGCTGCTCGACGCGTTCGGCGCGGAGGTCCCCGACTGGCCGACGGCGGAGGTGCGGACGCTGCTGGCGAAGTTCGGCCTCACCGCCGACCACGTGCTGCGCCCGGCGGTCACCCTGTCGCCGGGGGAGCGCACCCGCGCCGCCCTGGCGCTGCTGCAGGCCCGAGGCATCAACGTGCTGGTGCTCGACGAGCCGACCAACCACCTCGACCTGCCGGCGATCGAGCAGCTGGAGCAGGCGCTGGCCGGCTACACGGGCACGCTGCTGCTGGTCACCCACGACCGGCGGATGCTCGCCGCCGTCGCCACCGACCGCCGGCTCGAGGTCGACGGCGGGCGGGTCACCGAGCGCTGAGCCGGTCAGCCGGCGGGGGCCCCGAGCTCGTCGGCGATACCGACGGTGTCCATGCCCGCCCACGTGTCGGACACGTGGTGCGCCAGCACCATCAGGTCGCGCAGCTCGCCGCTGCGGTCGCGGATGTGGTCGCGCAGCAGGGCCTCACCGCTGAAGCCGAGGTCGCTGAAGAGCGCCAGCGCCGCCCCCTGCTCGGCGACCACCTCGACGACGAGCTTCGACAGCCCCGAGGAGACCGCGCCGACCAGGGCCTGCCGGGCCAGCTCCCGCCCGAGCCCGCTGCCGCGGCGGGACGGGGCGACGACCAGGCGGACCTCGCCGACGTGGTCCGACCAGCCCGGCAGCGGCCGGACGGCGACGTAACCGGTCACCTCGTCGCCCTCGACCGCCACCCAGCGGCCGCCGGCGGAGTCACCGGTCGCCCACGAACGGACGGTCTCGGGGTCGGTGACCTCCTCCTTGATGAAGGTCAGGTCTCCCTCGGGGAGGTCACCGAAGAACCGCAGCAGCGCGTCGCAGCGATCGGGTCCCAGTTCCACCACCGTCACGTCAGGCCTCCTGGCTGGTCTCGTCGGCGTCGAGCGGGTCGCTGCGCCGGCGGACGAAGTCGATGATCGTGGGCACCGTGGTCTTCGCCGCGGTGCGCCCGACGACCAGCCCCATGTGTCCGGCGTCGAGGCAGAGCTCGTGCTTGTCGGGGGAGCCGACCAGGTCGATCAGCGGTGCGGTGGCGTCCGGCGGCACGATGTGGTCGCGGTTGGCCCGCACGGTCAGGAACGGCACCTGGATGTCGGCGAGGTGCACCGGGTCCCCACCCACGGCGAGCCGGTCGTCGACCATGCCGTTGTTCCGCACCAGCATCTCCGCCGTCTGCCGCGCGGCGGCGCCGGGGAAGGGCACGTGGTCGTCCGACCACCCCGTCATCGCCTGGTAGGAGGCGACGTACTCGTCGTTCCAGAGCCGCTCCCACAGGGTGACGTAGCGGGTCACCTCCGCCGTCGGGGTCAGCGCCCGGAAACCCTGGACGACGACCGAGGGCGGGACGTTGCCGTCCGCGTCGAGGACCGAGCCGACGTCCATCCCGCCGACGGCGAAGATGTCGGCGAGCGGCCCCATGTGCCGGAAGTCGACCGGTGTCGCCAGCACGGTGAGGCTGCGCAGCGGCGCGTCGGGGTGGTGCGCGGCGTAGAGCAGGGCCAGGTTCCCGCCGAAGCAGTAGCCGAACAGGTTGACCTCGTCGGCGCCGGAGAGCTCGAGGACGCGGTCGACCCCGGCGGGGATGTAGTCGTCGACGTAGTCCTCGAGACCGTTGCCCGCGTCGCGCTCGTCGGGCTCGCCCCAGTCGAGCATGTACACGTCGAAACCGGCCTTCAGCAGCTGCTCCACGAAGCTGTTGCCGGGCGTCAGGTCGAGGATGTAGCTCTTGCTGATCATGCTGAACACGATCAGCAGCGGTGGCCCGTAGCGGACGCCGCCATAGGGGTCGGGGTCGTTGCGGTAGTGCCAGAGCTGGGTGCGGCCCCGCTGCCAGACGACGTCCTTGGGGGTCTGCCCGACACCGGGCCGGTCGACGCCGGCGACGAGCTTGATGCCGTTACGGGCGCGCAGGGTGTTGCGCTCGACGTCGCGCCGGACGCGGTCGAGCACCGTCTGCGGGCTGGGCACCGTCGGCATCGCTGTCCTCCGTGGTCGGGGCGGTCGTCGTTCGGGCCGGGCCGGGGCGCGACGGAGAGCCGCGTCGCCGCTCCTGCTCCAGCTGGATGGTCAGCCGGCGCACCTCGCGGTCCAGGGAGCCGATCTGCGCGCGCAGCCGGCTGATGTCGCTGCCCGCGGGCAGGTTGACCAGGTGCCAGGCGCGCGCGCTCAGGTCCCGGACGGAACTGCCCGCGACGGTCTGCGCGCGACGCAGCAGCGCGGTGGCCAGGGAGAAGTACTCGCTGCGGACCAGGTCGTCGGCCCGGGGCGCGATCGCGCGCTCGGCGGCGTCGTAGGCCTGTCGCCACATCGGGGCGCTCACCGGCGCTCCCCGGTCGCCGGCGCCGCGCGGTCGAGCGGCTGCTGCGCGAGGTCGGTCATGGTCGGTCTCCCTGTGCCCGGTGTCTGGACCCAGCGCCCCTACCCGGCTCGACCGGTGATCTACCGCACACGGCCGATACGGTGGCGGGACACCCCATCGTCTGCGAGGAGATCCCCGCTCATGCCCGACCGCTCGATCCTCGACCTGTTCCGCCTCGACGACCGCGTCGCCATCGTGACGGGGGCGTCCTCCGGGCTGGGGGCGGTCTTCGCCCGCACCCTGGCCGAGGCCGGCTGCGACGTCGCCCTGGGGGCCCGCCGGGTCGACCGGCTGGCCGACACCCAGCGCGCGGTGGAGGCGGCCGGGCGGCGCGCGATCAGCGTGGCCACCGACGTGTCCCGGCCCGAGGACTGCCAGGCCCTCGTCGACGCGGCCGTGGCGGAGTTCGGCAAGGTCGACATCCTGGTGAACAACGCCGGTGTGGGCACCGCCGCGCCGGCGACCAGGGAGACGCCCGAGCAGTTCCGGCAGGTCATCGACGTCAACCTCAACGGCTGCTACTGGATGGCCCAGGCCTGCGGCCGGGTGATGCAGCCCGGCAGCTCCATCGTCAACATCTCCAGCGTGCTGGGGCTGACCACGGCCGGCCTGCCGCAGGCGGCCTACGCCGCGAGCAAGGCGGGGCTGATCGGGCTGACCCGTGACCTCGCCCAGCAGTGGACCGGGCGCAAGGGCATCCGCGTCAACGCGCTGGCGCCGGGGTTCTTCACCTCGGAGATGACCGACCAGTACCCCGAGGGCTACCTGGAGTCGCAGCTGTCCCGGGTCCTCGTCGGGCGGAAGGGCGAGCCCGAGGAACTCGCCGCTGCGCTGGTCTTCCTGGTCAGCGACGCCGGCGGGTACGTCACCGGCACCACCATCCCGGTCGAGGGCGGGATGCTCACCAGCTGAGCGACGGGTCCGCGGCGGCGAGGTCGGCGCGGGCGGTGCACGGGCGGACCCGGTCGGCGTCGGGGTCCGGTTCCGGCAGCGCGGCCGCCCCGCTGTCGCGCAGCGGTCGCGGGCGGCGGGGGTGGCGGCTGCCGCTCCCGCCGCCCCGGTGCGGGTAGACCAGGACGCCGTTGACCGGGTCGGGCGCGGCGTCGAGCGCCGCCCGCACCGCCGGTGCGTCGCGGAAGCCGTCGCGCTGGCCCTCCTCGTCGAAGACGAACTCCAGGACGACGCCCCAGCGGTGCTCGTGCTCGTCCCAGAACCGGGCGCCGGACGTCACCGCCGTCTCGACGAGCAGGTCGTGCCAGGCGCGCAGCCATCCCGAGGCGGGGGTGCCGCCGTCGAAGACCTCGATGGTGACCCAGTTCACAGTTGTCCGACGCTATGCGGTTCCGCCGGTCACCGGTAGGGCCGCCGGAGCGGTGGTCACGCTCGGCGTTCGACGCGCTCGATCAGCGCGGTGATCCGGTCGGTGAGCTGCGGCCAGACCTCGCGCGGCAGGTCGTGGCCCATGCCGTCGACGACCAGCAGCTCCGCCCCCGGGACCGCCGCAGCCGTCGCGCGACCGCCGGAGACGTTCACCAGGCTGTCCTGCTCGCCGTGGATCACGAGGGTGGGCACGGCGACCCGGGCGAGGTCGGCGGTCCGGTCGTGCGTGGTGAGGATGGCGGCCAGCTGCCGGGCCACGCCGGCCGGGTCGTACGCCCGGTCGAAGGAGAGCCCGGCCCGGTCGCGCACCGCGGCCTCGTCGAACTCGAAGCCAGGAGAGCCGATCACCCGGTAGGTGTCCACGACGCGCTGGATCGCGCCCTCGCGGTCGCCCGCCGGTGCGGCCAGGAGCACCCCCATCGCGGCCTCGTCCGGGGCGCCCACGGCCGGGTCGCCGGTGGTCGACATGATCGAGGTAAGGCTGCGCACCCGGTCGGGGTGGGAGATGGCCACCAGCTGGGCGATCATCCCGCCCATCGAGGCGCCGACGACGTGCGCGCTGTCGAGGCCGAGGGTGTCGAGCAGGCCGACGGTGTCCTCGGCGAGGTCGGTCAACGAGTACGCGACCGAGGAGCGGTCGCCGCCGAGGATCGCCAGGACGTCCGGGGCGCCGGCGCCGTCGAGGTGGGTGGACAGCCCGATGTCGCGGTTGTCGAAGCGGATGACGAACAGCCCCTGCTCGGCCAGGCCGCGGCAGAAGTCGTCGGGCCAGCCGATCATCTGGGTGGCCAGCCCCATGACGAGCAGGACCGGCGGATCCGCCGTCTCGCCGAACGTCTCGTAGGCGAGCTCGAGATCGCCCACCCGGGCCATGTGGATGCCGCTGGTCTCCATGCAACGGACGCTAGTGCAGCCGTCCGGCACTCAGGTCGCGGCCCGGGCGGGCGAGGGGCTGTCAGGCCTGCCGTGTGCGCCGGGTCAGCGGTCCCGGTGCCCGTTCTCGGCGCGGTCCTCGACGTTCCCGTGGCGCAGCAGGCTGGCGACGGCCAGCACGAGGCCGCCCCAGATGACGACCATCGCCACCACCATCATCGCGATCGCCTCGGCGCTCATCGCCGGCCTCCCTCGTCGTGCCCGGTTCCCGGGCGGTTCGGGTCCGCCGCGGAGGTCGCGTGCAGCGGCGCCGCGGGGTCGGAGCCGGGTGGCGGCCCGTCCAGGTGGGTCCCGGAGCGCCACGGCAGCCGGGCGAGGAGGAAGCCGACCAGCGGGAGCGCCACAGCCATCAACCAGCCGAAGACCAGCAGCAGCCACGTCGGGTAGTCCCCGGCCCCGTAGGGCGCGGTGAGGTCCTCTCGCACCGTGAAGACGAGCACGATGGCCAGGCCCGCCGGGGCGACGACGCTGGTCAGCACCCGCCAGCCGGTGCCGACCCGCGGCCGGCCGTGGACGTTGAGGTGCTCGCTGAGACGGGGCAGAGCCCGCACCAGCCAGGAGACGACCAGCATGCTGACGAGCGCCACGACGAGGATGCCGTACTGGTTGACGAAGCGGTCGACGACGTCGAGCACGTAGATGCCGCTCGTCGTGCTGAAGAGCACCAGGCTCAGCACCGCGGCCGGCACGCCGACCGCGAGGGTCGCGGTGAGGCGGCTCGTGTCGAGCTTGTCGCGGACCGCCGAGATCACCACCTCGATCACGCTGATCAGCGAGGTGATGCCGGCGACGACGAGCGACCCGAAGAACAGGACGCCGAGGAGGGCGCCGGCCGGCGCCTCGCTGATGATCGTGGGGAAGGCGATGAAGGCCAGGCCGATCCCGCCGTCGACCACGTCGCCGACCGCGTCCCCGCTCGCCTGGGCCATGAAGCCCAGGGCGGCGAACACGCCGATGCCGGCGAGCAGCTCGAAGCTGGAGTTCGAGAAGCCCACGACGAGGCCGGAGCCGATCATGTCCTCGCGGCGGCGGACGTACGACGCGTAGGTGATCATGATGCCGAAGCCGACCGACAGCGAGAAGAAGATCTGGCCGAACGCGGCGGCCCAGACGGGGGCCGAGGTGAGCGCCGACCAGTCCGGCGTGAAGAACGCGTCGAGGCCCGCGCCCGCGCCCGGCAGCAGCAGCGCCTGCACGACGAGGGCGGCGAAGGCGAGCACCAGCACCGGGATCAGGACCAGCGACGTCATACCGACCCCGCGCTGGACGCCGAGGGCCATGATCACGAGGACGGCCAGCCAGACCAGCGCCAGGGGCACGAGCACCCCGGGCACCACGTCGGCGGTGACCTCGACGTCACCGGCCTGCAGGAACTCGCCGAAGAAGAAGCCTTCCGGGTCGGCGCCCCAGGCCTGGTCGAGCGAGAAGAGGGTGTAGCGCAGCGCCCAGGCGAGCACCGCGGCGTAGTAGACGGCGATGACGAAGCAGATGCCCACCTGCCACCAGCCGAGCCCCTCGGTGCCGCGGCGCAGCCGGGCGAAGGAGAGCGGCGCGGAGCCGCGGTGGCGGTGGCCGATCGCGTAGTCGAGCAGGAGGAACGGGATGCCGGCGGTGAGCAGCGCGACCAGGTAGGGCAGCAGGAAGGCGCCGCCGCCGTTCTCGTAGGCGACGTAGGGGAACCGCCAGATGTTGCCGAGCCCGACCGCCGAGCCGATCGCCGCCAGGATGAAGACGCGGCGGGAGCTGAACGCGCCGCGCCGGCGCTCCTCGTGCGTCTGCGGGGTGCCGTCTCCCGCTGTCGTGCTCATCTGACCTCCTGCGTGGTGGTCTGCCGATCCTGCGAGCACCTCGAACACCGGTCCCGATGGGCCGTCGGCGGGAGGTGCCAGAACTGGGGCCACGTCGAACGCCCGGACTCTAGCGGGCCGGGCCGCGGTCCGGGTCCTGATCCCCAGCGTCCTGGTCGTCGGCACCTGGAGCCGTCCTCCCGACCGGCCGCGGGGCGAGCACGGGGCCGCGCCGCACCGCCGAACGGGGTTGCGCCGGCGTCTCCCGGGGCAGCCCGGTGGCATGGAACCCGTGGTGCGCACCGCAGCCGAGGCCGAGACCGAGGTGTGGGACGACCCGGTCCGGGGCCACGTCGCCTTCCAGGTGCTGATCAGCCGGGACCGGACGCCGACGTCCTCGCTCTACACCGGCCTCGCCGAGCTGCCCCCCGCCGGCTGGCTCGGTCGGCACCGGCACATCCAGGCCGAGGTCTACCACGTCATCGCTGGCACCGGGGTCGTCGTCCTGGACGGGGTCGAGCACCCCGTGGCCGGCGGGTCGGCCGTCTTCATCCCCGGGAACGCCGAGCACGGCATCCGGAACACCGCGGAGGAGCCGCTGCGCTTCGTGTACGCCTTCGCGACCGACTCGGTCGAGGACGTGGTGTACCGGTTCTCCGGGGAGGAGTGAGCCGGCACGCCCGTGGCGTCGCGCGGCGGCGTCGGCCCGTCCGGAACGCGCGAGAGGCCCCGCTGGCACCCGTCTCCGGGGCCGGTGGGGCCTCTCCCGCTGTTCGTCCGCGGCCAACGGTCGGTCCACGCGGGCGACGGTCAGCGGCTGGTGGTGCCCCCGGCAGGATTCGAACCTGCGCACCCGCCTCCGGAGGGCGGTGCTCTATCCCCTGAGCTACGGGGGCTCGGTGGTGGGGCAGGGGAGAAGTTACCAGCCCCCGACCCCGCCCCGTGCGGCGGCTCCTGCGCCGCGGGTCACGGCTCGGGGAGGGGGGTTCCGCCCCGGGCCGTGAGCATCCGCGTCATCGTCGTCGTCTCCACGCCCTGCGCCTGCTCGATCGACCGGGCGAGGTCGCGCACGGCCTCCACATCGGCGTGCTCGGCCGCGTAGCGGGCCATGTCGAAGCCGCCCTGGTGGTGGCGGATCATCAGCTGGAGGAACCGGACGTCGAACTCCGTGCCCGACAGGCTCCGCAGCTCCGCCAGCTCCTCCGTGGACGCCATGCCGGGCATGTCCGCGGCGGTGTCCATGGCGCCCATGTCGTGACCGGCGTGCTCGTCCGCGGGCATCCACGTCATGGGCTCGCCGGACTGGGGCAGCCCCCAGAGCGCCAGCCAGCCCTGCATCCGCCCCGCCTGGTTGGTCTGCGCGGCCGAGATGTCGAAGGCCAGGTGCTCGAGCTCGGGGTCGTCGCTGCGCTCGTCGACCAGGTTGGCCATCTCGACGCCCTGCAGGTGGTGCCGGGACATGTCCCGGGCGAAACCGGCGTCGACCGAGTCGGCGGCCGGCGTGGGCGTGCCCCGCCCGATGCCCAGCGCCACGGCGAGCCCGCCGCCGAGCAGCACCAGCCCGACGGCGATGACGGCGAGCAGGGCGGTGCGCAGGCCGCGGGTGGGCGAGCGGTGGGGCGCGGTCACGGGGTCACCTCCCGGTGGACGGCGGCGGTCACTGGTCGGACGTCGCGCCTGCGTCCGCACTCTCCAGCAGCGGGTCGGCCAGGAAGGTCGGGCTCTCGCAGGTGGCGCCGGGCTCCGGGAAGCTGTCCGGCTTGTAGGTCATGAGGTCGGCGAACTGCTTGATCCGCTCGTCGTCGGCGCTGTCGACCTTCAGCTGGTGGCCCCACGACTGGACGCTGATCGGGGTGTCCTGCCCCTCGTACGGCGAGAGGATCCGGCCGGAGACGCCGTCGACCAGCTCGGCCAGCTTCTCCACGTCCGCATCGGAGACCTCGTCGGGGTTGTAGGTGATCCACACCGCGCCGTGCTCCAGGCTGTGCACCGCGTTCTCGTGCCGGATGTCGACGTCGTAGACGGTGCCCGTGCAGTCGGCCCAGAGGTTGGCGTGCTCGCCGCCGACCGGCGGGGACTCGCTGTACTCGATGGGGCCGTCGTTGTGCAGGCCGCCCTCGTACTCGTAGGTCTGCGCGCCGGCGATCTCGTCGATCGAGTCCACGCGCGAGGCGTCTGCCGCCCGCACCTGGACGACGGCCCAGGTGATGACGGCCGCGGCGAAGACGACCACCGCCACCGCGGCGGCGATCAGCCCCCACGGCCGCTGCTGTGCCACGACCTGCGTCGGCGGCCGGGTGCGGCCACCGGTCGCCCGCCCACCGGACCGGGTGGCCCCACCACCGCTGGCTCGGCTCTTGTCGGGCGTGCGGTCCTTGGCCAAGGCCTCTCCTCGTTACGGGGCGCATCCGCGCCGCTGCGTTCCGGCGCGCGGGTAGGCCCCGCTCACCGCGGGCGAGTCTAGGTCGCGCGCCTGTGCGGAAGCTGGGAGCCGGGCGGCCCGGCGGGCCACCGGAAGCCGGTCAGTACGCTCGCCGGGTGACACCGGAGCAGCTTCAGGACGTCGTTCGTACCGCCGTGGCCGCGGTCGTCGAGCGAGGCGCGCTGCCCGTCGATGTCCCCGCGGAGGTCGTCGTCGAGCGGCCGCGCAACCACGAGCACGGCGACTACGCCACCAACGTCGCCCTGCGGCTGGCCAAGCCCGCCGGTCGCCCGCCGCGTGAGGTCGCCGACCTGCTGGCCGCCGAGCTGCGCACGCACGCGGGTATCGCCGGCGTCGACATCGCCGGGCCGGGCTTCCTCAACATCACGCTCGCCCAGGGCGCGCTCGGCCTCATCGCCGTCCAGGCCGTGACCGCCGGGGACGCGTACGGGCGCACCGGGGCCCTCGCCGGGCAGCGGCTGAACGTCGAGTTCGTCTCGGGCAACCCGACCGGCCCGCTGCACATCGGGCACACCCGGTGGGCCGCCATCGGGGATGCGCTGTCCCGGCTGGTGGAGGCCGCCGGCGCCGAGGTGACCCGCGAGTACTACATCAACGATGCCGGCGCGCAGATCGACCGGTTCGGCCGCAGCCTGCAGGCCGCGGCCCACGGGCGGGCGGTGCCCGAGGACGGGTATGCCGGCGCCTACATCGACGAGATCGCCCAGCAGATCCGCATGTCCGAACCGGATGTGCTGGACCGCGACGACGCCGCCCAGCTGCACGTCTTCCGCGAGCGCGGCATGGAGTTGATGCTGACCGAGATCCGGCAGTCGCTGCTCGACCTCGGTGTCGAGTTCGACGTCTGGTTCAGCGAGCGGGAGCTGCACCGGTCGGGAGCCCTGGACAAGGCGCTCGCCCGGCTGCGGGAGCAGGGCCACGTCTACGAGGCCGACGGTGCGGTCTGGTTGCGGACGACGGACTTCGGCGACGACAAGGACCGGGTGCTGGTCAAGGCCGACGGCGAGACCACCTACTTCGCCTCCGACTGCGCCTACTACCTGGACAAGCGGGCCCGCGGGTTCGACCGGGTCGTCATCGTGCTGGGGGCCGACCACTCGGGCTACGTCGGCCGCTACAAGGCGCTCGTCGCGGCGACCGGCGACGATCCCGAGGCGAACCTGGAGATCGTCCTGGGCCAGCTGGTGAACCTGGTGCGCGACGGTGCCCCGGTCCGCATGAGCAAGCGGGCAGGGACGATCGTGCTGCTCAGCGACGTCGTCGACGCCATCGGGGTGGACGCGGCGCGCTACGCCCTGGCACGTGCCTCGATCGACCAGCAGATCGACATCGACGTCGACCTGTGGAGCCGGCGCACCAACGACAACCCGGTCTTCTACGTCCAGTACGCGCACGCCCGCATCTCCTCGGTGCTGCGCAACGCCGCCGACCTCGGGATCGCGCTGGGCGAGGCGGCCGATGTCGACGGCGCCGCCCTGGTGCACGAGCGGGAGAACGACCTGCTGCGGGCGATCGGCGAGTTCCCGCGGGTGCTCACCTCCGCCGCCGAGCTGCGCGCGCCGCACCGGGTGGCCCGCTACCTGGAGGAGCTGGCCGGCACCTACCACCGCTTCTACGACGCCTGCCGGGTGCTGCCCCGCGGCGACGAGGAGACCACCCCGCTCACCACCGCCCGGCTGTGGCTGTGCGCGGCGACCGCGGTGGTGCTGCGGAACGGCCTCGGGGTGCTCGGCGTCACCGCGCCGGAGCGCATGTGATGCGGGCCCACCCCGCAGGGCCGCTGCACGGGACCATCACCCCGCCGACGGCCGCCGGCGCGCCGCCGGCCGAGCTCGGGTCGCTCGACCCGCACGTCTGGCCCCGGACGGCGCGGCGGGTCGACGGCGAGCTGCACCTCGGCGGCCGCCCGGTGACCGATCTCGCCCGCGCGCACGGGACGCCGCTGTTCGTCCTGGACGAGGACGACTTCCGGGGGCGCGCCGCGGAGTTCGCCGGGGCGTTCGCCGACGCCGACGTCCACTACGCCTCCAAGGCGTTCCTCTGCGGCCAGGTGGCCCGGTGGATCGCCGATGACGGCCTGCACCTGGACGCCTGCAGCGGCAACGAGCTGGCGCTGGCCCTGGCGGCCGGCTTCCCCGCGGAGCGGATCGCGCTGCACGGCAACAACAAGTCCCTGGTCGAGCTGCAGCTGGCCGTCGACTCCGGCATCGGGCACGTCGTCCTGGACTCCTTCGACGAGATCGACCGGCTGGTGCCGCTCGCCGAGAAGCGGGTCGCCGATGGCGGGACGCCGGTGCCGGTGCTGATCCGCGCGACGGTCGGCATCGAGGCGCACACCCACGAGTTCATCGCCACCGCGCACGAGGACCAGAAGTTCGGCTTCTCCCTGGCCACCGGTGACGCGCTCACCGCGGCGGTGCGGGTCATCCGCGAGCCCGCGCTGCGGCTGACCGGCCTGCACAGCCACATCGGGTCGCAGATCTTCGACACCGCCGGCTTCGAGGCCGCGGCGCACCGGGTCGTCGGGCTGATGGGGCAGGTGCACCAGGCCACCGGTCAGGTGCTTCCCGAGCTCAACCTCGGCGGCGGCTTCGGCATCGCCTACCTGGCCGAGGACGACCCGGTCAGCCCGGTGGACGTCGCGACCCGGCTGCGCGCCGTCGTCGCCGCCGAGTGCGCCCAGCTGGGGCTGCCGGTGCCGCGCCTGGCGGTCGAGCCCGGTCGTGCGATCGCGGGCCCGGGCACGGTCACGCTGTACGAGATCGGCACGATCAAGCCGGTGCGGCTCGGCGCGAGCGGGGCCCCGGGCGCGCCCCAGGTGCGCAACTACGTGTCGGTCGACGGCGGGATGAGCGACAACATCCGCACCGCCCTGTACGACGCGGCCTACACGTGCGTGCTGGCCAACCGCGTCTCCGATGCCCCGCCGGCCCTGTGCCGGGTGGTCGGGAAGCACTGCGAGAGCGGCGACATCCTGGTCCGGGACCTGTGGCTGCCCTCCGACGTCCAGCCGGGTGACCTGCTCGCCGTCGCCGCCACCGGCGCCTACTGCTGGTCGATGGCGAGCAACTACAACTACCTGCTCAAGCCCCCGGTGGTCGCCGTCCGGGACGGCGCCGCCAGGGAGATCGTGCGACGTCAGACACTGTCGGACGTGTTCGCCCTCGACGCGGTCCTCGCCGACCGCCCTGCCCCCTCGCCGGCCATCGACCAGCCGGCGCCCGAGCACCCCGCGGGAGCGACCTCGTGAACGGACCCCTCAAGGTGGCCCTGCTGGGCTGCGGGACGGTCGGCGGCGCGGTGCTGCGGGCGCTGCAGGAGCAGGCCGACGACCTCGGCGCGCGGATCGGCCGCCCGGTGGAGGTGGCCGGCGTCGCCGTGCGCCGCCCGGCGCACCACCCCGACGTCCCGGCGCACCTGCTCACCACCGACGCGCACGGGCTGGTGACCCGCGACGACGTCGACCTCGTCGTCGAGGTGATCGGCGGCATCGAGCCGGCGCGCTCGCTGATGCTGGCGGCGTTCGAGGCGGGCAAGTCGGTGGTCAGCGCGAACAAGGCGCTGCTGGCCGAGGACGGCGTCGCCCTGCACGCCGCGGCCGCGAAGGCCGGGGTGGACCTCTACTACGAGGCCGCGGTGGCCGGGGCGATCCCGATCCTGCGGCCGCTGCGCGAGTCGCTGGTCGGTGACCAGCTGTCCCGCATCGTGGGCATCGTCAACGGGACGACCAACTACATCCTGTCGCGGATGGCCGAGACCGGCGCCGGCTTCGGCGAGGCGCTGGCCGAGGCCACCGAGCTGGGCTACGCCGAGGCCGACCCGACCGCCGACGTGGACGGTTTCGACGCCGCCGCGAAGGCCGCGATCCTCGCCTCGCTGGCGTTCCACACGCCGGTCTCGGCCGCGGACGTCCACCGGGAGGGCATCTCCACGGTGACCGCCAGCGACGTCGCCCGCGCCGCCGAGATCGGCTGCACGGTGAAGCTGCTGGCCATCTGCGAGCGCGTGCCCGCCACCGACGGCGACGGCGACTCGGTGGCCGTCCGGGTGCACCCGGCGATGATCCCGACCGCCCACCCGCTCGCCTCCGTCGGCGGCGCGTTCAACGCCGTCTTCGTCGAGGCCGAGGCGGCCGGGCAGCTGATGTTCTACGGCCAGGGCGCCGGGGGAGAGCCCACCGCCAGCGCCGTCCTGGGGGACCTCGTCGCCGTCGCCCGCAACCGCGTGGCCGGCGCCTCGGGCCAGGGCCCCACCGGCTACGCCGACCTCGCCGTCCGTCCCATGGCCGAGACGCCGACGCGCTACCACGTCAGCCTCGACGTGGCCGACAAGCCGGGTGTGCTCGCCGCCGTCGCGCAGGAGTTCGCGCAGCACGGCGTGAGCATCTCCACGGTCCGGCAGACCGGCCGCGGGGACGCCGCGACGCTGGTCATCGTGACCCACAGCGCCCCGGACGCGGCGCTGTCGGCCACCATCGCCGCGCTGCGGGAGATGCCCGCGGTCCGGGGCGTCACCAGCGTGCTGCGCGTGGAGGGTCTGTCATGACGGTCTCGTCGTCGGTCGTGTCCCCGGGCTGGCCCGGTCTCATCGAGGCCTACCGGTCCCGCCTGCCGGTCTCCGGCACGACCCCGGTGGTCACGCTGCAGGAGGGCGCCACCCCGCTGGTGCCGGCGCGCGAGCTGTCGCGGCGCACCGGCTGCGACGTCTACCTCAAGGTCGAAGGGGCGAACCCCACCGGCTCCTTCAAGGACCGCGGGATGACGATGGCCATCACCAAGGCGCTCGAGGAAGGGGCGCAGGCGGTCATCTGCGCCTCCACCGGCAACACCAGCGCGAGCGCCGCGGCCTACGCCGCCCGCGCCGGCATGACCTGCGCCGTCCTCGTGCCCCAGGGCAAGATCGCGATGGGCAAGCTGGCCCAGGCGCTGGTGCACGGCGCCAAGCTGCTGCAGGTCGACGGCAACTTCGACGACTGCCTGGCGCTGGCCAGCAAGCTGGCGATCGACTACCCGGTCAGCCTGGTCAACAGCGTCAACCAGTACCGGATCGAGGGGCAGAAGACCGCCTCCTTCGAGATCGTCGACGTGCTCGGCGACGCCCCGGACATCCACTGCCTGCCGGTGGGCAACGCCGGCAACATCACCGCCTACTGGCAGGGCTACCGCGAGTACGCCGACGACGGCCCCGCCACGCGCACACCGCGCATGTGGGGCTTCCAGGCCGCCGGCGCGGCTCCGATCGTCACCGGCCAGGTGGTGGAGAACCCGAGCACCATCGCCACCGCCATCCGCATCGGCAACCCCGCCTCGTGGACGAAGGCGCTGGCCGCGCGCGACGAGTCCGGCGGGCGCATCGACGCCGTCACAGACCGGGCGATCCTGTCGGCCTACCGGCTGCTGGCCCGCAGCGAGGCGGTCTTCGTCGAGCCGGCGTCGGCGGCGTCGGTCGCGGGCCTCCTCCAGGTGGCCGACGCCGGGGAGCTCGAGCCCGGCCAGCGGATCGTCTGCACCGTCACCGGGAACGGTCTCAAGGACCCGGAGTGGGCGATCTCCGGCGCGCCGGCGCCGCTGACCGTGCCGGTCGACGCCGCGGCCGCCGCGGCGCAGCTCGGGCTGTGAGCGTCCTCGACCCCGACCGGGTGACGATCCGCGTCCCGGCGACCAGCGCGAACCTCGGGCCGGCGTTCGACTGCGCCGGCCTGGCGCTGACCCGCCACGACCACGTCTCCTTCGCGGTCGAGCCCGGCGGGCTGTCGGTCGAGGTGCAGGGCACCGGTGCGGGCGAGCTGCCCACCGACGAGTCGCACCTGGTGGTGCGCGCCTTCCGCGCCGCCTGCGCCGAGCTGGGCTGGACGCCACCGGGCCTGCGGGTGGTCGCCGAGAACGCGATCCCGCAGGGCCGGGGGATGGGCTCCTCCGCCGCGGCCGTCGTCGCGGGGGTCCTGGGGGCCTGGTCGCTGTGCCCGGACGTCGACACGGTCGACGGGAACGCCGTCCTGCGGCTCACCACCGAGCTGGAGGGTCACCCCGACAACGTCGCCGCCTGCCTGCTCGGCGGGCTGACGTTGTCGTGGACCGGTGAGCGGGGTGTCGGCGCGGACAGCCTGCCCGTGCACGAGGACGTGCTCCCCGTGGTCCTCGTGCCGGACGCGACGCTGTCGACGGAGGTGGCCCGCGGGTTGCTGCCGGACGTCGTGCCGCACGCCGACGCCGCCTTCAATGCGGGCCGGTCAGCGCTGCTGGTGCACGCCCTGACCTCGGGCACCTCGATGCTCGAGGCCACCGAGGACCGCCTGCACCAGCGGCAGCGCACCGCGGCGATGCCGGGCACCCTCGCGCTGATCGACCGCTTGCGCGAGGCCGGGCACGCGGCGGTCGTCTCCGGCGCGGGGCCGTCGGTCCTGGTGCTGGGCCGGCGGACGGTGCGGAGCGACGACCGGGCGGCCGGGGCCGAGGAGATCGAGGAGATCGCCGCGCTGGTTCCCGGGAACTGGTCGGTGCTGCCGCTCGAGGTGGACCCGACGGGGGCGCGCGTCGACCGCCCCGTGCGCCAGGTATCGTCTCGATAACGGGGAACACGCCGAGATCATCCGGTGTTGTCCTGCCCGTGAGCTGCGACTAGGCTCACGGCGTAGCCGCCCACTCGGGTGAGCCTCGCGCGGGGCCGAAGCAGATGTCCGAACCTCTTCGCCGCTGATCCGCCTCGCACCTCTCGACCTGTCTCCTGACGCGCACCCGCCCTCCGGGCCGGTCCGCCGGGGACCGGGCACCCCCTGCGCTGAGACGCGCAGGTCACCCGCAGGGAAGGACCTGTACGTGAGCGAAACCACCGACCTCGGCACGACCGGCGCGCCCGATGCCGCCGCCTCCGCCGAGGGCACTGCCGCTTCTGGGACGGCGGGCCGTCCCCGCCGCCGCGGCAACGGGCTGTCGGGCATGCTCCTGCCCGAGCTGCAGCGCCTGGCCGGCGAGCTGGGCATCCCCGGCACCGGCCGGATGCGCAAGAGCGACCTGGTCGCCGCCATCTCCGCCCGCCAGGTGGGCGCCGGCTCCGAGGGCGGCGCGCCTGCGCCGCAGACGGAGAGCGGCTCCACCGGCGGCACCGACGCCCCGGCCGGCGTCGCCGCGTCGGCGGCCCCCCTCGAGGCCCCGGTCAGCGGCGGCGCCAACGGCGGCCCCCTGACCACGGAGGCGCCGGTCCGCACGCGGCGTGCGGCCAGCCGCCCCGCCGGATCGCCCGGCGCCCCCGCCGAGGGCTCCGCCCCAGCGGTGGGATCGCCCGGCGCCCCCACCGAGGGCTCCGCGCCGGCGGTGTCCGCCCCGGCGGAGGCTCCCACCGAGGCCCCGGCGGTCCCCGCAGCTGAGTCGGCACCGGCCGGCCCGCGCGAGGACGAGCAGCGCGACGGCGACCGTCCGCAGCGCACCCGCGGCCGCAACCGCGGCGAGCGGGACGGCAGCCGTGACGGCGGCCGGGAGAACAACGACCGCGCCGAGCGGGGCACCCCCCGCGACGGGGGCGAGCGCGCCGGCAACCGCGACGGCGGCCGGGAGAACAACGACCGCGCCGAGCGCGGCGCCACCCGCGACGGCGGCGACCGCGCGGAGCGGGGCAACCGGGACGGCGGCGCCCGCGACGGCAACCGGGGCCCCGACCGGGACCGCAACGACCGGGGCGGTCGGCCGGACAACCGCACCGACAACCGCACCGACGGCGGCCGCAACGAGCGCCCCGCCGAGGACGACGACGAGGACTTCGAGGGTGGCCGCGGTCGCCGCGGTCGCCGGTACCGCGACCGCAACAAGCGCGGCGGCGGCAACCGGGACCGCTTCGAGGCGGGCGAGCCGACCGTCAGCGAGGACGACGTCCTGCTGCCCGTCGCCGGCATCCTCGACGTCCTGGACAACTACGCGTTCGTCCGGACGTCGGGCTACCTGACCGGGCCGAACGACGTGTACGTCTCGCTGTCGCAGGTGCGCCGCTACGGGCTGCGCCGCGGTGACGCCATCACCGGCGCGGTCCGCCAGCCGCGCGAGGGCGAGCGCAAGGACAAGTACAACGCGCTGGTCCGCCTCGACACGGTCAACGGGCTGGACCCGGAGCAGGCCCGCAACCGGCCGGAGTTCACCAAGCTCACCCCGCTCTACCCGCAGGACCGCCTGCGGCTGGAGACCGAGCCGCACCTGCTGACCACCCGGGTCATCGACCTGGTCATGCCGATCGGCAAGGGGCAGCGCGCGCTGATCGTCAGCCCGCCCAAGGCCGGCAAGACGATGGTGCTCCAGTCGATCGCCAACGCGATCACGACGAACAACCCCGAGTGCCACCTGATGGTCGTCCTGGTCGACGAGCGTCCGGAAGAGGTCACCGACATGCAGCGCTCGGTGAAGGGCGAGGTCATCGCCTCGACCTTCGACCGGCCGCCGGCGGACCACACCACCGTGGCGGAGCTCTCCATCGAGCGGGCCAAGCGCCTGGTCGAGATGGGCCACGACGTCGTCGTCCTGCTGGACTCGATCACCCGCCTGGGCCGCGCCTACAACCTGGCGGCCCCCGCCAGCGGGCGCATCCTCTCCGGCGGTGTCGACTCCACGGCGCTCTACCCGCCCAAGCGCTTCCTCGGCGCGGCCCGCAACATCGAGAACGGTGGCTCGCTGACGATCATCGCCTCGGCGCTGGTCGAGACCGGCTCCACGATGGACACGGTCATCTTCGAGGAGTTCAAGGGCACCGGGAACGCCGAGATCAAGCTGGACCGCCGGCTGGCGGACAAGCGGGTCTTCCCGGCGGTCGACGTCAACGCGTCGGGCACCCGCAAGGAGGAGATCCTCATGTCGCCCGACGAGCTGGCCATCGTCATCAAGCTGCGCCGGGTGCTCGCCGCGCTTGAGCCGCAGCAGGCCCTGGAGCTGCTGCTCGACAAGCTGAAGAAGACGCGCAACAACGTCGAGTTCCTCATGCAGATCCAGAAGACGACGCTGGGCCCCGGCGGGGAGTGACCCTCCCGCCCGCCGGCGGGGCTCGAGCATCAGGGATACTGAGCAGCTGAGCCCCGTCGGCGCGGCCGGAAATAGCCGTCCGGTCCCCGGCGTTCACAGCACTGAACGACACAGACTCCGCAGAAGAGGCGCAGCCATGAAGCCCGACATCCACCCGGCCTACAACGTCACCACCGTGACCTGCGGCTGCGGCAACACGTTCACCACCCGCAGCACGAGCCCGACCGGTCAGCTGACCGTCGAGACCTGTTCCGCCTGCCACCCCTTCTACACCGGCAAGCAGCGCATCCTCGACACCGGCGGTCGCGTCGCCCGCTTCGAGAAGCGGTTCGGCAAGCGCGCCGCCGGCGCCTCGACCGACGCCCAGTAGCACCCCCGACGGCGCCCGTCCCACCCTCGCGGTGGGACGGGCGCCGTCGTCATGTCCAGCTCCGTCCGGCTGCTCCACGGTGGTGGAGCACCCCCGTCCCGAGAGGCAGCAGCGATGAGCAGTACCGAGACGTCGGCGCCCGACCGGCTGGCCGGGCTGCTCGCCGAGCACGCGCGCCTCGAGCAGGAGCTGGCCGACCCGGCGGTGCACGCCGACCAGTCCCGCGCCCGCCGGATGGGTCGTCGCTACGCCCAGCTGGCTCCGCTCGTGGAGACCGCTCGCGCGCTCGACGAGGCGCGCGACGACCTCGGCGCGGCCCGGGAACTCGCCACGGAGGACGCATCCTTCGCCGCGGAGGCGACCGCGCTCGAGCGGCGGATCGCCGCGTTGACCGACCGGCTGCGCGAGCAGCTGCTGCCCAAGGACCCCGACGACGACAAGGACGTCATCCTCGAGATCAAGGCGGGGGAGGGCGGCGCGGAGTCGGCGCTGTTCGCCGGCGACCTGATGCGCATGTACCTGCGCTACGCCGAGCGGCGCGGGTGGTCCACCGAGGTGCTCGACGCCGTCGAGGCCGAGCTCGGGGGGTACAAGGACGTCGCGATCGCGGTCAAGTCCCGCACCGACGAGGGCATCTGGTCGCGGCTGAAGTTCGAGGGCGGCGTGCACCGGGTCCAGCGGGTGCCCGTGACCGAGAGCCAGGGGCGCATCCACACCTCCGCGGCCGGGGTGCTCGTGCTGCCCGAGGCGGAGGAGGTCGACGTCAGCGTCGACCCGAACGACCTGCGCATCGACGTCTTCCGCTCCTCGGGCCCGGGCGGGCAGAGCGTCAACACCACCGACTCCGCGGTCCGCATCACCCACCTGCCCAGCGGCATCGTGGTCAGCTCGCAGAACGAGAAGAGCCAGCTGCAGAACCGGGAGTCCGCGCTGCGCGTGCTGCGCGCCCGGCTGCTGGCGGCCGCCCGCGAGGAGGCCGCGGCGACCGCGAGCGACCAGCGGCGCAGCCAGGTGCGCACCGTCGACCGCAGCGAGCGGGTGCGCACCTACAACTTCCCGGAGAACCGCATCTCCGACCACCGGGTCGGCTACAAGTCGCACAACCTCGACCAGGTGCTCGACGGCGACCTCGACGGCGTCATCGACGCGCTGGTCAGCGCCCACACCGCCGAGCTGCTGGCGGCCGGCTCCTGAGCGCCCGCGCGCTGCTCACGGCGGCGTCCCGCCGCCTCGCCGAGGCCGGCGTCGAGTCGCCGCGGGTGGACGCCGAGCTGCTGCTCGCCCACGTCCTCGGGGTGGCACGCACCCGGCTGCTGACCCTGGACGCCGTCGACGACGCGGCCGCCGAACGGTTCGAGGAGCTGCTCGGCCAGCGCGCCGACCGGGTGCCGCTGCAGCACCTGACCGGCCGGGCGCCCTTCCGGTACCTGGAGCTCGCGGTCGGGCCCGGGGTGTTCGTGCCGCGGCCGGAGACCGAGCAGCTGGTGGGCTGGGCCCTCACGCGGCTGGCCGGCGTCGCGGCGCCCGTCGTCGTCGACCTCGGCTCCGGCTCGGGGGCGATCGCCCTCTCCCTCGCCCACGAGCACCCCGGCGCGCGGGTGACGGCGGTGGAACGCGATCCCGGGGCGATCGGCTGGACCCGGCACAACGCCGCTGCCCGCGCCGCGGCGGGGGACACCCCGGTCGACGTCGTCGCCGGGGACATGACCGATCCGGAGCTGCTGCGGGAGCTGGACGGCGCCGTCGACCTCGTGGTCAGCAACCCGCCGTACGTGCCCGACGGCGCGCGGGTGCCCCGGGAGGTCGCCGACCACGACCCCCCGCTGGCCCTCTGGGGCGGCCCCGACGGGCTGGACGTCGTGCGCGGGCTGCTGGTCACCGCGGCCCGGCTGCTGCGGCCCGGCGGCTGGCTGGGCATCGAGCACGCCGATCAGCAGGGGAAGGCACTGCCCGCCGTCGTCCGCGCCCACGGCGGGTTCACCGACGTCCACGACCACCCCGACCTCGCCGGCCGCCCCCGCCACACCACCGCTCGCCGCTCCGGCTGAGCCCTGCGGAAGACTGCATGTCCGTGGCCGACCTCTACGACTGCTCCGACCCCGAAGCCCGCGCCGCCGGCCTGGACGCCGCCGCGGCGGCCATCAGCCGGGGTGAGCTGGTGCTGCTCCCGACCGACACCGTCTACGGCGTCGCCGCCGACGCCTTCGCGCCCGCAGCGGTGACCCGGCTGCTGGCCGCCAAGAACCGGGGGCGGGCCATGCCGGTCCCGGTGCTCGTCGGCGAGGCCTCCACCCTGGCCGGGCTGGTGCTGCAGACCCCCGCGGTCGCCACGCGCCTGGCGCAGGAGTTCTGGCCCGGTGGGCTCACCCTCGTGCTCGAGCACGCCCCGTCGCTGGCGTGGGACCTCGGTGACGCCGAGGGCACGGTGGCCGTCCGGCTGCCCGACGACGAGCTCACCCGCGACCTGCTCCGCCGCACCGGGCCGCTCGCCGTCTCCAGCGCCAACCGCTCCGGTCGCCCCGCGGCGACCAGCGCGGAGGAGGCCGTGCAGCAGCTCGGCGAGCACGCCGCGGTCGTGCTCGACGGCGGCCCGCGGGACAGCTCGGCGGCGAGCACGATCGTCGACTGCACCGGCCCCGCACCTCGGGTGCTGCGCGTCGGCGCCGTCCCGGTCGAGCGGCTGCGCGAGATCGCGCCCGAGCTCACCGACTAGGAGGACCCCCGTCCTCCCCACCCTGCGCACGCTCAGGGCGGGCTCCGGGGGACGGGGCCGCTTCTCGGGTCACCTGTCCGCACGCGTCGGAGGGATACCGTGGAGCACTGACCGCCGCGCGCCCGGAGCCGGGTACCGCGGGCGCCCGCACGGACGTTCTGGAGCGCGACCGAAATGAGCACGCCCTACTGGGGACCGGACTTCGGGGCCCTGGCCGCCGTCGATCCCGACATCGCCGACGTGGTCACCGACGAGCTGGACCGGCTGCGCGGTGGGCTGCAGCTGATCGCCAGCGAGAACTTCACCAGCCCGGCCGTCCTCGCGGCGCTCGGCAGCACGCTGTCGAACAAGTACGCCGAGGGTTACCCGGGGCGCCGCTACTACGGCGGGTGCGAGGTCGTCGACCGCGCCGAGGAGATCGGCATCGCCCGGGCCAAGGAGCTCTTCGGCGCCGAGCACGCCAACCTCCAGCCGCACTCCGGCGCCAACGCCAACCTGGCCGCGTACGGCGCCTTCCTCCAGCCGGGTGACACCCTCCTCGCCATGGCGCTCCCCCACGGCGGGCACCTGACCCACGGCGCGAAGGTCTCCTTCTCCGGCAAGTGGTTCAACGCGGTGCAGTACGGCGTGGACCCGCGCACCGAGCACATCGACTACGACCAGGTGCGCGACCTCGCCCGGGAGCACCGGCCCAAGATGATCATCTGCGGCGGCTCGGCCATCCCGCGGCTGATCGACTTCCCGCTCTTCCGGGAGATCGCCGACGAGGTCGGGGCGATCCTGATGGTCGACGCCGCGCACTTCATCGGCCTGGTCGCCGGCAAGGCGATCCCGAGCCCGGTGCCCTACGCCGACGTGGTCACCTTCACCACCCACAAGGTGCTGCGCGGGCCGCGCGGCGGCGCGATCGTGTGCAAGGCGGAGCACGCCAAGGCCATCGACAAGGCGGCCTTCCCGATGATGCAGGGGGGCCCGCTCATGCACGCCGTCGCCGCCAAGGCGGTGAACTTCAAGGAGTGCCTCCAGCCGGAGTACCAGGCCTACGCCCGCCAGGTGATCGCGAACGCGCAGGCGCTCACCGAGGGCCTGGCCGCCGAGGGGCTGCGGCCGGTGGCCGGCGGCACCGACACCCACCTGGCGCTGCTGGACCTGCAGGAGACCGGGGTGACCGGTGCCGACGCCGAGGCCCGGTGCGGCGCCGCCGGCATCGTGCTGAACAAGAACGCGATCCCGTTCGACCCGCAGCCGGCCTCGGTCGCCTCGGGCATCCGGGTCGGCAGCCCCGCGGTCACCACCCAGGGCATGACCGAGGCCGACATGAAGTCGATCGCCTCGCTGATCGGTGCCGCGATCCGGGACGCCGACGGCAGCCGCACCGCCGAGGTGGCCGCGGGTGTCCGCGAGCTGGTCGGTGCCCACCCCGCCTACCCTCACCCGACCCGGCCGACTGCCTCCCCCGAGCCGACGCGGACCGTCTGACCCGTGCGCGAGTACGTCGTCGTCCTGCTCACCGCGGCGCTGGTCACCTTCCTGGCCACGCCCGTGGTGCGGATGATGGCGATCCGGCTGCGGATGATGGCGGCCCCGCGTGAGCGCGACGTGCACGTCATCCCGACCCCGCGGGGCGGCGGCGTCGCCATGTACCTGGGCGTGGTGGCCGCCGTCCTGGTCGCCTCGCGGCTGCCGGCGCTGCAGCGGACCTTCGACGACACCCAGGTCTACGCGGTGCTCGTCGCGGGCGGGCTCATCTGCGCGCTCGGGGTGCTCGACGACAAGTGGGGCCTGGACGCGCTGACGAAACTCACCGGTCAGATCGCCGCCGCGGGCGTGATGGTCCTCATCGGCGTGCAGCTGGCGTTCCTCTTCCTGCCGTTCGCCGACATCGGCACCGTCTCGCTCGGCCCGGACGTCGGTGTGCCGCTGACCATCCTGCTGACCGTGTTCGCGGTGAACGCGCTGAACTTCATCGACGGGCTCGACGGCCTCGCCGCGGGGGTCTCGGCGATCGCCGCGCTCGCGTTCTTCGCCTACAGCTACAACCTGGGGCTGACCGGCTACGGCGACGTCGCGAGCGCCCCGGCACTGATCACCGCGGTGCTGGCCGGGACCTGCCTGGGCTTCCTTCCGCACAACTTCAGCCCGGCGCGGATCTTCATGGGCGACTCGGGCTCGATGCTCGTCGGGCTCATGCTGTCGGCCGCGGTGGTCACCGCCACCGGGCGGGTGGACGCGCAGACCTTCGGCTCCGCCGCCAGCCTGCTGCCCCTGACGCTGCCGCTGCTCGTGCCGATCGCCATCCTCTTCATCCCCTTCACCGACCTGGTGCTGGCCGTCGTCCGGCGCACCCGCGCGGGACGCTCACCGTTCTCTCCGGACAAGATGCACCTGCACCACCGGCTGCTGTCGATCGGGCACTCGCACAAGCGCGCGGTGCTCGTCATGTACTTCTGGGCGGCCCTGCTCTCCTTCGGCGCGGTCGGGCTCTCCATCACCGGTGGGCAGGTCGAGCTGCTCGTGGCGATCGCCGTCCTGCTCGTCGTCGGCGTGGTCGTCGTGCTCAGCCCGCGGGCGCGCCGGGCGGCCCGGGAGGCCCGCGCCGCCGAGATGGAGGCGCAGCGCCGGCGCAGCCGGGCCGACCACCCGACCGCACGTGCCGCCGTCCCCCGGGCGGCGCCGCACCGCCGGGCCGCCGGGGTTGCACCACCCGCCGCTGGGACCAGTTCCCCTGATCCCCGGGAGACCGTCGGATGAGCACCTCACGCACCACCCCGCCGGCCACCGGCGGCACCTGGGACGTCTCCTTCCTCCGCGTCGGGGCCCTCGTCACCGCCGCCGTCGCGGTCGTCGCGGCAGCGCTGGCGTGGCTGCTGGGGGAGGGCAGCGACGCGGTGGCGGTGCTGGTCGGCGCGGTCATCGTCACGGCGTTCTTCGCCGTCTCCGGCCTGGCGGTGGCCTGGGCCGGCCGGATCGGTGACACGCTCACGCTCCCGGTGGCGCTGCTCGCGTTCATGGTGAAGGCGATGGTGCTCTTCGGCGTGCTGCGCGCCCTGCCCGAGGAGGGCTGGCTCGACCAGCGGACGCTCGCGTGGTCGGTCGTGGTCGGCGCGCTCCTCTGGAGCGGGATCCAGCTGCGCTGGGTGTGGACGCGGCAGGTGTTCTACGTGCCCCCGCCGGCACCACCCGGACGGGGGACCGTCGAGCACCCGCCGAGCGGCGGCGGGGACGGCTGATAGTGTCCGAGCCGATGGCCGACAAAACCTCCGGAGACGGAGGCGCTCGTCCACGCCCTGCGAGCCCGGCTCGTCAGCCCTCCGGGGCGGACGCTGGCTGGGCGGTCACCGGGACGATCCTCTCCGGGATGGCCGTGTGGGGCGGGGTCGGGTGGGTGCTCGACCGGTGGCTGGAGACGCGGTTCTTCCTGCCGGTGGGCATCCTTCTCGGAGTCGCGGTTGCCATCTACGTGGTCGCCGTGAAGTTCGGGGCCTTCGACCCGCTCCCCGGGTCGGAGGAGGCCAGCAGCACCCAGGGCGGGCGACGAAGCCCGCCCGGCAGGACGCAGAAGGGACGAAGGTGACCTCCAGCGCTTCCGCGCTCAGCGGCGTGCTCGCTGTGGAGAGCGATCCCGGCGGCGGTTTCACGCCCCCGGGGATCGGCGAGTTCTTCCCCGAGACCCTCTTCGGCTTCTCGTTGCTCGGCATCCAGTTCGACTTCGACCGGATCATCCTGGCGATGTGGCTGGCCACCGCCGCGATGCTGGTCTTCCTGGTGCTGTCGGCGCGCAAGGCGGCGATCGTCCCCGGCCGGCTGCAGTTCATCGGCGAGTCGGGCTACTCGCTGGTGCGCGACGGCATCGCCCGCGACGTGGTCGGCCCCAAGGGGCTGCCGTTCGCCCCCTTCCTGGCCTCGCTGTTCTTCTTCATCCTGGCCAACAACCTGCTGGCGATCATCCCCGGCATCCAGATCTCGCCGATGGCGCGGTTCGCCTTCCCGCTGGTCCTGGCACTGATCTGCTGGGTCGTCTACATCGGGGTCGGCATCAAGAACCAGGGCCTGTGGCCCTACTTCCGCGACATCATGTTCCTGCCGGGTGTGCCGAAGCCTGCCTACATCCTGGTGACGCCGCTGGAGATCCTGCAGAACTTCGTCGTGCGGCCGTTCACCCTGGCGATCCGGCTCTTCGCCAACCTCTTCGCCGGCCACATGCTGCTGGTCACCTTCGCGCTGGGCGCCACCTACCTGTTCACGGTGGGCAACTTCTCGGCCGTCTTCGGCCCGCTGTCGGCGCTCATGGCGATCGTGATGACGTTCTTCGAGCTGCTGATCATCTTCCTGCAGGCCTACGTCTTCACCATGCTGATGGGCACCTACCTCAACGGTTCCGTCGAGGCCGCGCACTGATCTGATCAGGTGGCCGCGCCGCGGTCGCCCCACGCACTGCACCACCCGCACGATCCCGCCAGCCGCCCGGTAGCTACCGGGCGACCGACACAGGAGGAACACCCCGCAATGGACGTTACGGCAGAACTGGTCGGCAGCATCGGCTCGGTCGGCTACGGCATCGCCACGATCGGCCCCGGCATCGGTGTCGGTCTGGTCTGGGCCGCCTACATCCAGGCCACCGCCCGCCAGCCCGAGTCGGCCGGCCTGACCCGTACCTACGCCTTCCTCGGCTTCGCCCTCGCCGAGGCGCTGGCCCTCATCGGCTTCGTCGCCCCCCTCGTCTACGGCACGGGCAGCTGATCCCTACCCGTCGCACGGGTACGGATCACCGATTCCAGACAGGGACGTGCAGAGCATGAGCATCCTGGCCGCCGAACAGCCGAGCGTGCTTCTCCCACCACTCGGCGAGATCATCATCGGGCTGATCGCCTTCCTGATCCTGCTGTTCGTGATCGCCAAGTTCGTCGCGCCCCGCTTCGAGCAGGCCTTCCAGGCCCGCCGCGAGGCGATCGAGGGCGGCATCGAGCGCGCCGAGGCCATGCAGGCCGAGGCGAAGGCGGCGCTCGAGCAGTACCGGGCGCAGCTCGCCGAGGCGCGCACCGAGGCCGCGCAGATCCGGGACCAGGCCCGCGCCGAGGGCCAGCAGATCCTCGAGGAGCTGCGGGCGCAGGCGCAGGAGGAGTCGGCGCGGATCGTGGCGCGGGGCGAGGAGCAGATCGCTGCTTCCCGCCAGCAGGTCGTGCACGAGCTGCGCGGCCAGATCGGTGCTCTCGCCGTCGAGCTCGCCGGGCGGGTCGTCGGGGAGTCCCTCGCCGACGAGGCGCGCCGGCAGGGCACCGTCGACCGCTTCCTCGACCAGCTCGACGGCATGGTCGGGACCGGTCGGCGGGGCGGCGCGACCGCCGAGAGCGCGCGCTGATGGAGGCCTCGAGCCGCGCCGCGCTCCTCGTGGCCCGTGAGCGACTGGCCGAGCTGACCCGGGACCCCTCGGGGCTCCTGGGCCGTGCGCGCGACCGGATCACCGGTCAGGCGCGGGCCACCTCCGCCGAGGACCTGCTCACGCTGGCCGGTGAGCTGTTCTCGGTCGCGCGACTGCTCCAGGCGCAGCCGTCGCTGCGGCGGGCGCTGTCCGACCCCGCGGGCAAGCCGGAGGAGCGGGCCGCCCTGGTGCAGCGGCTGTTCGCCGACCGCCTCTCCCCGGTCGGGCTCGACCTGCTCGGGGTCAGCGTGCGGCAGCGCTGGTCGCGTCCCCTGGACCTGGTCGAGGCCGCCGAGGACCTGGCGACCGAGGCAGCGCTGGACGCCGCCGACGTCCGGAACGAGCTGGACGACGTGGAGGACGAGCTCTTCCGCTTCGGCCGGATCGTCTCGGGCGACCGCGAGCTCTCGCGCATCCTCAGCGACCGGAGCGCCTCCCCGCAGGGCAAGGGGGAGCTGCTCGAGCGGTTGCTGTCCGGCCGGGTCAGCCCGGTCACCGAGCTGCTGCTCCGCAACGTCCTGACCGGCTCGCACGTCGGTCAGGCCGCGGTGGCCGTCGAGCGGCTCTCCGAGGCCGCCAGCCGCCGTCGTGGTCAGTCGGTCGCCCGGGTGACGACGGCGGTGCCGCTCACCGCCGCCCAGGAACAGCGGCTGACCGAGGTGCTCGGCCGCCTGTACGGGCGGACCATCGGGCTGCAGGTGACCGTCGACCCGACGGTGCTCGGCGGCCTCCTCGTCCAGGTGGGCGACGAGGTCATCGACGGCAGCATCGCGCATCGGCTGGAAGCCGCCCGACGGCAGCTCGCCGGCTGACCGCCCACCACCACTGATCACGACCCCGCAGGGAAGAGGACTCCACGCCATGGCCGAGCTGACGATCTCCGCAGACGAGATCCGCAGTGCCATCCAGAACTACGTCACCGAGTACTCGCCTGACGTGTCCCGCGAAGAGGTCGGGATCGTCACCGAGGCCGGCGACGGCATCGCCCGGGTCGAGGGCCTGCCCTCCGTCATGACCAACGAGCTGCTCGAGTTCGAGAGCGGCGTCCGCGGCCTGGCGCTGAACCTGGACACCCGCCAGATCGGTGTCGTCGTCCTGGGTGACTTCGCCGGGATCGAGGAGGGGCAGCAGGTCCGCCGGACCGGGGAGGTCCTCTCCGTCCCCGTCGGTGACGGCTACCTCGGGCGCGTGGTCGACTCGCTCGGCAACCCGATCGACGGTGCCGGCCCGATCGCCACCACCGGCCGGCGCGCCCTGGAGCTGCAGGCGCCCACCGTGGTGCAGCGGCAGTCGGTGCACGAGCCGATGCAGACCGGCATCAAGGCCATCGACGCCATGACGCCGATCGGCCGGGGGCAGCGGCAGCTGATCATCGGTGACCGGCAGACCGGCCGGACGGCGATCGCGATCGACACCATCATCAACCAGCGCCAGGCCTGGGCGACCGGCGACCCGAAGCAGCAGGTCCGCTGCATCTACGTCGCCGTCGGCCAGAAGGGCTCGACGATCGCCTCCATCCGCGCGGCCCTCGAGGACGCCGGCGCCCTGGAGTACACGACGATCGTCGCCGCCCCCGCCTCGGAGGCCGCCGGCGTGAAGTACATCGCCCCCTACACCGGCTCGGCCATCGGACAGCACTGGATGTACGAGGGCAAGCACGTCCTGATCGTCTTCGACGACCTGTCCCGCCAGGCCGAGGCCTACCGCGCCGTCTCCCTGCTGCTGCGCCGCCCGCCGGGCCGCGAGGCGTACCCGGGTGACGTCTTCTACCTCCACTCCCGGCTGCTGGAGCGCTGCGCCAAGCTCTCCGACGAGCTCGGCGGTGGCTCCATGACGGGTCTGCCCATCGTGGAGACCAAGGGCAACGACGTGTCGGCGTACATCCCGACCAACGTCATCTCGATCACCGACGGCCAGATCTTCCTCGAGACGGGTCTGTTCAACTCCGGTGTCCGCCCCGCCATCAACGTCGGCATCTCGGTGTCCCGCGTCGGCGGCTCCGCGCAGATCAAGGCGATGAAGTCGGTCGCCGGCCGGCTGCGCCTGGACCTCGCGCAGTACCGCGAGCTCGAGGCGTTCGCCTCGTTCTCCTCCGACCTGGACGCCTCCAGCCGGGCCACCCTGGAGCGCGGTCAGCGTCTGGTCGAGCTGCTCAAGCAGGGCCAGTACTCGCCGTACCCTGTGGAGCGCGAGGTCGTGTCGCTGTGGCTGGGTACGACCGGCAAGCTCGACCGCGTCCCGGTCGCCGACGTGCGCCGCTTCGAGTCCGAGTTCCTGGAGTTCGTCGGCCGCGGTGACAACGCCGTCTTCGAGTCGATCCGCCAGACGAAGAAGCTGGAGGACGACGCCGTCGCCAGCCTCGAGCGGGCGGTGGAGACCTTCTACGGGCAGTTCACCACCTCCGAAGGGCAGTCGCTCGCGGGCAACGAGCCCGAGGCCGAGGCCATGGACGCCTCGGAGCGGGGCCAGGAGCGCGTCCAGGTCAAGCGGGGCAGCTGACCCATGGCCGCTTCTCTCCGCGCGCTGCGGCGCCGCATCCGCTCCACCCAGTCGACGAAGAAGATCTTCTCGGCCCAGGAGCTGATCGCCGGTGCCCGCATCGTGCGCGCCCAGGCCCGGGTGGAGGCGTCCAAGCCCTACGCCCGGGAGATCACGCGCGTGCTGTCGGCGCTGGCGTCCTCGGCGTCGCTGGACCACCCGCTGCTGACCGAGCGGGAGAACCCGCGCCGGGCGGCGGTCCTGGTGATCACCTCCGACCGCGGGTTCGCCGGGTCCTACAACGTCAACGTGCTCCGGCGGACCGAGGAGCTGCTCGCCCTGCTGCGGCAGGAGGGCAAGGAGCCGGTGCTGTACGTCGTCGGCCGGAAGGGGGAGACCTACTACTCCTTCCGCGACCGCCCGACGGCCGGCACCTTCACCGGGTTCTCGGAGCAGCCGGGCTACGCCGACGCCCAGGAGGTCGGTCGCGTCCTCATCGACGCCTTCACCGCGGGTGAGGACGACGACGAGTCCGGGGCCGGCACCGACGGCGCCCAGGGCGTGGACGAGCTGCACATCGTCTACACCGAGTTCCGGTCGCTGCTCTCGCAGGTCCCGGTCGCCCGGCGGATGGCTCCGCTGGAGGTCGAGGAGGTCGACGAGTTCGACTACGAGCGGGAGGAGCGGGCGTCCGGCGGGGCCGGCGACACCGGCATCCCGACGTCGTACGAGTTCGAGCCCTCGGCCGAGGGGCTGCTCGACGCCCTCCTGCCGAAGTACATCACCACGCGCATCTACGCAGCGATGCTGGAGGCGGCCGCCTCCGAGTCCGCCTCGCGTCGCCGGGCCATGAAGTCGGCCTCGGACAACGCCGAGGAGCTGGCGAAGAACCTGTCCCGGCAGGCCAACCAGGCGCGCCAGGCGGAGATCACGCAGGAGATCAGCGAGATCGTCGGCGGCGCCGACGCGCTGGTCTCCTCCGGCGCCAACGACTGACCCCACCGAACAGCAGACACCCGAGCCCCAGGGCAGGAGAGCAGTACAGATGACCGTCACCGAGGACCGTCCGACCACCTCGCAGACCACCGGCACCGGCCGGGTCGTGCGGGTCACCGGGCCGGTCGTCGACGTCGAGTTCCCGCGCGACGCGATGCCCGACCTGTACAACGCCCTGAAGGTCGACGTCACGCTCGCCGACCTCGGCAAGACGCTGACCCTCGAGGTCGCCCAGCACCTGGGTGAGAACGTCGTCCGCACCATCTCGATGGCGCCGACCGACGGGCTCGTCCGGGGCGCCGAGGTCACCGACACCGGGAACCCGATCATGGTCCCGGTCGGCGAGGTGGTCACCGGGCACGTCTTCAACGCCCTGGGCGAGTGCCTCGACACGCCCGGCTACGCCGCGGACGCCCTGCGCTGGTCGATCCACCGGAGCGCACCGCGGTTCGACCAGCTCGAGGGCCGCACCGAGATGCTGGAGACCGGCATCAAGGTCATCGACCTGCTCACGCCGTACGTGGCCGGCGGGAAGATCGGCCTGTTCGGCGGCGCCGGGGTGGGCAAGACCGTCCTCATCCAGGAGATGATCCGCCGCGTCGCCCAGGAGTTCGGTGGTGTGTCGGTGTTCGCCGGCGTCGGCGAGCGCACCCGTGAGGGCAACGACCTGATCACGGAGATGACCGAGTCCGGCGTCATCGAGTCCACCGCGCTGGTGTTCGGGCAGATGGACGAGCCGCCGGGCACCCGGCTGCGCGTCGCGCTCTCCGCGCTGACGATGGCGGAGTACTTCCGCGACGAGATGAACCAGGACGTCCTGCTGTTCATCGACAACATCTTCCGGTTCACCCAGGCCGGGTCCGAGGTCTCCACGCTGCTGGGCCGCATGCCCTCGGCCGTGGGGTACCAGCCGACCCTCGCCGACGAGATGGGTCAGCTGCAGGAGCGGATCACCTCGACCCGTGGCCGGTCGATCACCTCCATGCAGGCGATCTACGTGCCCGCCGACGACATCACCGACCCGGCGCCGCACACCACGTTCGCCCACCTCGACGCGACGACCGTGCTCTCGCGGCCGATCTCGGAGAAGGGCATCTACCCGGCCGTGGACCCGCTGGACTCCACCAGCCGGATCCTCGACCCGCAGTACGTGGGCTCGGAGCACTACGAGATCGCCCAGACCGTGAAGCAGGTGCTGCAGCGCTACCAGGAGCTGCAGGACATCATCGCCATCCTCGGCATCGACGAGCTCTCCGAGGAGGACAAGGTCACCGTCCAGCGGGCCCGGCGCGTCGAGCGCTTCCTCTCGCAGAACATGTTCGTGGCCGAGGCCTTCACCGGTCAGCCGGGCTCGTTCGTGCCGCTGGCGGAGACGCTCCAGGCGTTCAAGGCGATCACCGAGGGCGAGTACGACAACGTCCCGGAGCAGGCCTTCTTCATGTGCGGTGGTCTCGAGGACCTCGAGAAGAACGCCGCGAAGCTCCGGAAGTAAAGGGATCCCGCTGCCCCCCACGCCACGCTCCGCGCGGCGTGGGGCCCCGCAGCGGGACCGATCCAGTACGTCCCGACGGCCGGGTTCCCGAGAGGGGGCCCGGCCGTCGGCGTTCCGGAGGTGGGGATCGCCCGATCGGGTGGTTCTGCGCTCCGGGGTCTGCGGGGAGGCCGCGCACCTGCCGACCATGCCCGCAGGCGCGCCCGGGAGACGGGCGCCGGCACGAGGGGCGACGTGGAACGGGACAGGGCGCTACTGCCGTCCGGGAGCCGGAGTGCTCCCGACTGGACCTGGCCGCCGTGCGCGCCGGTGGACCGGCGGATCGCGGACTTCGACACCGAGCGCTGGGCGGCGGCCAGCTGCGTCCGGCACCCGTGGGTGCGCGTCGGCCGCTGGACGCTGCTCTACCGTCGCGCCGCCTGAGGAAGGACGCCTCTGCCCCCACCGCTCGCGGTCCGGGCAGGCCCTGGGCGGGGGCCACGCGCGACACGCCGGTACAGTGGCCGCATCGTCCGCCGTCCCGCCCGGGCCGGCGGAGCACGAACCGCAGCGCACCTCTTCCCCGGTGGAGAGGTGGACCCCGAGGAGTGTCGTGGCGACCCTGCAGGTCGAGTTGGTGGCCGTCGAGCGCAAGATCTGGTCGGGCGAGGCCACGCGCGTCATCGCCCGCACCACCGAGGGCGAGCTCGGTGTCCTGCCCGGCCACGCGCCGCTGCTCGGCCAGCTGGCGGACGGCGGCGTCGTCACGATCCGCACCGAGTCGGGCGAGGACATGGTGATCGCCGCCCACGGTGGCTTCCTCTCCGTCACCGAGCGGGGTGTCTCCATCCTGGCCGAGACGGCGGAGATCTCCTCGGAGATCGACGTGGAGCGCGCTCGCGAGGCGCTGCGGCGCGCCGAGAGCGACGGGGACTCCCCGGCCGCGCGCCGCGCGCAGTCGCGGTTGAGGGCGGCCGGCCAGGGCGACTGACCCGACCGGCGAGCGCGCGGGATGACCACCGCCCTGTGGGTGCTGATCGGCGTCCTGCTGCTGCTCGTCGTCGTGGTCTTCCTGCTGCGCCGCCGGTTCCTGCTCTCGGGGCTCGGCGCGGTCACCATGTGGCTGCGCCCCGAGGGGACGCCGCGCTGGTCGGTGGGTGTCGCCTGGTACGGCGGCGACGCCCTGCTCTGGTACCGGGCCCTCTCGCTCTCCGTGCGCCCGCAGCAGCGGCTCACCCGGGCCGGGTTCCGCGTGCTCGCCCAGCGACCGGCGGGACGCGAGGATCTCGCGCTGCCCGCCGACGTCCACGTGCTGTCGTGCAGCACCGCGCAGGGGCGCCGGGAGCTGGCCATGGACCGCTCCACGGTGACCGGCTTCCTGTCCTGGGTGGAGTCGGCGCCCCCCGGTAGCTGAGCGGGCGGCTCAGTCCTCCCGCGAGGCAGCGCGGCGCTGGGCGTGGACGCCACTGTGCGCCCCGGGCTCCCACAGGATGTCGCCCTCGGGGTTGGCCACCCGGCCGAGGATGAACACCAGGTCCGACAGGCGGTTCAGGTAGCGCGCGGTCTCGGGGTTGGTGCGCTCGGCGTCGCTCTCCAGGAGCGCCCAGACGCTGCGCTCGGCCCGGCGCACCACCACCCGTACCTGGTGGAGCAGCGCGGCCAGCGGGGTACCGCCGGGCAGGATGAAGCTGTCGAGCTTCGGGAGCGTCTCGTTGTAGGTGTCGCACGCCGCCTCGAGCCGCTCGGTGTAGGCGGCCGTCACCCGCAGCGGCGGGTACTGCGGCTCCGCCACGATCGGCGTGCACAGGTCCGCGCCCACGTCGAACAGGTCGTTCTGGATGCTGCGCAGGAGTTCGGCCAGCTCCGCTCCCGGGGCGCCGAGGGCCAGCGCCACGCCGATCGCGCTGTTGGCCTCGTCGACGTCGGCGTAGGCGACCAGCCGGGGATCGGTCTTGGCCACCCGGCTCATGTCGCCCAGATGCGTCTGACCGGCATCGCCGGTCTTCGTGTAGATGCGGGTGAGCCGGACAGTCATGCCCGCAGCCTAGGAGAAGGACCCTCCTGCCCCCCACCCCTCGCTGACGCTCGGCGCGGGTCCCTGCGGGAGGGCCGTTCCAGCACGTCACCGGCGCTCGGAGCGAGTCCCTGCAGGAGGGCCGGGCCAGCACGTCGCCGGGCTCGCGGTGGGGCCCTGCAGCCGGGCCGCCGTAGGGTGGGCCGGTGGAGTGCTTCGAGGTGACCGGGGGAGCGAGGCTCGCGGGCCGGGTGCGGGTCACCGGTGCCAAGAACAGCGCGTTGAAGCTCATGGCGGCCGCGCTGCTGGCCGCCGGGCGCTCGACCATCGACGAGGTGCCCGACATCCTCGACGTGGCCATCATGAGCGAGGTGCTGCGCCGGCTGGGCTGCGCGGTCTCCTACGAGCGCACGCCCGGCAGTGGCGGCGGTGGCCGCCTGACGATCGACGTCCCGGACCAGCCCTCGACCGAGACCGACTACGACCTGGTGCGCCGCATGCGCGCCTCGATCAGCGTCCTGGGCCCGCTCGTCGCCCGCTGTGGCAGCGCGCGGGTGGCGCTGCCAGGTGGTGACGCCATCGGTTCCCGTGGGCTGGACATGCACATCTCCGGCCTGGAGCGGCTCGGCGCCACCATCGTCAGCGAGCACGGCTTCCTCGTCGCGACGGCGCCCCAGCTCACCGGGACGTCGATCTGGCTGGACTTCCCGTCGGTCGGGGCCACGGAGAACCTGGTGATGGCGGCGGTGCTCGCGCAGGGCACGACCGTCGTCGACAACGCAGCGCGCGAACCCGAGATCGTGGATCTCTGCCGGATGCTCTGCGAGATGGGCGCGCGCATCGACGGCGCCGGCACCTCCACCATCACCGTCGAGGGCGTCGACTCCCTGAGCCCCGTCGAGTACACGACCGTGCCCGACCGCATCGTGACCGGCACCTGGGCGATCGGGGCGGTGATGACCCGCGGCGACGTCGTCATCGAGCGCGGCGTCGCCGAGCACCTCACCGTGGCCCTGGACAAGCTGACCGACGCCGGCGCCACCGTCGAGGCGCTGCCCGGTGCCATCCGCGTCGCGATGGCCGACCGGCCCCGCTGCGTCGACGTCGTCACCCTGCCCTTCCCCGGCTTCCCCACCGACCTGCAGCCGATGGCGGTGGCGCTGGCCGCCGTCTCCACCGGCACGGCCCTGATCACGGAGAACGTGTTCGAGGGCCGCTTCATGTTCGTCAACGAGCTGGTGCGGCTGGGCGCCGACGTCCGGATCGACGGGCACCACGCCGTCGTCCGCGGCCGCGAGCGGTTCTCCAGCGCGCCGGTGCTGGCCACCGACATCCGCGCCGGTGCCGGGCTCGTGCTCGCCGGGCTGTGCTCCGACGGCATCACCGAGGTGCAGGACGTGCACCACGTCGACCGCGGCTACCCCGACTTCGTCGACCAACTGTGCGGCCTCGGCGCCGTGGTGCGGCGCACGGAGCGACCGGACTAGGGGCGAGCTCAGGCCTCGCCGAACGAGGCGGCCAGCGACCGGGCGCGCTCGGCGTCCTCCGGGAACACCAGCACCTCGGCGCGGTGGGCCGCCGGGTAGCGCACGGTGGAGCGGATGCCGGCGTCGGACAGCAGCGCCCGCAGCGCGAGGGCCGATTCGCGGTGGGTCAGCGTGGCCACGCGGGTGAGGAGCCCGTCGTCGGGTGCGCCGGCGCGCCGGCCCCCGGCCGGATCGCCGCCGAAGGCCCACCGGGTGAACAGAGCCAGCACCGCGACCACGGCGACCGCGACCACCGGACCCAGCTCGAGGGGCAGGCTCCCCACCTCCACCGGACCTCCCTGCGGCCCTCGTGCCGGGGCGTGGCCCGGGCGGAGCGAGTGCCCGGGGGCACGAGGTGCTTCCGCCGGACGAGTGTGCCACTGCACACGTCGGGGCGCGGGGCTGCTACTCGCGGGTAACAGCCCTACACTCCGCTGGCATGCCGTTCCCGCAGACGCCGAACGAGCGCGACCGCCCCTGGGTCATGCGCACCTACGCCGGCCACTCCTCGCCGGCCGAGTCCAACGCCCTCTACCGCCGCAACCTGGCGAAGGGGCAGACCGGCCTCTCGGTCGCCTTCGACCTGCCGACGCAGACCGGCTACGACCCCGACGACGAGCTCGCCCGCGGGGAGGTCGGGAAGGTCGGCGTGCCGGTCACGCACATCGGTGACATGCGCGCGCTCTTCGACGGCATCCCGCTCGACGAGATGAACACGTCGATGACGATCAACGCCACCGCCATGTGGCTGCTCGCGCTCTACCAGGCGGTCGCCGAGGAGCACGGGCACGACGTCACCAAGCTGGCGGGGACGACGCAGAACGACATCATCAAGGAGTACCTGTCGCGGGGGACCTACGTCTTCCCGCCGGCGCCGTCGATGCGGCTGATCACGGACATGGTCGCCTACACAGTCACGACGATGCCGAAGTGGAACCCGGTCAACATCTGCAGCTACCACCTGCAGGAGGCCGGGGCCACGCCGGTGCAGGAGATCGCCTACGCGATGAGCACCGCGATCGCGGTCCTGGACTCGGTCCGCGACTCCGGCCAGGTGCCGCAGGAGCGCTTCGGCGAGGTCGTCGCCCGCATCTCCTTCTTCGTCAACGCGGGCGTCCGCTTCGTCGAGGAGATGTGCAAGATGCGGGCCTTCACCCAGCTCTGGGACGAGCTGACGGAGGAGCGCTACGGCGTCCAGGACCCCAAGCACCGGCGCTTCCGGTACGGGGTGCAGGTCAACTCCCTCGGCCTGACCGAGGCGCAGCCGGAGAACAACGTCCAGCGCATCGTGCTGGAGATGCTCGCCGTGACCCTGTCCAAGGACGCCCGCGCCCGCGCCGTGCAGCTGCCGGCCTGGAACGAGGCGCTCGGGCTGCCCCGGCCGTGGGACCAGCAGTGGTCGCTGCGCCTCCAGCAGGTGCTCGCCTACGAGACCGACCTGCTCGAGTACGAGGACCTGTTCACCGGCTCGGTCGTCGTCGAGAAGAAGGTGGCCGAGCTCGTCGAGGGCGCCCGGGCCGAGATCGCCCGCGTGCAGGAGATGGGCGGGGCCGTGGCCGCCGTCGAGTCCGGCTACATGAAGGGCGAGCTGGTCGCCTCGCTGGCCGAGCGCCGGCGGCGGATGGAGAGTGGTGAGGACGTCGTCGTGGGCGTCAACCGGTTCGACACGACCGAGCCCAACCCGCTCACCGCCGACCTCGACACCGCGATCATGGTCGTGGACCCGGCCGTCGAGGCCGCCGCGTGCGAGGCGGTGCGGAAGTGGCGTGCCGACCGTGACCCCGAACCGGTGCGCGCGGCCCTGGAGGCGCTGCGCGAGGCGGCGTCCTCCGACGTCAACCTCATGCCCGCGACCCTCGCCTGCGCCCGCGCCGGCGTGACCACGGGGGAGTGGGCCGGCGTGCTGCGCGAGGTGTTCGGCGAGTACCGGGCCCCCACCGGCGTGGCCGCGGCCGCCGGCGGTGGCGAGGCCGACGAGAACCTGACCGCCGTCCGCGAGCGGGTGCGGGCCACCGGTGAGGAGATCGGTGGGCGGCTGCGCTTCCTGGTCGGCAAGCCCGGCCTGGACGGCCACTCCAACGGCGCCGAGCAGATCGCCGTGCGGGCCCGCGACGCCGGGTTCGAGGTCATCTACCAGGGCATCCGGCTCACGCCGGCGCAGATCGTGAGCGCCGCCGTGGAGGAGGACGTGCACGTGGTGGGCCTGTCGGTGCTCTCGGGCTCCCACCTGCAGGTGGTCCCGGCGGTGCTGCAGGGGCTCCGGGACGCCGGGCTGGACGACGTCCCGGTCGTGGTCGGCGGGATCATCCCCGACAGCGACGCCCGGCGGCTGCGGGAGCAGGGCGTCGCCCGGGTCTTCACGCCCAAGGACTTCGGCCTGAACGACATCATGGGCCAGGTCGTCGACGTGGTCCGCGAGGCGAACGGTCTGCCCGACCTGGTGCCCGCGCCGGCCTGACCACCGGGCCGAAGCGGACGTCGACGCCCGGGGAGAACAGCACGCTGTCGGGCGGGCCCGAGACGTCGCCCAGGCCCGCCGCGGGCAGCAGCGTGTCGTCGAGGGCGACGAGCTCCGCCCGGTGCAGCGGCCAGGCGGGGTGCTCGGTGGGCCAGTAGGCCGGGCCACCCCGTCCGGGCCGGTGCAGCCCCCACCGGGCGGTCAGGAAGAGCGCCAGCGGGTCCGGCCGGAGCAGCCGGCTGCCCACCTGCAGCGTGAGGCTGCTGTGGGCCCCGGCGGGCGCGGGCCAGCGCCGGCGGCAGCTGTAGGTCAGGCGGTCGCCGGCGCGCTCGATCCGCATGCGCGACCACGCGTACGGCAGCCGAGCGGCCCAGCGGGCGGTGACCACCGGAACGAGGCGTCCGGCGTCCAGCGACCGGAAGACGACGCCGCGGCGGCCCTGCTCGTCGACCGAGTAGAGCCGGACGTTGGTCTCGGCGAACGAGCCGAGGTAGGGGATGCCCGGCGCCCCGAGCAGCCCGATCCGCTGCATGCGGAACGGGATCAGCCCGACGTAGGTGGCGCCGTCGAGCACGTCGGGGCGGGTGCCGGCCGGCAGCAGGGGAGCGACGCGCACCGGGTCCACCGCCCAGTGGAGGAACGCGACGTCGCGCCAGCCCTGGGTGAACACGGTGCGGCCCGCCGGTCGCGGGGCGGTCGGGCTGAGCGGCTCGGTCTCGGGCACCGGCCCAGCTTCCCCGCTCGGAGCGCGATCGTCGTTGCCGAGCGCGCCCGGACGTGGTGAGGTCGGGCATGGCCGACGGTGCACCCCGGGTCGAGCGCGACGGCGACGTCGTCCGCATCACGATGACGCGCGCGTCGAAGCGCAACGCGCTCTCCCGCGAGCACCTGACGCAGCTGCTCGCCGCCGTCACCGAGGCGGGGGGAAGCGACGCCGCGGGCATCGTGCTCGGCGCGGAGGGGCCGGTGTTCAGCGCCGGCCACGACTTCGCCGACGTCGCCGGGGCCTCCCTGCCCGAGGTGCGCAGCCTGCTGCGGCTGTGCACCGAGCTGATGCAGACGATCCAGGACGTGCCGCAGGTCGTCGTGGCGCGGGTGCACGCCCTGGCCACGGCCGCCGGCTGCCAGCTCGTGGCCTCGTGCGACCTGGCGGTGGCCGCCGAGTCCGCGGGCTTCGCCGCGCCCGGCGGCAAGGGCGGCTGGTTCTGCCACACCCCGATGGTCGCGATCGCCCGGAACGTCGGCCGCAAGCGAGCCATGGAGCTGGCGCTGACCGGCGACGTCATCGACGCGGCGACGGCACTGGACTGGGGGCTGGTCAACCGGGTCGTGCCCGATGCCGATCTGGACGCCGCCGTCGACGAGCTGGTGGAGCGGGCCACCCGGGGCTCGCGGGCGAGCAAGGCGTGGGGGAAGCAGACGATGTACGCCCAGCTGGACCGGCCGGAGCAGGACGCGTATACCACCGCGATCGAGGTCATGGCCGCGGCCAGCCAGCTGCCCGGCGCGCGCGAGGGGATGGCGGCGTTCCTGGAGAAGCGGCGGCCGGTCTGGCCGGACTAGGGATGCACCCGAGCGGGTGAACCCGGCCACAGCCGGAATGCCCGGGGGCGCGGGAGGACTGATCCCCCCGTGCAGAACATCTGGGGGCTGACGCGGCGGCGCACCGTCGACTTCGGCCGCGTGACCGTGGACCGCTGTCGGGGCTGACGCCCCGTCCCGCCCGCCCGGTCATCCCCCCAGAACGGAACCACCCTCGTGCTCGCTCGTCTCCGCCGCGTCCCCTTCGCGGCCCAGGTACTGCTGGGCCTCGTGGTCGGCATCGCACTCGGGCTGGTCGCCCGCGACCTCGGCCCCGTGGCCGACGGAACACCCAACTGGCTGACCAGCACCCTGCAGACCATCGGCAGCACCTTCGTCACGCTGCTGAAGACCCTCGTCCCCCCGCTGATCGTCACCGCGGTGATCGTCAGCATCGCCAACCTCAAGCAGGTGTCGAACGCGGCGAGGCTGGCCGGCCAGACCCTGCTCTGGTTCGCCATCACCGCGCTGATCGCCGTCGGCATCGGCATCGCGCTCGGGCTGCTCACCGAGCCCGGCCGCAACAGCTCCGTCGACGCCACGGCCCAGGCCGACCCCACGCGGACCGGCTCCTGGTTCGACTTCCTGAACGGCATCGTGCCCGGCAACATCCTCGGCCTGCAGTCGTCGGCCGAGGGCGCCCTGTCCTTCAACGTCCTCCAGCTGATCGTCATCGCCGCGGCGATCGGCATCGCGGTGCTCAAGGTGGGGGAGGCCGCCGAGCCGTTCCTCGGCTTCGTGCGCTCCGCGCTGGCGGTCGTGCAGAAGGTGCTGTGGTGGGTCATCCTGCTCGCGCCGCTGGGCACCGTCGGACTGATCGGCAACGCCGTCGCCAGCTACGGCTGGGAGTCCCTCGGCTCGCTCGGGGTCTTCGCCGGCGCGGTCTACGCGGGGCTGGCCCTGGTGCTGTTCGTCGTCTACCCCGTGCTCCTGCGCCTGCACGGCCTCTCGCCGTTGCGGTGGTTCGCCGGAGCCTGGCCGGCCATCCAGCTGGCCTTCGTCTCGCGCTCGTCGATCGGCACGCTGCCGGTGACCGAGCGGGTGACCGAGCAGAACCTGGGCGTCCCGCGGTCCTACGCCTCGTTCGCCGTCCCGCTCGGCGCGACGACGAAGATGGACGGCTGCGCGGCGATCTACCCCGCGCTGGCGGCGATCTTCGTCGCCCAGTTCTTCGGGGTGGACCTCGGCCTCACCGACTACCTGCTCATCGTGCTGGTGTCGGTCATCGGTTCCGCCGCCACCGCGGGGGTCACCGGCGCGGTGGTCATGCTGACGCTGACCCTCTCCACGCTCGGCCTGCCGCTGGCCGGCGTGGGGCTGCTGCTGGCCGTCGACCCGATCCTGGACATGGGGCGCACCGCGGTGAACGTGGCCGGCCAGGCGCTGGTGCCCACGATCGTGGCCAAGCGGGAGGGCATCCTCGACCTGGAGCGCTACCGCTCGACGCGGACGATCGACCCGCTGGCCCCGGTCGAGGAGCGGGGCGGCGTGGACGCCGACCTGCGCGAGCCCGCCACCGCCTGAGAAGACATCCCTGCTCCCGTCACTCGAACGCTCGTGCCGGGGCCCTGCAGGGGGCCGGGCCCGGACCTCTCCGGAGGTCCGGGCCCGTCGTCACGCCTGCCCCAGGTCCGCGCAGCCGGACTCGTGCGGCAGCAGCGGCCGCAGCACCAGCGACCACCGCGAACCGTCGGGGGTGACCCAGGGCGTGGCGGCGTTCGCCTCCGCCGCGGCGTCGAGCACCGCCCGCGCCTCCTCCCCGGTGGCGGTCACGCAGGTGATTCCCGGGCCGATCGGCTCGCCCGGGAGCTCCGGGCCCGGCCACTGCTGCTCGGCCTGGGCGGGGTCCACCTCGACGTAGGGGGTCGCCACCGCGGCGACGGCGTCGGGCTGGTACGGCTCGGGCCCGCTCACCCGGTCCGCGCCCAGGGCCGTGACCGGGTCGCGGAGCGCATCGGCCAGCTCGGCCAACCGGGCCCGGGCGGCCGCCTGCTCCTCGGTGAGCCCCGTGTCGAACTCGCCTCGCGGGTCCGACCCCACCCCCAGGGCGTAGACCTCGCGGGTGACCGTCTCCCCGTCGGTGCGGAGGGTGAACCGCGTGCTGGTCATGTCCGCGACCGGCGGCTGGCCGAGGTCGCCGGTCTCGGTCACCCCGGCGGACACCGCCCGCTCGACGAGGTCGCGCACCCCGCCGTCACCGAGCCGGTACAGCTGCAGGTTGGGCAGCGCCGGCGCCGGCCAGATGGCGATCTGAGGGCCGTCGGTGATCAGCCGGCCGTCGGCGTACAGGGTCGCCGACGGCACCCGGCCGGCGAGCAGGGCCGGCGTGGTGAAGCCGCCGACCTCGCCGACCTGGAGCACGACGGTCGCGTCCTCGCCCGCGGGCGACGGGTCCTCGGCGGAGGCGCCGCCGCCGGCCGAGTCGGCGCAGGCGCCGAGCAGCAGGGCCAGGACCAGCAGGGCGGTGACGCGCACGGGACGGGTGCTCATACCGGGAGGACGGGTCGGGGTGGCCGGGAGGTTCCCCGCGGGCCGTCCCCGTTCAGGCGGGCAGCCGGTCGAGCACGTCACGCGCCGGCCGCGGCCGGCCGAACAGGTACCCCTGCCCGTAGCGGACCCCGCGGGCGACGAGGACGTCGCGCTCGGCGGCGTGCTCGACGCCCTCGGCCACCAGCCGCGCCCCCGTCTCCTGGGCGAACGTCACCATGGCCGAGGTCATGGCCTGGCGCGCGGGGTCGGTGTGCAGCCCCATGACCAGGCCGATGTCGAGCTTGATGACGTCGGGGTCGAGCCGCAGGATGTGCCGGAGGCTCGAGTAGCCGGCGCCGGCGTCGTCCACGCTGACCGCGACGCCCGTGCGGCGCAGCAGCGTCGTGACGGCGACGACCGCCTCGTAGTCGTCGACCGGGCTGTGCTCGGTGATCTCCACGGCCAGCGGGCAGTCGGCGTGGGCCAGCAGCAGGTCGACCACGGTCGGGCACAGGAGGGCGTCCGGCGAGAGGTTCACCGCGAGGGTCAGCCCGCCGGGCAGCCGGCCGGCCTCGGCCAGCGCGGCGCGCACCGTGACCTCCTCCAGCTCCACGCCGACCCCGACGGCGGCGGCCTCGCCGAACAGCGCCGCCGGCCCGTCCCCGCCCCACCCGGGGAAGCGGGCGAGGGCCTCCTGCCCGGCGATCGCGCCGGTCACCATGTCGACCACCGGCTGGAGGTGGATCTCGACGGCGCCCCGCGCCAGGAAGGCACGCACCCGGGCCCGGCGGGCGGCGAGGTCGAGGCCGCCCGCTGCGCCGGCATGCCGGAAGTGATCGCTGATCAGGTCGGCCAGCAGCTCGACCGTGCGCACCGACTCGCCGTCCAGCTGCGTGCCCGGGTCGCGGCTCACGCAGCACAGCATCCCGATGGGCCGGGAATCGTGTCCCCGCACCGGGGCGCCGACGTAGGAGCCGATGTTCAGGTCGCCGGTCACCGGCAGGTCGCGCGTCCGGGGATCGCGAGCGGCGCCGGTGACCAGGGGAGGGAGCTGGCCGCTGAGCACCCGCACGCAGTAGGAGCCCTCCAGCGGGGCCGTCATCCCCTCCTGCACGTTCATGGACTCCAGGTCGCCGGTGGCGGAGGTGATCAGCTGGCTGCCCTCGGTGAAGAGCGAGACCCAGGCGACGTCCATGCCCAGCCGGGTGCGGGCGGCGTCGAGCAGCCAGTGCACCCAGTCGCCGTCCAGGCGCTCCCCGTCCCGGGTACCGATCGCTCCCGCTGCGCCCACCCGCCCATTCTGAGTGCCGGTGGCGGAGGTCACCACGATTTCGTCCTGGTTCTTTCCGGAACTCGGCGCCGGCGCGGCGACCGGTCGAGGAGCGGTAGCCTCGTCGCCCGTGCGTCTGGTCATCGCCCGCTGCTCCGTCGACTACATCGGTCGACTCACCGCCCACCTCCCCATGGCGACCCGTCTGCTGCTGGTCAAGGCGGACGGCTCCGTGTCGGTGCACGCCGACGACCGCGCCTACAAGCCGCTGAACTGGATGAGCCCGCCGTGCCGGCTGGACGAGGCGCTGACCGACGGTGCGGGCACGTGGACGGTGACGAACAAGGCCGGTGAGCAGCTGGTCATCAACATCGCGGAGGTCCTGCACGACCACAGCGAGGACCTCGGCGTCGACCCCGGGCTGCAGAAGGATGGCGTGGAGGCCGAGCTGCAGCGGCTGCTGGCCCTGCACGTGGAGACGTTCGGCCAGGGCTGGTCGCTGGTGCGGCGCGAGTACCCGACGGCGATCGGCCCGGTGGACCTGCTCTGCCGGGACGCCGCCGGTGGGGTGGTCGCGGTGGAGATCAAGCGCCGCGGCGAGATCGACGGCGTGGAGCAGCTGACCCGGTACCTGGAGCTGCTCAACCGCGACCCGCTCCTCGCCCCGGTCAAGGGCGTCTTCGCCGCGCAGGAGATCAAGCCGCAGGCCCGGGTGCTGGCGCAGGACCGGGGCATCGAGTGCGTCACCGTCGACTACGCCGTCCTCAAGGGCACCGACGACCCGTCCCAGCGCCTCTTCTGATCCGGCTACCGGGCGGTAGCCCCCGCACGACCGGAATCCGGGGGTGAGAGACTTCCCCGCGATCACCGGCGATGGGAGATGGCAACGTGGCCAGGGAACTGAACGAGGTCGGCGTCGTGGGGCTGGGCACCATGGGTGCCGGCATCACCGAGGTGCTCGCGCGGGCGGGGCTCTCGGTCACCGCCGTGGAGGTCGGTGACGAGGCGCTGGCGCGTGGCCGCGGCCACCTGGAACAGTCCACCGACCGGGCCGTGGCGCGCGGCAAGCTGGACCCGGCCGAGCGGGACGCCATCTTCGAGCGGATCCGCTTCACCACCTCGCTGGAGGACCTCGCGAACGCGGAGCTGGTCATCGAGGCGGTGCCCGAGCGGATGGAGCTCAAGGCGGAGCTCTTCGCCAAGCTGGACAAGATCTGCCCGCCGGACACGATCCTGGCGACCAACACCTCCAGCCTGTCGGTCACCGAGCTGTCCGTGGTCACCGGCCGGCCGAGCAAGGTCATCGGCATGCACTTCTTCAACCCGGCCCCGGTCATGAAGCTGGTCGAGGTCGTCCGCACCGTGGTCACCGAGCCCGAGGTGGTCGAGACCGTCGAGGCGCTCGCCGACCGGCTGGGCAAGGTCGACGTGACCATCGGCGACAAGGCCGGGTTCATCGCCAACGCGCTGCTGTTCGGCTACCTCAACCACGCCGTCTCGATGTACGAGAACCGCTACGCCTCGCGCGAGGACATCGACGCGGCCATGCGCCTGGGCTGCGGCCTGCCCATGGGCCCGCTGTCGCTGATGGACCTCATCGGCATCGACACCGCCTACGAGATCCTCGACACGATGTACAAGCAGTCGCGGAACCGGCTGCACGCGCCCAGCCCGGTGATCAAGCAGATGATGACCGCCGGGCTGCTGGGCCGGAAGTCCGGCCGGGGCTTCTACACCTACGCCGAGCCCGGCTCGGCCGAGGTCGTCGCCGACGCGCAGACCCCGACCCCCGGCGGGGCCGCGGCCGGCGCCCGCGACGTGCGGACCGTCGGTGTCGTCGGCTCGGGGACGATGGCCACCGGCATCATCGAGGTCGTCGCCAAGGGCGGCTACGACGTCGTCTTCGTCGCCCGCGCGGCCGAGAAGGTCGAGGCCGTGCAGAAGGCGCTGGCCAAGTCGCTGGACAAGCAGGTCGTCCGGGGCCGCCTCGAGGAGGCCGCCCGCGACGAGATCCTCGCCCGGGTCACCGGCACGACCTCGCTGGACGACCTCGCCGACCGCGACCTGGTCATCGAGGCCGTCGTCGAGTCGCTGCCGGTCAAGGAGGCGCTGTTCGCCAACCTCGGCGAGATCGCCAAGCCCGGCGCGGTGCTCGCCACCACCACCTCGAGCCTCCCGGTCATCGAGTGCGCCAAGGCCAGTGGCCGTCCGGCCGACGTCGTGGGCATGCACTTCTTCAACCCGGCCCAGGTCATGAAGCTGGTCGAGGTGGTCTCGACGATCTCGACCGCGCCGGACGTCGCCGCCACCATCCACGCGGTGTCGGCGCAGCTGGGAAAGCACGCGGTCTCCTGCACCGACCGGGCCGGCTTCATCGTCAACGCCCTGCTCTTCCCGTACCTGAACGACGCGGTGAAGATGCTCGAGGCGCACTACGCCACCGCCGACGACATCGACGCCGCGATGAAGGTCGGCTGCGGGTACCCGATGGGGCCGTTCGAACTGCTCGACGTCGTGGGCCTCGACGTCTCCCTCGCGATCGAGAAGGAGCTCTACACCGAGTTCCGGGAGCCCGGCTTCGCCCCGGCGCCGCTGCTCGAGCACCTGGTCACCGCCGGCTACCTCGGCCGCAAGACCGGTCGCGGTTTCCGGGACTACGCCGGCCGCTGACGCGTGCCCCGTCGCCGTCCCCGGGCCGGCTCCCGACCTGCGCGTCGGGAGCCGGCCCGCTCCGTCGATGCCGTCGAGGAGTCCGGTGACGGGGACTGGGTGGTCCGGCCGGTCACCGGCAGCTCGACCGGCAAGACCTACCGCTGCCCCGGCTGCGACCAGGAGATCCGCCCGGGGACGCCGCACGTGGTCACCTGGCCGGCCTACCTGCGGGACTCCGACCTCGAGCCCTGGGACGTCGAGTCGGCGGCCGACCGGCGCCGGCACTGGCACACCGTGTGCTGGCGGTCGCGCGCCCGGCGTCGCTGAAGGAGGACCCCGCTGCCCCCCACGCGTCGCGAGCTCGGCGCGGGCCCCTGCAGCGGGGCCGTTCCATCAGGTCACGAGCTCGGCCGACACCACCACGTTGTCCCGGTAGCTGCCCGTCGCCGGGTCGAACGCCCCGCCGCAGGTGATGATCCGCAGCTGGGGCCCGGGGGTCGGCGCGTAGACCGTCGTCCCCGGGAACTCCGCCTTGGCGTACCGGTCGACGGCGGTGACCCGGAAGCGGGCCGTCGTCCCGTCGCCCCGGTCCACCAGCACCTCGTCCCCGGGGGCCACCCCGCCCAGTCCGGCGAGCGCCCCGGCGCGACCGGCCCAGTCGACGTGCCCGGTGAGCACCGCCGGGCCGGCGGCGCCCGGGCGCGGGCCCCTGGAGTACCAGCCCGCCACGGAGGGGTCAGCCGGAGGGACGAGCGCGCCGGAGCCGTCGAGCCCGGCCGCGACCAGCGGGGCGTCGATCTCCGCTGTGGCGATGCGCAGCCGCACCGGGGCGGCGGCGGGCTCCGCTGATCGTGCGGCGGCGCGCCAGGGCGCGCCGGCCAGGACGGAGACGGTGCGGGGGAGCCAGCCGCCGACCGCGCCGGCCCCACCACCGCCGGCCTCCACCCCGCCCACCGGCCGGACGGCGGGGCCGGTGGCGTCCGCGACCACTCGCAGCTCCACGCCGCCGCCGGGGCGCTGTAGGGCGAGCACCGTGCGGATCGAGCCGGCGGGCAGGTCCAGCTCGGCTTCGGCGCCGGTGGCCGGCACCAGGGCGTGGTGCCGGCCACCCGGCACGACGACGGGCGGCCCGGCGTCCGGGAAGCCCAGACCGGCCGCGAGCACCGGGCCGTCGGCCAGCACGACGTCGAGCGGGGTGGCCGCGGGCGCGGCGGCGAGCACCCGCACCCGGGCGGCGCCGGACGGCGGAGGGCTCAGGTCGTCGTCGAGCGGCTGCAGGGTCAGGTCGGCGAAGGTGCCGGTGAGCGCCACGGTCCGGGCCCGCCCCGGGGAGAGGTCGACGCGGGCCGAGAGCACCGGGGCGGTACCGGCGGACGCACCGGCGGCCCGGACGCTGACCGCGTACGCGCCGGCGGGCAGCTCGGCGTAGGCGTCCACCGCGCCGTACCCCAGCCCCGCCGCGACGACGGGCCCCGGGTCGACGAGGACCTCACCGGGAGGTGCGGCCGCGGTCAGCGAGACGTCGACCGCCGGGGTGTCGGGCGAGAGGTGGGCGACCCGCAGGAGGCCGGACCGCGGCTCGTCGGCGGCCGCGCGACCCGGCGCGCCCAGCACGGCCGGCAGCGCGAGGAGCAGCAGGGCCAGGAGCGCCGACAGCCCGCGTGCCGGCCGGACACGGGGGTCCGGGGTCACGCGGGCTGTCGCAGGGCGGTACCGGGGGATCAGGAGCGCCCCTGGCCCACCGGTTCGTCGATCGACTGCGTCGTCGGGGCGGCCTGCGCAGCCGGGGTCGACCCCGTGGCGTTCGGCCGCGACGGCAGGGGCAGCGCGCGGGTGGTCGGCTCCGCGCGCGTGACCGCCGGGAACGTGGCGGTCACCGGCTCGGGGCGGGTCGGCTGGCGCGCCGCGGCGGACTCGCCCTCGGCCCGGGGGGCCTGGACGGCGGGCTGCTGCCCGGTCTGAGGGCCGGCGACCGCTGCGGGGGCCTGGCCGGCGGGTGCCGGCGCCTGCGCGCGCTCCGGCCGCTCCGCCGGGGCCGCCTGCTGCTGCGGAGCTGTCTGCTGGGGGGCGGTCTGCGGGGCTGCGGGCTGCCGCTGACCGGCCTCGCCCGTGGGTGCGGCGTGCTGTGCGCGCCGCTCGGTGTCGGCGTCGTCGCGGGACTGCTGCGCGCGGTCGCCGAGGTCGGGGAGGCTGTCCAGCAGCCGCCGGGCCTGCACCAGCCGGCTGGTGAGCTCGTCGCGGACCTCGCGGATCGCCTCGGCGCGCGCCTCGGCGTCGGCGACGAGCTGGGCGGCGTGCTGCTCGGCGGCGGCGATCCGCTGGCGTGCGGCCTGGGTGGAGACGCGCTCGCGCTCCTCCTCGGCCTGGGCGGCCTCGGCCCGGCGGGCGCGCTGCGCGATGTCGAAGTCCTCCTCGACCTTCGCCCGGCGGGCCTGCGACTCGGCGTCGAGGCGGGCCACCCGCTCCTGCGCCTTGGCGACCAGCTCGTCGGCCCGCTGCTGCGCCTTCTGCATGATCTGCTCGGCGGCCTGCCGCGCCTCGGCGATCATCCGCTCGACCTCGGCCTGCCCGGCCGCGTGCCGCTCCTGCAGCGCGCGCTCCTCGGCGTCGGTCTGCTCGCGGACGGCCTGGGCGTCGAGCTCGGCGGCCCGCCGGATCTCGCCCGCCTCCTCCTCCGCCAGCTGCAGCATGTGCTGGATGCGCTCGCTGATGTTCTCGAACGTGGGGGCGGCGGCGGTCGCGGCCTTGCGCCGCAGCGACTCGACCTCGCCGTGCAGGGCCGACAGCTGGCTGGCCAGGTCGGCCGAGCGCTCGACGGCGGCGTCGCGGTCGGCCAGCGCGATGCGGAAGTCCGCCTCCAGCCGTTCGATCGTGTCGGCGACCTGGTTGCGGTCGTACCCCCGCAGGACGACGTCGAAGGAGTGCTGCGCCTCGTGCATCGGCATGTCACGGCGGGGGTCGCTCATGGGTTCATCCTCGCAGAAGGCCAGGGGCTCGTCACCGTCCTGGGCATGGTGTGCCCCAGGTGTCCCGGATGTCCCGGGTGACACGCCGGGCGACGTGAGCCGGGGGGGGGGGGGGGGGGGGGGGGGGGGGGGGGGGGGGGGGGGGGGGGGGGGGGGGGGGGGGGGGGGGGGGGGGGGGGGGGGGGGGGGGGGGGGCGGGGG